>CALKWP010000149.1 GCA_938004075.1 uncultured Methanomassiliicoccales archaeon
CGAATTGCCCGCACCAAATATTATGCAATTCGAACGAACCGACGAACTAGCGATTGAATACATATTGTATCATAGTCTGTTCGTCGATCTCATTGCTGCTTTTCTTTCATCCTTTGCGTTAAAATAAAGTTTCAATGAAAAATGGTTAGTCGAATTGCCCGCACCAAATATTATGCAATTCGAACGAACCGACGAACTAGCGATTATTAACTTACACAATCTCACAGAAAATACCGCAACATTCCCTCCGAAACCTTTTTTATCCCGGCCCCCTAATGGTCATCCGCATCCATATGCCGAAATCCCTCTCTGAAGAGCTTCTGAAGATAATGACGTCCGAACTGGGCGACATGGGCCAGTTCATCATCAAGAAGCAATGCAAGGACCTGGGCCTGGACCCGGACAGCATCCGCCCGGAGGACCTGCCAAAGCTGGCTAGCGGACTTTCAGCTTCCATGAAATTCTTCGGCACTGACAAAGCCAAGAACCTTTACAACAAGATTCTGAAATTGAAGGATCTTGAGCAAATGGTCGAGGGCGAAACAGATTCCGCGAAGAAGCTGGAGGACCTCATCCATCTCGCATCGGCAAGTTCCAATGCAGGGGATTGGGACGCGGCAGGCCGGCATTATGACGATGCCCTGGAACTCTCGAAGAAACTGGGCGATAAGGTGACGCAGGGCCGGATTCACCGCTCCATCGCAGGCCACGTTCTGAGAAATGGGGATTACAAAACAGCAGACAAGCATCTCAAGGAAAGCATGGCCATATCCATGAAGCTCGACAATCCGAAAGACATGATCGAAACTTTGAGAAGCCTTGGAAATGCACACTGGCGCAGGGGCGAGTATGAAAAGGCGCTGGGCTTCCTGGAAGATGCGCTTGCCCGGTCTCAGGAAATGAAAGATGATGAAGCAATGGCCCAGGTCTACATGGCCATGGCCAATGTTTACGATGAGAAAGGCGATTATGACACTGGCATCGGATACGCCAAGCAGAGCCTGGCGTTCTTCGAGAAGGCCGGCAAGATGAACAATGTCGCCACAGTCCTTAATAACATCGGCGTCGCGTATGCCAGGATGGAGAATTACAAGGAATCCGTGAAGTACTACGAGAGATGCATCAAAGTCTCCAGGGAAGCCAATTACGTTCTGATGAACGCCTGGGCGATGTTCAACGCTGGAGAGGACTACGCCAAGCTGGGGCAGTTCGAGAAATCCATCAAGTACTGTGAGGAATCTCTTTCAATATTCAAGAAGATGAAAGATTCCCTGGGGATGTCCGGCGCTCTTATGTCCTTTGCGATTGCATACCAGCTGAAAGAGGATTATGCCAAATCATTCGATTATTTCAAGAAGACCATCAAGATACGCGAGGAGCTTGGCATGCCATACCGGCTTGCGGATGCCTGCTACGAGTGCGGCCTCATGCTGCGCAAGAAAGGGGATAAAGAGTCCGCAGGAAAATACCTGGAACGTGCTCTGAGGATATTCACTGACATCAACAGCGCCAAGATGGTCGAGCGCACATCCAAGGCACTGGAATCGCTGAAATGATCAGCGCAGGTCCTTCAAGGCCTTCTCAACTATGGCAGAAGCCTGGCCGATATAGCTTTTCGGGTCCATTATGGCGTCAATCTCATCCGGTTTGAATATCTGCCTGATTGAATCGTCGGCCAGCATAAGGTCCTTCAGATGGGCTCCCGAGTCCGCGGCTTTCAGTGACAGTTTGCGCATCATCTCATGGGCTTCCTGCCTGCCGATGCCTTTTCCAACCAATGCGATCATGACCGATTCGGCCATTATCAGGCCTCTGGACGCTTCTATGTTTGCCATCATTTTATCCGGGTAGACCGTGAGATTGGCGAACACCTGGCTCATCTTCACCAGCATGTCGTCCACAAGGATGCATGTATGCGGAATCGTGAATCTTTCCGCAGCTGAATTGGTTAAATCCCTCTCATGCCAGAGCGGCACATTCTCATGGGTCGGGATTATGAACCCGCGAACGACCTTGGCCAGGCTGCAGACGTTCTCGCATTTTATGGGGTTGCGCTTGTGGGCCATCGTGGAGCTTCCGACCTGCTTCTTCGCATCGAAGGATTCGGCGACCTCGCCTATTTCCGACCTCTGGAGGTTTCTCACCTCCACGGCGAATTTCTCAAGGCTTGAGGCGATGCTCGCCAGGATGGAGACGAACTCAACATACCTGTCCCTGCCAACGAGCTGAAGGCTTGCCTCTTCCACCCCGAGGCCGAGATCCTTCATGACCATGTCCTGTATCTGGACAGCGTGCTTTCCCAGCGCCGCTCCCGTCCCCACGGCGCCGCTCATCTTTCCGACGCAAATGCGAGGCCTGGCTTCTCTCAATCGATCAAGGTGTCTCTGCACTTCCCTAGCGTAAACGGCCATCTTCATGCCGAAAGTAAGCGGGACAGCGAACTGGCCATGCGTCCTTCCCACCATGACCGTGTCCTTGTGTTTCTCCGCAAGGTCAAGCAGTGAATTCTGGAGAATGATCAGGTCGTCCTCGATTATGTCAAGCGCGCTCTTGAACTGCAGCGCCATGACTGTGTCAACAATGTCATTTGAGGTCGAACCCAGATGAACGAAATCACCTGATGCGCCGCACTGCTCGGTGAGCGCTTTCACCATGGCCATGATATCGTGATTCGTGCTCTTCTCTATCTCCCAGACCCTTTCCAGCTTCACGAATCCGGTGGTCGCCTTCTCCTTGATCGCAGCCGCATCCCTCTTGGAGATGTTGCCCACTTTGGCATGTGCCGAGGCCAGTGCCGCCTCAACGTCCAGCATGTGCTGCAATCGCCTTTCTTCGTCAAAGACCAGTTTCATGGTCTCCCTGCCGTACCGGAAATCAAGAGGGCAAACCTGCATGTCGCTCACCGAACCCCCATTATGCTTTGAGGTTATGGTACTTTCGGCGACCCGGTGAAAAGCTATAATACATGAATTACGATTGCGGGTCGATGACAGGGGACGAAATCGGTTTCGGCGAGATTTCTGATGTTCACAGGAACGAGAGGCGCAGCAAGGTACTGACAAAGCTGCCCCCCCATTTCCATGAAAAGGCCGAAGATCATCTCCAGAAGCTCAGGAACGAGCATTGCTCGGCCATCCGGGAACCTGGGAACCCGGCCGCAATGATGCTCTGGGACCAGATCAGCAAGGTTGACAAACGCCTCAAGATGATATACGAGCTCAGGGAAAGGAAGATCACCCTGGCTGCTCTCGACCGGATGCTCGGCGCTGCCCATCCGGAGAACATGAGCAAGAAAGAGAAGATTCTCTATGACCAGCTGGTTGAAGTTCTCGCCTCCTTCAGAAAGGGCGTTGAGATAAAAGTGGACAAGGAATGCCCCCAGCCGTTCTCCGCGGAGCTTCCCAAACCAGAACCGGTGAAGGCCCAGACAATGATAATCGCCCCCGAACCTGAACCGGTGATTGAAGCGCCCGCTTCCATCGAGACTGCCATAGTCCATGTTCTTGAAGACATTCCCGAATTCGCAGGCATGAGCGCGGACTATGAACTGAAGAAAGACGACATGGTGACTCTCCCCTCGCAGTTTGCGAACATTCTCTCTTCCCGGGGCCTTGTCAGGATCGTTTCAGGTTGAAACCCATCCCCTTCACTATATAATATCAATGTAATAAACTATAAATACAATATTTCTTAATCCCCTGGTTCCACAGTGAGCAGGTGTTTAACTTGGCACGAGGATTGCACACGGCAAAAAAGCTCGAGAAGAGCAGACAACAGTTCAGATGGAACGACCGCTATTACAAGAAGCGGATACTCAAGCTCAAGGAGAAAGCTGATCCTTTAGAGGGTTCAGCCCAGGCCAGGGGCATAGTCCTGGAGAAGGTGAACGTTGAGGCCAAGCAGCCCAACTCCGCCCTCAGGAAGTGCGTCAAGGTCCAGCTTATCAAGAACGGCAGGCAGATTACCGCTTTTGCCGTTGGCGATGGCGCCATAAATTTCATCGATGAGCACGACGAGGTGCTGGTCGAAGGCATCGGAGGCAGGATGGGCCGTTCCTACGGAGACATCCCCGGTGTGAGATTCAAGGTCATCCAGGTGAATAATGTGTCCCTGGACGAGATGGTTCGCGGCAGGAAAGAGAAGCCAGTTAGGTGATGACATGACCGATGAAGCACCCATAGAGACCAAACCAGAAGCAGTCGAGGAAAAGAAGCCCGCGGTCCAGGAAAAGGCACCTGAGCCGGCAAAGCCCGAGCTGGCAGCGGAATCAAAACCAGCCCCAGCCCCCAGGCCAGAAGCGGCAGGCGAGGAAAAGCCCCAGTCCCTGGTGAAGCCGATAAAGAAGATTGTCGGCATACCGCCGGACAAACTCAAGCTCTTCGACAAGTACGACATGTCAGAGATAGTCGTCAGCGATGCCGGCCTTGCCAGGTACATCAACCTTGACCCGGTCATGGTTCCGCACACCGGCGCCAGGCACGCAAACAGGCCCTTCGCCAAGAGCAAGATGAACATCGTCGAACGCCTGGTCAACAACATGATGAGGAATGAGAATTACACGGGAAAGAAGACCAAGACCTACAGCGCGGTCATGGATGCATTCTCGATAATCGAATCCAAGACCAAGAAGAACCCGGTCCAGGTTTTCATCGATGCCTTGGAGAACACCACACCAAGGGAAGAAGTCACGCGGCTGAAATACGGCGGCGTCTCCGTCCCGAAGGCCGTGGACATCAGCTCATCCAGGAGGCTGGACATAGCCCTGCGCAACATATGCAAGGGCGCTATCACCGCTTCGTACAAGAACACGAAGCCGATAGAGATTTGCTTGGCCAACGAGATAATGCTGGCAGCCAAGGGCGACATGAACAGCTTCGCCATCTCCAAGAAAGAGGAGACTGAAAGGGTAGCCGGTTCCGCCAGGTAAGCGATTCACAGTGATAGGATAATACCCAGAGGTGTTTGAATGGGACGCAAAGAAGACAATATCAAAAGGGCACAGGCTTTGATGACCAAACCGAAGCAGATCCGCAACATTGGGACTGCGGCGCACATTGACCACGGCAAGACGACGTTCAGCGATAACCTGATTGCTGGCGCCGGAATGATGTCAGAGGACCTGGCAGGCAAGGCATGCGTGCTTGATTATGACGAGCAGGAACAGGCAAGGGGCATCACAATCAATGCAGCCAGCGCATCCATGGTGCACATGTATCATGGGCAGGAATATCTGATCAACCTGATTGACACTCCTGGCCACGTTGACTTTGGCGGGGACGTCACCAGGGCAATGAGGGCAATCGATGGCTGCTTCATTCTCGCCTGTGCAGTCGAAGGTGTAATGCCTCAGACCGAGACGGTCATACGTCAAGCTATCAAGGAGAGGGTGAGACCCATTCTCTTCATTAACAAGGTCGACAGGCTGATAAACGAGCTTAAGGTCACAGAGGAGCAGATGCAGAAACGCCTTACTGGCATCATCACAGAGGTCAATGGCAAGATACTGAAGCTGCTGCCGGACGACCTTAAGAAGGAATGGGCCCTGGATGTTACAAAGGGTACCGTCGCTTTCGGTTCCGCCTACCACAACTGGGCTATCTCAGTCCCTTACATGAAGAAGACTGGCATCACATTCAAGGAAATATTCCAGTACTGCGCCGAGGAGAAGCAGAAGGAGCTGGCGAAGAAAGCGCCTATACACGAGGTTATCCTGGACATAGTGGTGGAGCACATGCCGAACCCCCTGGACGCACAGAAGAGGAGGGTCCCGATCATATGGAAAGGCGACCTGGAGTCCAAGGTCGGCAAGTCAATGATGAACTGCGACCCCAACGGACCGGTGGCCATGATGGTCACAAAAATCATACTCGATCCCCACGCTGGAGAAGTTGCCATTGGAAGGCTTTTCTCCGGCAAGGTGAGCCGCGGCATGGAGCTGTCAATCAGCGGGATGCCGAACAGGAACAGGGTCCAGCAGGTGTCGCTGACAGTCAGCGCAGACCGCATACCTGTGGACGAGATTGACGCCGGGAACATAGTTGCGATCACCGGGCTGAAGGATGCAATCGCAGGTTCAACCGTTTCCTCCGATCCGGAGATGGAGGCCTTCGAGAAGATGGTCCACTACTCGGAACCTGTGGTCACAGTTGCAATAGAGGCGAAGCACATGAAGGACCTCCCGAAGCTTGTGGAAGTCCTCAGGAGCGTCGCAAAGGCCGACCCATCCATCCAGGTGGAAATCAACCAGGAGACCGGTGAGCACCTAATGTCCGGAATGGGAGAGCTTCACCTTGAGATCACACAATACAGGATAGTCAACGAGCACAAGGTGGATATAATCGCGTCCCCGCCGATTGTCGTGTACAGGGAATCGGTAGAGAAACCTACACCACAGGAGTTCGAGGGAAAATCCCCCAATAAGCACAACAAATTCTACATCATCACCGAGCCGCTCGCGCTCAATATCGTCGAGGAGATAAAGTCCGGGAAAATACCTTCCGAGGGAAACAAGATAAAAGATTCCAAGGCCCTTCAGAAGCAGCTCCAGGAACTTGGCATGGACAAGGACGAGGCCAAGAGCGTCGTGTCGATATACGGCCCCAACATCTTCCTTGACATGACCAAGGGCATCCAGAACCTCCACGAAACGATGGAGCTTCTCAGGGAAGCGTTCATCGAGGTCATGAAGAGAGGCCCGCTCGCGGAGGAGAGGGTCATGGGCGTCAAGGTCAAGCTCATGGATGCAAAACTCCACGAAGACACGATCCACAGAGGACCCGCGCAGGCAATACCCGCAATGAGGCAGGGCATATACGGCGCGATGTGCCTTTCAGGCAGAACCCTGCTGGAGCCGAAGCAGAACGTCCAGATCAACGTCCCGCAGGAAGTCATGGGAGCCGCGACCAGAGAGATGCAGCAGAGGCGCTCGGTCATCGAGGACATGGAGCAGGAAGGCGAGATGGTCATCATCAAGGCAAAAGCGCCAGTCGCCGAGATGTTCGGATTCTCAAACTCCATGAGAGGCGCGACGGCAGGCCGCGCGCTCTGGAGCACGGAGAACTGCGGCTTCGAGATGATACCCAGGGAAATGCTGAAAGACGTAGTGGCCAGCATCAGGACCAGGAAGGGACTGAAGCCGGAACCGTACGACGCGGCATACTACTCCGGTTAGTCGCAAATAGAATCGGGCTGGTCGAGTGACCAGCCCTTCCTTTCATTTTTTCATCATAAAATTGATTGCGTGAAGTGGTTGATGCCAATATTAAATATCCCGGTGCCCCAGCACCAGGTCGCCGACTTCCGCCAGGTCATCAATCGTTGCCCAGACCCTGTCATTGAACGCCGCATTGGCCAGCGCTGCTTCTGTCAGTGCCTTCCTTGAGCGCTCATCATCCTGCCCCACCTTTTTCAGGATCTTGGAAATGGCATCACCCACTTTCTTAGGCATGTCCACCCTGTTGACCAGGTCCCTGGCTCGCTTCACTCTGGCTGCGAAAGCTTCCATCTCACGGCGGTTTCGCTTGACAAAATCATCCGGGTCCTTGCGGTATGATTCAACACGCCTCACGATCTCAATCCTTTCCTCTATGTCCCGGATTGATTGGACCTTTACGGACATGGAGAATCTTTCCATGACCTCAGGTTCCAGTTCTCCATCTTCCGGATTCATGGTGGCTATCACATTGAATCTGGCTGGATGCTTGAATTGGCCATGCTTTCCATCTGACTTATGCACCCCGGACTCCGATATGTCCAGGATGCTGTTCAGCATGTCCGGGTTGATTATGTTTGCTCTGGATATCAGAAGGTACCCGCGGTTTGCCTGACCAACGAACCCGGGCTTCAGCCTGGACTGGCTGTCAAAGCCTCCGAAGACGCGCCTGTCCGAGGCTCCAATCGGAAGTTCGAGGAGCGGCAGCCTCTGGGGCGTATAGCTCAATTCCTCGATTGATGCCTTGCATTCCGCGCAAAGGCTCTGCTTGTTCCTGGGGTCACAATTGTACCCGCAGCCATTGACCATGTCGGCTTCGGGAAGTATGTCGCGAAGGCCTCTGGCCGAAGTGGATTTCCCTGTTCCAGCTTCCCCGATGAGAATGATATTACCGATGGCCGGGCTGGATGCCACAAGGAGAAGCGCTTTCTTCATTATCTGCTGGCCCACGATTCCGACTATTGGGTAGGGTGGCAACTCCCTCTTCTTCCTGAATCGGGTAAGGTCGGTGAATGCCATGTCCATCTCGTCATCGCTCATCAAGCACCTCACGCGTATTGCAGGACCATGTTCCTGATGGACTCTGCCAGTTCCTCCCTTTTATCCTTATCTGCTGATATTGTCAGCGGTATGACGACCTGTGCGGATTTCACGATGTCCATGTCAGTCACGCGGCGCTCGCCCCTGAGTGCGCACATGCTCTTCGCGACGCTCTCGATGCGGAACTCGCTGCTGTTGCCTTCCACATTGAATTCGGCGCACATCCTGGCTATGAGGTCGAGCTGCGCATCTGTTATTTCAACTTCCGGCATGAGCTTCTGGCCATCCAGCACGCTGTTGATTGCCGCTTCCTTTCCTCCCAGTATCTTTGTGTCGAAGAGCTCCGGCTTTGAGCCGAATTCTTCGAGATAGCATAGGGCCTTCACCCGGACGAGCACGTGGTCCTCCGGAGTGGCCTCCATGAGTATCCCCAGCCTGTCCGATAGAAGCGGGTGCAATTCCGCTTCTGGATCCTCAACAGTGGCTACGAGCAGTATCCGGCACGGCTGTTCCACGACTTTTCCATCTCTCTCCACAGAATTCTTTCCCGTGGCCAGCGTGCTTGCGAGAGCAGTTTCCACGTCATGCTCCAGGGTGTCGATGTTCTCAACGAACATTATCCCGCGGTGCGCCCTTGTGAGAAGGTTCGGCTTGACGACATAGTTCACGAATACGCTGCCCCTCAATCCTTCGAGTGTTACGTTCTTCGGAAGGAATACAACAGGCAGCTTCTGCTTCTCGATGACCATGCGGTCATACTCGTAATCCAGCCTGCACCTGGCGCAGAACTCTTCCGGTCTCGTTGGGTCGCATCCCACAGTGCAGCCTTTTGCAACATCAATGGAGAATTCCATCTCTTGAAGGTATCTGAGGGCGCTCCTCACCGAGTCTGTGTCAAAGCCGCGAATCAGAGCGCCGCCCATGTCTTCCATGGACACCAATAACAGCAATATCTTGTCCTTCAGAACCTCGGCCTCGGCAACCGCATGCGCAATGCCCAAAAATGGTTTCAGCACCTGTGGGATTTCCATCTCCATATCGCCCTCGGCTTTGAAATGCCTTTTCATGACCGAGATAGCTTCGGCAGCGTCCCTCTCGCCAACCTGAGCTGAAAAATTTCTCGCTGCCATGACCTTGGCCAGCCCTTTCAATTTATCAGGGAAGCATTCCTCGCGGCTGAGTTCCGTGGAATACATGTCCAGTGCGCGGTCCAGTATCTCCGGGATTGTGATGTCATGCATGACCTTTCTCGCTTTGAGGTAGTTGATCATCCATTCCTTCCTTATCCTGTCCAGCTTGGTCTTGAAGTTCGAAGGGTCCGCGTCATACTCCTTCCCGTACTGGATTGCCTTCGTCCTGTATTGCAGATCGTCGAAGTCGCCGGACTTCACGAACAGCGTGATCTGGTCTTCCAGCTCCTTCTGGACCTTGGCGCCGTCCTTGCTCAGCGTGCCGACAACAGAGAATTTGCAGGGGAATGTCATACTCCTACCGTTCTTCTCCAGGGTGTATGAGCGGTCCCTCAGGGTCCTTGCTATTACCCTGGCCACGTCCTTGTTCAGCAGATCGATGTTCTCTATGAAAAGTATTCCGCGGTTCGCTTCCTTCAGCTTGCTGGTTGTGGCGACGAACCTGATGTAGATGTCGCCCATCATCTCGGATGTCGTGTTCTCCTTGTCCAGCTGGACTATAGGAAATGTGCGCAGGGTCGTTTTTACCTCCGGGGCCTGCTCCGCATCCAGATATTTCAACCGGCAATAATGGCAGTAAGCATCCTTGTCTGCCGGGTCGCAGCCGACCGGGCAGTCGGATATTGCCCTGAATTCCAGCGAGAGGGAATCCACGAACTCAAGCACCTCCTTGACTGTGGCTTTGTCCGATGCCCTGAAAACAGCGCCCTTGAAATTCGGGTCCACCAGACCGATGGACACATACTCCAGGACCCTGTCGAACGACATCACGTCCTCTATTCTTATTGGCGTCTCTATAACATCGCCATGCTCCAGGTGGTAATACACCCCGCCGCAGAGGGCGGCCATCTCCTCAGCCAGCTTCGAGCCCGTCTTGGAGACATCGATTATCAGCGTCGGGATATGCGATTTTTCAATTGCGACGCAGGAGTCCTTGATTTCGGCCTCGATATCTTCGCCTGGAACGATGGGCATGTTCGCGGTGCCGTCGGTGACAACTATCAGAAGTGGATTGGTGTCCTTCTCTATCCTGAGCTTGGACCTGAGGTTCTCCAGGCCCTCGCGCAACCCCGCGGCCAGCGGTGTTGTCCCTCCGAACTCAAGCTTCTCGATGTACTGCTTGCCCTTGTCGATGCTTGATGTGAAAGGAAGAACAACCTCGGCACTCCTGCCGTAACAACTTACCAGTGAAATGCGGTCGCGCTTCTGGTAAGCGTCAAGCATCATCTCGCCCAGCGCATCCTTGATGCCCTTCATCTTCGCGTCCATGACCATCGAGCTAGACGCGTCCAGGACCATGCAGATGAGCGTTGAAATCTTCCTGCGCCTGACTTTCTCGCGGTAATCGCGCTTCTTCACCTCGATCTTGCCGCCCTGTGAATGCATGATGGCCGCTTTGATGGTAGGCAGAATGGCAATGTCGGTGACGTCAGAAGTCTTCGGCGGCCTGGATTTGAGATACCTCCCTTGGCTGCCCACTGTCATGATGTCGGTGCGCCTGCCGCTTCTCACCACTCCAGTGACTATGCGCTTGGACTTCTGATGGAGAAGCGTACTCATTACTTTCTTCAGGTCCCCCGACGACATAAATGCACTTCACGACAATAAGCTTCTATTAATTAATAAAGATTCTGATGCGCGGGCATATTGCTATATATGATTGCTGAAGGCGATCCCTTTCATCCAGCGTCAGAGCAATTCCCTTCTCAGGAATAACAGAACTACAACGAAGCTGAGCCAGATGGAGAAAACTACCAGGAAAATGAACGCCAGAGGGTTGTCCTGCAATGGCAACCCGATGTTCATGCCATATATGCTGGCGATGAGGTTTGGAATCATCAGTATTATGGTTGTGGCCGTAAGGAATTTCATGACAATATTCAAGTTGTTGGATATTATCGAGGCAAATGCGTCCATCATCCCGCTCAGTATGTTGCTGTAGATGTTAGCCATGTCAATGGCCTGCCTGGTCTCGATTATGACATCTTCCAGTATCTCGAGATCATCTTCGGTGAAGTTCTTCGCTTCGCTTTTCTGCAGCCTTTCCAGCATGAGCTCGTTGGAGCGCAGCGACGTGGTGAAGAAGACAAGGCTTTTTTCCAGGTTGAGAAGCTTGACCAGCGCCTCGTTCTTCAGGGATTTATGCAGCTCGTCTTCTGTCAGGTTGGTCTTGGAATTTATCCTCTCAAGGTAGGTCAGGTATAATTTTGATGCCTGGTAAGCAATTTGCATCACGAAACGGTTATTTTTCTCCAGACAGAGGTTCTTCACCCTCCCAGCAACGAACGGCTCCAGAACAGCAGTTTCCTGGTTTGAAACGGTTATTATCACATTTTCAGCCAAGATTATACCTAATGGCATAGTGAAATATTCCACCTTGAGCCCCTCTTTAAAACAAGGCACCCTCATAATAATCAAGCGAACGCCATCTTCTGTCTCCACCCTGGCACGCTCATGTATGTCAAGTGGGTCGGAAAGAAAATTTGATGGAATTGAGTATTTCCTGCTGAGCTCAGCAATCTCTTCAGAACTAGGGTTCACAAGACGTATCCAGCATGGGCTTTGAAAGCCATTCACGACTTGGAGCTTTCCCTCGTTGTTCGCGTATACTGACATCATGCTGAGTCGCCGTCCTGAACATCATCTGAGTTAATCCCGGGGGTGAGACAGCATCTCCGATAAAAAACCTACCACATTCACTCGATTAAAATGATTAGGCACTTCTGACATTGATGCGGAGTATGCCAATATTCCCGATTCCAGCCTCAACAGCATCCCCCGCGACTATTCTGGCTACGCCATCCGGGGTTCCGGTGGCGATGATGTCCCCTGCTTCCAGTGTCATGACCCCTGAGATTTGGGATATTATCTCGGGAATGGTGTATATCATCATTCCTGTGCTGGACCTCTGCCTGTCCTGGCCGTTCACTTTCAGCCAAATCTCCAGGTTGCGCGGGTCCTTTATCCGCGAAGCGGGGACCGCTTCCGATATGGGGGCGAAAGTGTCGAAACCCTTTGCAACCGTCCATGGTTTTCCCGCTTTCTTGGCCTTCGCCTGGAGGTCTCTTGCGGTGACGTCAATCATGATTGCATAACCAAGAACATGCTCCATGGCTTTCTCAACAGAAATTTTGCTGCCGGCTTTCCCGATCACAACGGCAAGCTCAACCTCATGGTGCACGTCGTTTGACTCAGTGGGTATGACTATGTCTTCTCCATCATGAATTATGGCCGTCCTGGGCTTCAGAAAGAACTCCGGCTTTTCCGTTGTCTGGCTGCCCATCTCCTCGGCATGGGCGCGGTAGCTGCGCAGAAGGCAAATGATCTTACCGACCCCGACCCTATTTCCTTCCAACATCACAAATGTCATGAGCCTCGGCAGGGAATGTGCGAAGACGATATTAACCTTTCATGCGGGAAACCTTAAAGACAAACAACGCATTTTGGGGGCATGAACCTCCGGCTGCTAGCCCGGTACCCATTCCTCCCGGAAACATCGGCCTACCTGAAAGGCATCGGTATGGACCTGAACTCCCTGGTAAACAGAGATCGGAAGAGCACACGTCTGAACTCCAGCACGAATCACCATCTCGTA
>CALKWP010000150.1 GCA_938004075.1 uncultured Methanomassiliicoccales archaeon
AATGGTGGCAGGAAGTAGTCTGGTGACGCTCCCGGTCTTCAAAAACGGTGGGGGGCGTATCCCGTCCCTGGTGGAGTCGATTTCCATCTGCTCCCGCCAAGCAATAAAAACAGGCAGTTATGCGCAGAACGCATAGCTGCCTTTTTTATTTTAACCATCAGCATTTGCATTATTGGGACATTTTTGGGACAATGCCATAAGACTGGGACAAAATGGAGGGGACAAAATGGCATCAATATTAAAAAGAGGGCCCTACCAATGGCAGGTCAAGATTCGACGCAGAGGATGGCCAAATCAGACAAAAACATTTGAAACAGAGGAAGACGCTAAGAAATGGGCTCGGCTGATCGAATGCGAAATGGATCGAGGTCTTTTTGTATCGAGAACAGAGGCCGAAAAAACAACCATCAAAGAAGCATTAGAGAGATACCGAAAAGAAGTTACTTCCAACAAAAAGGGCGCCGAACAGGAATCTTATCGCATTGATGGATTCATCCGCTCAGAATTGGCCCCCCGCTATCTTGCTTCGATTCGCAGCACTGATGTAGCCCGCTACAGAGACCAGCGTCTTTCAAGTGGAGCCAGTCCGTTCACAGTCAACAATGAATTAATTCTTCTTTCCCATCTTTTTTCAGTCGCCTCACGCGAATGGGGGATGGAATCTATAGACAATCCTGTATCAAAAGTTAAACGCCCCAAGCTTCCTGAGGGGAGGGAGAGGCGACTTCTTCCCGGAGAAGAACAAAAATTATTGGCAGCACTCGGCAAGACTACTCGTCCATTGGCCATATTAGCCATCGAAACTGCCATGAGACGAGGAGAACTCCTCTCTTTAATCTGGGAAAATGTAGATCTTGAGCGAAGTGTTGCACTATTGCCTGACACGAAGAATGGAACATCCCGCCTTGTGCCCCTCTCAACTCGGGCGATTGAAACTCTAAAAAGTCTGAGAGACAAAAACAGTGGACAAGTTTTCGGAATATCCAAACATCACGCAAGCAAATCATTTCGTGAAGCTTGCCAAAAAGCCAACATAAAAAATCTACGATTTCACGACCTCCGCCATGAGGCAACTTCAAGATTTTTTGAAAAAGGGCTCAACCCTATGGAGGTTTCAAGTATTACTGGCCATAAAACTCTCCAGATGCTCAAGCGTTATACACACCTCAAGGCTGAAGACCTGGCGAAGAAATTAGGCTAAAAAACGCAAGAAGCCTTCGGCTGGCAGGATTTTCAGAAAACAATTTTAACCATCAGTGAACCTGAGCGCCCCCCCACCCCTTGCCAAAAAAAATCTCGCCTCCTCCTGCCCCAGCTCCCGCATCAGGGCGATGGCGGCGGGAGGAGATAGAAATCGGGTTTGCCCCCGCTGATTGATCAATGCCCGGCGGGTCGGATCTTTTTTGCCTTTGACGAGGCACACGAATTTATCCGGCTTATCGGGGTATACCGTTCCCTTTGGAAAGTACGAAACGACATCTCCAGCTTTAGGGCAAGAATCTTCTTCGGCCAGAGTCTGGAAAAGAGCGGTATCTCCGGGCAGGTACTCTCGGAACTCCAGGGAGATGGAATCCTCGCCGGCGGTCTGAACGATTTCCTTGAGAATAAATTCTTTAATGACCAGATAGGTACAATTCTTGTTTTCCACAGGCCGTGCAGCCATAAATGATTACCTCGTTTCTTAAAAATTGAGGCTTCATCCTATGTCATCCACGTCCAAAGATCAATGCGGTTTGCACCATATTTAGTGCATCGTTGCGGGGAATCCTATTCATCCCGGTCGGCGGTCCGCGTTTTCAGGGATTTTCATGTCTGGTTTCTGGGTTTTCGGCACATTGCTTATTCTGATCAAAACCATCCAGATATTCTTGCCCGAACCCATTCACCCGTTATCATCCAAAGCAATCCGGGCATTCTTGGGCGACAGCCATCCACCAAGTATCATGGCAGCTGACAATTTGGGCAGAGGTCTCGCTTTGCAGGGGTTTTCGGAATAGCCAGATTCGCGCGACTCAATCTCCAAAAAATTACCGGG
>CALKWP010000151.1 GCA_938004075.1 uncultured Methanomassiliicoccales archaeon
CGCCCATCATGGCAGTCTGAGCCGCGAGACGCGCCTGGAAGTGGAGGACAAGCTTAAGAGAGGGGAGCTCAGGGCGGCCGTTTCAAGCACATCCCTGGAGCTGGGCATCGATGTCGGCAGTATTGACATGGTGTGCCAGATCGGCTCGCCAAAGAGCATCGCGAAAGGCCTTCAGAGGGTCGGTCGGTCCGGGCACGGCTACGGGGAGGTGAGCCGCGGCAAGCTCATTGCCTTCGATAACGACGACCTTGTGGAATGCGCTGTGCTGGCGAAGAAGGCCAGCGAGAACTTCATCGACCGGGTTGAGCTGCCCCGAAACTCGCTGGACGTGCTTGCCCAGACCATCGTCGGAATGGCGCTGGAAAAGGTCTGGAAGCTGGAGGAGGCTTTCAATATAATCAGAAACTCATACAGTTATCATGACCTGGAATGGGATGACTATCTATCAGTGATTCATTACCTGGCAAGCAGGGACATGCCCCATGTTTATTCCAAGATATGGCTGGACGACGATTCCGGAGAATTCGGGAAGAAGAAGTCCTCCCGGCTCATCTACTACCTGAACAGCGGCACAATTCCCGAGGAAGCCAATTATCGCGTTTACTCGGATTCCGGGGGACGCCTGGGCGAGCTCTCAGAGGGCTTCGTCGAACGCCTTTCCCCGGGCGACGTGTTCGTCCTGGGGGGCCGCGCATACGAATTCGTGAGGGCCAGGGAGATGAGCCTTTTCGTGAAACCGGCGACCGGCCGCAGGCCCACCATCCCATCATGGACCGGGGAGATGCTGCCCAGAAGTTACGACCTCTCGGTGGAGATAGGAAAATTCCGGGGGCACATGGCATCACTGGTTTCGTCAGGCAAGGACATGGAGAAGTGGCTCAGGGAGAACTACCCGCTGGACATGGGCGGCGCTAAAACGATTGCCTCATTCATCCACGAGCAGATTGCCTTCAATTCCGCAGTTCCGACGGATAAAGACCTGCTCATCGAGGGATACCTGGACCCAAAGAACAATCTAAACGTCATATTCCATTACTGCTTCGGCCGCCGGACCAATGACGCGCTGTCCAGGGCGTACGCGATGGCTGTGTCCAATAAGTTCGGCTGCAATGTCAGCGTGTCGATTAATGACGATTGCTTCATGCTCACCGTTCCCGGGAAGATACCCCTGAAGGGCATCGAGAAGCTGGTCAATCCGGACAATATAATCACGCTGCTGGGCGAGGCGATTCGAGAGACAGAGATGTTCAAGCAGCGGTTCAGGCATTGCTCAACAAGGGGCCTCATGGTCCTGCGGAACTATCAGGGCAGGGAAGTGCCGGTGGGCCGCCAGCAGCAGCGGTCGCAGAAGGTCCTCAGGGCGCTGGAGGACAGGGAGAATTTCCCGATAGTCAGGGAAACGGTGGCCGAGATAATGAACCAGGCCATGAGCCTGGATTCCGCAATCGGCATCCTTTCCGGCATCCGGGACGGCTCGATAACTGTGACCCACGCGGGAACATCGGATGTGCCTTCGCCTTTCGCCCATAACATCGTGCTGGTCGGCATGTCGGACATCGTGCTCATGCACGACCGCTCCGCGCTTCTGAAGGAATTGCACAGGAAGGTGCTGATGCGCGTCGGGGGTTTGGATTCCCTGAAGCCGGAATTCGAGCCCGAACTGGTCACCAGATTCTTTGAGGGAAAGCGCCCACTCATCGAGAGCGAGGATGACATCCCCGGGGTCCTGGCTACGGTCGGTGCTTTGGAGCTGTTCACCAGAAAGAGCGCCAGCATCTATGATTTCTCGATACTTCCGGAAAGCGAGTTATCCGAAATGGCTGCAAGAGCCCTGGCAGAAGGAAAGATTTCATCTGTATGGGCGGGCCGCAGCGCATTCGCTCATCCGTCCGAGCTGGGGCAATTCGCTGCGCTTTACGGCACTGGCAAGGAACCGGACAAGGACCAGAAGGCAATACTGAACATCCTGGCAAAACCGATGCCCATTTCCTCACTGGCCAAGAAGCTGGAAGCGGAGCAGAAATCAGTTAGGGCTCAACTTTTGCTGCTGGAGCGCGCCTACCTGGTGGAAAGGGTCGGCCAGGATGGCAAGGGCAACGCTCTGTGGGGCCGGAGAACGCCGGAATCTGTGAAGCCGGACAGGAGATTCCCCGGCAAGCTGGTCTACCGCCATCTCGAGTATTTCGCGCCGCTGACGCTGGATGAGGTTGCGTACGATCTAGGCATTGACCGGGACACCACTGCGGCTGCAATCGCCGAACTGGAATCGAGGGGGATGCTGGCCAGCGGCTCTTTCACCGCTCCGGAGCTACAGTACATGCTTGTGGAGGACCGGGCCCGCCTGCAGGGCAAGGATGGAAATGATTCCATACTTCAGCCGCAGGTGGAGAATCATCTGCTGGCAAAGCACACCGAGCCATTGGAAGGCATTGACGCGTACTTCGACAGATATGGAATCGTCTGGATGCCCCAGGACCTGGTGAAGCGCTGCCCGAAGGAAGCTTACGAAGAATGGCTGGAACGGCGCAGGTCGGGCGATATTCTTCACGGCCGGTTCATGGACGGGAGCGTGTGCTTCGTCAGGAGGAAGGATGCATGGTTATTCCTATCGGCTTACAGGAATGAATCGCTCACCGGACCCGAGAGAAGCGTTCTGGACATCATAACCGCGGGCGACGGCACCGACATAATGTCCCTGGGCAAGGCGACAGGGCTTCCAGCGGATAAATTGAAATCCATCGTTGACAAGCTGGACAGGAACATGTTCATCGTCAGAAAATTCGTTGACAGGGAGAGCTGGTCCACTTTCAACAGGTACATCGCCCTGGACATCGAACCGGAGCCGGAGCGCCGCAGGGAAGCGCAGCAGACCATCCTCATGAGGCTGCTCGGTGCCCACGGCCCTGCATCTGCCAGGTCCCTTGGCCAGATGTGCGGGATGACCATGAGGGACGTGACAGCAATGCTCGGCCCGGAGATAACATCCGGCAGAGTGATTGAATTCGCGCTGGAAGGAGGCGGAAGGGAGAAGATGCTTGTCATGGCATACGAGATGGAAACGCTCCGCTCCCGGCTCAGGGAACCGGCATCGGGAGTGAGATCGGAAGAGCGTCGTGTAGGGAAAGAGTGTAAATCTCGGTGGTCGCCG
>CALKWP010000152.1 GCA_938004075.1 uncultured Methanomassiliicoccales archaeon
TCACCGATGAACTGATGCAATATGTTGGAGAACAGCTTACTCTCAACTATCCATCAGAAACTGACCCTGAAACAGGTATTGAGCTATCAAAAGCCCAATTACTTGACCTTTACATGGACGAAAACGAAATCTTCGCTATCGTTACACTGCAAGATGGCAAGCTCTACAAGATGCCAATCAAGGTAGATGCCGATAACAAAATCACATCTGAACCATTAGTTCAGGTGGCGATGGAATTCAGCGAAACGTCCAGAACACTAAGCATTACCCGCGAGAAAAGCGGTAAGGTTCGTTGGTTTGCTTTCCCTGCGTGCACAGCAGTCCTTAACAGGTCGGGAGAAATTGACAGCACCAGTTTATTTGACAGTTTCGTAGAACATGCCAATAAAACTGGTAACTATCCTGAACTCGATTTCTACCATATGGGGGAGAAGGTTGTACTCGGCAAGGCTGACTGGATTGCGAGGGAAGGTGTTGCATACTGTGCCAGTGGGTATTTCTACGATACGCCAGAGGCACAAGCGGCAATTAGAGCGATTTCAGAAGAACCAGAATTTTGGGGATTATCAATCGCCTATTTGCCAACTGCTCAACCAACGACACTACGAACAATCGAAGGTATTGCTATTCCAGTGTACACAAGAGGCATCAACCGGTTCATCTCGCTATTACCCGAGAAGTCGGCAGCCTCAATTATGACATCGATTACCAAGGAGGTAACTCGCATGAACTCAGACATGAAACTGGCTATCAGAAAATTGGCGGGGGACGACGAGGAACTTGCAAAATCCCTTGAGGAAAAGATTGATGGCATCAATCGGCAGTCTGCCGATATGGTCTCTCGTGAAATTCCTCAAACGGTTACGGAAGTTACTCATACCGAAAAGTCCTCAACTCCGGTTCAGACTCCAGAGCTTCGGGCTAATGAGCTCGACCCTGAAACTATGAAAACGGTTGTGGCGGCTGTGCTGACGGCCCCCGAACTGGAAGCTCGCATCAAAGAAATCATTGCGGCGAGCAAAGGTGAAGAGGCTGGTGCCGAAGCTCCGGAGATGAAGACCGAGTCCAAGACGGATGAAGTTCTCGGTCAAGCTGTGGCCACAATGGACAGAATGACCAAAGAACTGGAATCCATTCAGACTCGGCTCACCGCTTTCGAAACCGACAAGGCACAGAAACAGCGTGAGCTTGAAAACGAAACCCCGGCTAAACGGGCTATGTATCGTCCACGTGCTGCTATCACTCCGCAGACAATGCAGGAGCGGAGCAAACAGCGTTCAAACCTGGACCTTGCGGCAATTGCCGCAGACACCATCTCGAAACTCGAATCCAATTAAGGAGGATTCCAAATGAAACAAAGACGTGATGAAGAAACTTTGAGTACGACTGCCTCCATCTACGGATGCGAAGCCTTCTTCGACATCTGTACGGATGCCGCCCTGATGAGTCTCTCCTTCGAAGGGACTGCTCCCTTCTTGGATTGGCTTGGCTGGGAAAAGACTGACGTTTGCACCATCAAGAAAGCCTTCCTGAACTTCGTGCGTGCCGAGAGTTTCGGTGGACGTGCATCTGATGGATGGCTGGCTGACCCCTGCGCTGACCCTAATGGTGCAGAAGCCGACTACTGCGATTTCGTCTTGACTGATTTCGCCCGGTTGCGCCGAGAAAGCCCGACCCGTGACATCACCAAGATTGGTCTGCGGTACTGTGACATTCAGCCGCGCTATCGTTTGGATGGTTCGCAGATTACCAATCAGCGTGAGTACGATATGCGCCTGGCCACTGAGGTTCTTATCCAAGACCTCAAACAGATGGTTGTGACTGGTAACAGCACTACCCCTGGTCAATTCAACGGCCTTCAGCAGCTTATCAAGACGGGTTACACCGACTCAGACGGCTCGCTATGTCCGATGATGGACTCAATTATCATCGACATGAACGACAACGGTATGAGCGGTGGTTCTGGTGTAACCTGGAATGGTGCGGCTGTAGCCAGTACTTACGGCTACATCGACCTGCTCCAGGCTGCCTTCCGGCGTATTCGCCATCGCATTCGTATGGCTCCGGCTCTGGCAGCCCAGCGTCTCGCTGCTGGCGATATCGTTCTGGTTGTCCCCGAAGATTTCGCCGGTTGCGTTCTCGATAGCTTTACCTGCTGGTCGGTTTGCGACAGCAATATCTCGCTGGACTCGCTGGAAGCTCGTCGGTTCCGTGATAGCCTGAACGGTGGTCTGTACGGCGCTGGTCAGATTACTCTAGACGGTTTCACCATTCCGATTATGCCGTATGACTGGG
>CALKWP010000153.1 GCA_938004075.1 uncultured Methanomassiliicoccales archaeon
CTGGGACGAAGAGCCCGAGAATGCAGAACACCAGCGTCAGCAGGTACATCGAATAGACAACCGGTAATTCATCTCTTTCAAAATGGTGGAATTACCGGCATTACGCATTGGGATTGTTTGTTTGAAAATTGATTTCCCAGGGCGAACGCCTTTTCATCGCTTCCATTTATCCTCGGCGTTCACCGATTGTTTGCAGAATGCTGGGAATTCATGGCCCCTCCATTCAACGATAAAATGTCCCCGGGCCATGGGCGAATGCTTTGCTTCTACACGAATGAAGTCGCATTCACCGAGTGCTGACATTGTGTCTATCCTGGGACGAAGAGCCCGAGAATGCAGAACACCAGCGTCAGCAGGTACATCGAATACACGACCTGCGGCTCTGTCATCCTGAAATGGTATGGAAGCACCCACTTCAGGGTAAGCCTGTTCGGAACTTCCAGGGTGCCGTCCTCCCTGACCTTCCCGAACTTGGCGATTGCCCATCTGGGATCTTCCGGGTGCCTGCGATTCATCAAGCGCCAGTACACATACATGAGGAAATTGATTATGTGCGGAATCAGCATCACAAATCCGGCAAACAGATAGTGCTGTATCGCCAGCCCCGCGCCGATTGCTGCGCCAACTGCCAGCGAGCCGATATTTCCCTCAAGCATCTTTGACGGGTACTTGTTGTACCAGAAGAACGCGGCCAGGGAGCCAGTTATGGCGGCGATGGTGAACATGCTGCCCAGGTTATTATCCATATATGATTTCAGCAGGATGAACGTCAGCACAATCAGCGCGGTTCCAGATTGAAGGCCGTTGAAGCCGGAATGCATGTTCTTCAGGTTGGCCACGACCATGATGTATACCGGAACTATGAGGTAGCGAAGCATCATTGAGCCAGTCAGGGTTCCGAGTCCCGGAATCCCGATGTCGAACATGTCGACATCTATCTGCCCGGCAACTGGCACCCAGACCGACCACCCGGACATGACGATGACCAGGGGATAGGCGAACATCAGGGGGATGATGATCTTGGAGAACCTTCCGACGTCCAGATAATCGTCCAGAACCCCGTAGAACGCATAAAGAAGGACTACCATCAGGAGTGCAGTGTCCAGGTTCGTGAATTCCCTGGGGAAGTCAACTTCGAATTTCACGAAGAGCCTGAAGACCAGCGGTATCACGATTATAGTTGCGAAAACCGCGAAAAGGGTCAGTATTCCGCCGTTGTTCGCCACCTTTGTTTGGCCTGGCTTGTAGTAATCAGTGACCTCATGCCCCTTCTCCTTCATCTTGCTGATGAACCAGGGCCCAACCAGAAGACTGAGGCCCATAGAGAATAACAGTGTTATTGCTATTGGCATGAAAGACATGTGAAGATGCCACTGTGGAAACTGTATATATTGTTTTCTGTATGGAAAAGTGTAATGCGGGAGAGGGATTCATCGCCGAATTCATTTCATGAACTCGGCGTGCTCACAACAAGTTGTT
>CALKWP010000154.1 GCA_938004075.1 uncultured Methanomassiliicoccales archaeon
ATATGGTGATTCGTGACTGGAGTTCAGACGTGTGCTCTTCCGATCTGTCGATGATTTTGTGCTCCAGCAGCATCGATATGCGCCTCTGCACCTTCTTCCGATTGGTTCCCAGCTCCTTGGCCAGGTATGTCTCGTTCGGGTAGATGTCCGCGCCCTTTGAAAGGCTCCTCATGATTCTGAGGTCGGTGAGGTCAAGCCGCTCACCGGCAAGCTGAAGCGAGCCCTTTTGCTCAATCAAACGGCCCATCTCCTCAACGAAGCAGCCCGGATTGTACTTGATGCACAGCCTGTTGCTGAAGAAGAATACATCGGCGGTCGCCCTGGTCTCCCTGCTTGGCAGTTTCTCCTCGGTGACTATTTTCTCTCGCCAGGAATGGTATGATTCGATGTCTTTGAAGAACTCTATCAGGAGGGTATTGTAAGCGCCTTCCCTGCACGGGTAGGCAGCAAACACATGCTGGTCCTCCTCGAAGAACCTCTTGGAACCCGGATTCCGGGGGATGTCTGCCAGCGCCAAAATCAGAAGCGGATACTCCTCGAAAAGCTGGATGAACGGATACCTCGGCCTGTCCAGTATCCTTTTGGACAGGAGTGAATCAAGGCGGTTCTTTATTGTGGTCCTGTGCATCCCGAGCTCCTTGGCCAGGGCGTTGATGTTGACCCTCACGCCGGTACCGGAGACCAGGTGCTTCAGCAACCTGAGGTTGAACTCATCCTCCAACGGATTCATATGGGTGGCATAACGCTGTTTTGATATAAAGATTTCAATCCGCCAATATCAATCGTATGCCCAGGATGCCATTTCCTTTCTGGCATTGGCTTGAGCGCCAATCTGGGATTTGCACTCCTGGCATACTAATAAAGACTTATCAATCTCTGCCTGGGCGATGCCGGGCGCATGCTCCAGTATCCTGGCTTTCACTGCCTTGAACTGGGATCTCGTGATATGGGGTTTGCCGCAGCCAGAGCAACACATCCGTTCCATGCTGCCCCGGGTGACCAGGTTGGACTTGGCGGCGTCCTGCATTACATAGTCGGGTGTGAGCCTAACAGCTTCCTCGGGGCAGACCGACTGGCAGGTTCCGCAGAAGCTGCATTTCCACAGGTTGTAAGCGATTCTGAATTCTCCCTCTTCCTCCACAATGTCAATTGCGCCCGACGGGCACATGTTGGCGCAGGCCCCGCATGCAGTGCATTTCTCGTCATCATGGGCAATCCTGGCTCTCAATCCTTCTGGGGCTATCCAGACCGGTTCGGAATGCTCATCACCCGATTCCAGAAGTGCATGAACTGCCATGGCCAGGTTCTGTGGCCTTGGCGGGCAGCCCAGCACGAAATAGTTCACAGGGATTATGGAATCCACTGGCCCTTTCATCGGGTATCCTGATTTGAAAACGCACATTGAAGCGGCGCAGGCGCCCATGGCAATGACCAGCTTCGGCTCCAGGAGCCTGGTATGTGCCTCTCTCAGCAGCTCTGCCGTTTTCTGATTGCCGCCGCCGGTGACTATCATGGCTCCGGCCTTCTCGGGAGCGTCCACAACCTCTATCCCGGTTATTCCATACTCTGGATTGAGGACCGCACTGAGTATCTCGATATCGCAGCCGTTGCAGCCAGACGCATCGAATCGGAAAACTTTCAGCATTGAATCACCGGTCCGTGCATGATAAACAGGGGTCTATGCTCTCGATGATGAGCTGTGCGTTCGTTACTGGCTGGCCTCTCAACATCTCCACCAGGGCGCGGTGGTTGGCAAATGTTGGGGTTCGGACCTTCACACGCTCCGGGATGTTGCTCTTGTTGGCTTTGAAATAGTACATGACCTCGCCACGCGGGGCCTCGCTTCTGCCGATTGCCTCCGTCTCGAACGGCTCCGGCAACTCTCCCATGATTGGGCCGTCCGGCATTCCGTCCAGCACGGTTTCAATCAAGCGGATGCTCTCGATGGTCTCCCTGGCGCGGACCAGTGTTCTGGCGAGGACATCGCCGCCGTTCTCGACCGTGATGTGGAAATTGAGGTCTTTATACGCAGCGTAGGGCTCGATTGCCCTGATGTCCTGTGACACGCCAGCAGCTCGCAATGTCTGGCCGACGCCACCGCAACGGATGGCTTTCTCGCCATCGATCTTGCCAACGCCTCTCAATCTCTCCGCGAGCGCCTGCCCATCGTCCAGCGCCGCAAGGATCCTCTCGCTCAGACCCCAGAATCCCGGAAGCCTGTCCTTCATCTGGTTGGCTAATTTCTGGTTGATATCGCGCTTCACGCCGCCGATGGTTATGGCGCTGAGGTTGACCCTGTTGCCGGTTATGGCTTCCATGAGCTCCATCACCGGCTCCCTGCTCCGCATCGTGTCCATGAACAATTCATCCTGGTGGGCGGCATGGGCCATGAGTCCAAGAGTGAGGTAATGGCTGTGAAGCCGCTCCAGCTCAAGCAGAATCACGCGGATGTGCTGGGCACGCGCCGGTACCTCGACCCCGAACATGCTCTCAACAGTTCCGGAGAACGTCTGGCTGTGAACAGTGGAGCATATGCCGCACACCCTCTCGGATATGTGCAGTCCCCTGAGGTATGGGTTGCTGGCAAGGAGTTTCTCAATGCCCCTGTGAACGTAACCAGTGGTGACCTTCGCATCCGTGATTATGTCGCCCTCGGTGACAAGGTCCACTTTCCAGGGCTCCAGCAGGAACGGATGGTACGGACCGATGTTCATCTCGGTCACTGGCTCACCCCCCACCTTGCCGTGGCAAAGGCCTTTGCAGGGCTGCGATGCAGCTCCAGGCCCATCGTTTCGGGGGAATGGCCGAAGGAAAGAGCCATCAATTCCAGGATGTGGAATACCGGGAGGTCGATGTCGCTCCCCAGCTTCTTCATCGCGACCTGATTCGACTCAAGCTGGTAAAGGCAGGTCGGGCATCCAGTCGTGATTGCCTCGGCTCCGGACCTCTTCACGGCATCCAGTTTGGGCGTTATCAGCAGCTTCATGGCCATGGCTTCATCGGCGATGCTTGCCGGGAAGCCGCAGCAATCCAGTTCGCGGCCGTAAGCTGCGACCTCAAATCCGGTGGCGACTGTCAGGTCCTCCAGGATCTTGATCCGGTCCTTTGGATGCTGGGGGGAGCGGAGCATATGGCAGCCAGTATGGCAGGCCACCTTCACCGGCATAATTTTTGTCAGCTTCTGGGCAATCTCTCCCGGCCTGAAATCCTCTGTCAGGACATCGATTAGAGCGCGTATCCGAACTTTGCCGGTGTACTCCAGCCCATCTTTGGCCAGCATGGCGTTTATCCTGGCCCTGGTTGCCTGGTCGCGCAGCATTTCCTCTGCTTCTACCAGTGTCTCGAAGCAGCCGTTGCAGAGCACCAGCAGATCGTTGTCCAGCTTCTCGGCGAGAGCGAGGTTCCGGGCGGATAGCGCCAGTGAGAACTCATCCTCAGCAAGGCGGGTGAGAACCGGGTCGGGACAGCATGTGTAGCCGTCCAGGTCTACAATCTCTGCACCAAGGTCCGCGAACACCAGCCGTGCCGACTTCTCAACGCTGGGAAAACGCATGGGAATCATGCACCCCAGGTAAATAATGTAACGCTTCATTTCCCCGCCTCCTTCTTCAGGTTGGGGTGCCTGGACACGGTTCCGGAATCTTCCGCAATCGTGAAAATAATCTCCTTGCCGGGGCATTTCAGCGGGCAGAGTGGCGGGCCCTCAGGCATGCCCATTCCCGACCTCACTTTCATGACGCGCTTTGAAGGCGCTGTGGTTGACCCATGCTCGATAATTGTGGCGATGTTCCCGTCCATCCTTGCATCGAGCTGGCTCACCTTTCCGCGCAGCGGCGTGAGCTTCGCCCATTCATCCGTGAGTATCATGTTTTCCGGCCTGGGGTTTCCCTCGAAAATGATGCCATAAAGCTCCATTATCTCATGCTCGATCAATTCGGCAGCAGGATTAATCGCAGCAACCGATGGGAAGGCATTGGCCGGTTTCCACAATATGGTCCTGAGAGTCACAACAATCCCGGAATCATCCAGATGATGCAGCATCTCGAAGAACGCCGGCGTCTCGAAGCAGGTTATTGTCATAAGCCTGGCTTTCTGGACTTCAGTGAAAAATCCCATGGCCGCAGCAATGCCCGCAGGATTGCCCAGCTCCAGGAATAAACGGTTGGCCGAAGGCATGGAAGCAGACACCACATTGGCTTCCGCCGGCATCTGATTCATGAAGGCTGGCTCATTCACGGCTGCCGCCTCCGATTATCTGGAACTCTTTTCTGTAATCATTCCGGTCAATCACACGGATTGCCGCCGGCGAGCAGTACTTTGCGCACTGGGGGTCGCCGTCGCAGAGGTCGCATTTCTTGGCCGCCCCTTCCGCCGCATGGAACCATGGCACACCCACTGGGCAGGCAGCCACACAACTCTTGCAGCCGATGCATTTCATGGGATTAATCCTGACGATGCGCGTCGCTTCATCCCGATATATGGCACCTGTTGGGCATGCCTCCAGGCAGAACGCGTTATCGCAGTGGAGACAGTGAGCAACATCCCGCTGGCCTGTGTCGGGGTTGACAAGAACCCGGAGGTTGGCCATGCCTATGTCAATGACCTTGAAATGGAAATATGAGCAGGCCATCTCGCAATAATGGCACGCGGTGCAGCGGGATGCGTCGAATATCAGGAGCTTCTGGTTGTTATCCTTCATCACGGCGGTAAATGGTGAAGGTGGGAATATAGTTTTCCCGATGTCTGTGATAATTAGAGGTTCCAGGCTTCGGCAAATTTCTCGAAGCTTCTGTCATATGTCTTTTCATCATCCTTCGGGAAGCAGCACGCCGGGAGCTGGCGCATCTCCAGGTGGTAGCGCAGGCACTCGCAGCACATGCCCTTCTTCGAGCAGGGGTAGGTGCAGTTGCAGTTGGCCAGGTTATGGTCTTTTTTGCAGTTCATGGTTGGGAAAAGGTTTCATCGGATATTATCTCTCCGCAAACGTCCTTCCCGCACCATTATATATCGCCTTGCATATTTCCAAACAGGTGGACTCAATGGTTAATGAGGTACGTGCATCCCACATACTGGTGGACAAGAAGCTTGACGCGGACAAATTGATGGAGAAGCTGAAGACCGGCTCCAACTTCGAGGACCTGGCCAGGAAGCATTCCTCCTGCCCCTCGGGAAAGAAGGGCGGGGACCTGGGTTACTTCACCAGGAACCGGATGGTCAAGGAGTTCGAGACCGCGGCTTTCGCAGCAAAGAAGGGCGATATCGTCGGCCCGGTAAAGACGCAATTCGGCTGGCACATCATCAAGGTCACTGACACCAGGGGATAGAAAATTCCATGAAGCCCGTGATGCGGCAGTACGCCGGGGAAGTGGATTACCCCAGGTTACGAAAATTCCTGCAGGAAGTGTTTTTGGCCAACGGCCTTCGCGAATTCTCATGGCATGTAGCCCGTCTGGACTACTACAAATGGCACGGCATTCTCAACTGCCATGACCCCGGCCTGGAAAATGTCCGCATCTGGGAGGCAGACGGAAACATTGTCTCTTTTCTTTTGCTGGAAGGCCCCCTCAATGTGTTCATCCAGATTCATCCCGATTTTCTGAAAAACGATCTCTACGGGGAGATGCTGGCCGTTGCTGAATCCGAACTCTCCGGCATGGGATGTGACGGCAGGAAGAAAATCTATGTGTGGGCAAACTGGGCGGATGATATCGCCCACGGGTTCCTCGAGCAGCGGGGCTTTGTGCGATATAAAGCCCCGGAAACAGACGGGAGGCAGGGCCGCCAGGACCTGGACCGGGACATCCCAGAGGCAATAGTCCCCAAGGGATACATCGTGAGGGAGCTGGCCGGCGTTGAGGAGCTCCCCAGCAGAAGCTGGTGCTCCTGGAAAGCGTTCCACCCGGATGAGCCGGATGAAAAATACGAGGGCTGGATATGGTACAGGAACATCCAGGCCGCGCCTATGTACAACCGGGAACTGGACATTGTGGCGCTTGCCCCGGACGGGGAGATCGCCTCATTCACCACGGTCTGGTACGACGAGATTTCAAATACCGCATATTTTGATCCGGTGGGCACGCATCCCGACCATCAGCGGAAGGGATTAGCTCTCGCATGCATTACCGAGGGCCTGCGCCGGGCAAAGAAGCTCGGATGCCAGAAGGCGTTTCTGGAGGGGCACAGCGAGGCGGCAAAGGCTCTCTACAATAAGGCAGGATTTCATGATTTCGACATGCAGGAGCCCTGGGTGAAATTTCTATAAATCGTAGAGCTCGCCATACTTCGTTTTGAGGTAGTTCATGTACGGGCCGATATCCAGGCCGTTGCCCGTGGCGCGCTCAAGAATCTCGCTGGCAGTGAACTTCGAGCCGTGCCGGTAGATGTTCTCGCTGAGCCAGCCATGCAATTTATCGTACCTGCCGTTGGCGATATCGTCGGGTATCTCGGGGTGGGCCTTCACGGCCGCATCGTAGAACTGGGCGCTCATGATATTGCCCAGGGTGTAGCCCTGGAAGTAACCGATAATACCGTTGTACCAGTGGATGTCCTGGAGCACGCCGTCGGAATCGGTGGGCGGTCTTATTCCGATGTCGGATTCCATGCGGTCGTTCCATGCCTGCGGCAGCTCAGCAACCGAAAGTTTGCCTTCAAGAACGTCGCATTCGAAGTCGAACCGCATCATGACATGGAGATTGTAAGTGACTTCGTCCGCCTCCACACGGATAAGGCTCTTCTGGACCTTGTTTATGCCCCTGTAGAATCTGTCCAGACGAACTTGGCCGAGTTGTTCAGGGAACAGCTTCTGGAGCGCAGGGTAATTATGGCTCCAGAACGCCCTGCTCCGGCCCACGATGTTCTCCCAAAGCCGGGACTGGCTCTCATGAACGCCGATAGTGGTGCCGCCCCTGAGG
This sequence comes from uncultured Methanomassiliicoccales archaeon, assembly GCA_938004075.1. Taxonomy (GTDB): domain Archaea; phylum Thermoplasmatota; class Thermoplasmata; order SG8-5; family SG8-5; genus UBA147. The sequence goes on from CALKWP010000154.1 coordinate 6,912, forward strand.
ATAGTGCCATCCAGGGATGGGGCGCCGCCCTGCTCGTACATGGCATGGCCTGCCTCGTGAAGGGTGCCGAAGAGCGCGGAGCCCAGGAAATTCTCCTGGACCCTTGTGGTTATTCTCACATCGTTCACGGAGAAGCCGGTAGTGAACGGGTGAGGCGCCATGTCCTGGCGGCCCCTGTTGAAATCGTAGCCGAATTTGCGGATGATGGACTCACCGAACTCCAGCTGCTTCTTCCCGTCAAATCCAAGCTTGAGAACGGAATCATCTGCGGGCTCCTGGCTGGTGATGGCTTCGACAATGGGGACCATCTCCTTCCGCAGCTCGTCGAACACTGCGCGGATGTTCGACGCAATCATGCCATGGTCATGGTTGTCGATGAGAGGGTCCAGAGGGTGCTTGTAGCCGGGGAAGAAATCCGAGTACTCCCTGCATAGATGGAAGACATTTTCCAGGCTGGGCCGCACCATCGCGAAATCATTTGCCGGCCTCGCCTTGAGCCACGCTTCAAGGCACTCGGACTCGGCCATGCTGAACCTGGCGGTGAACTCCGGAGGGACCTTCACGGACTTGTCATAAAGCCTTCTGGCCTGTCGGATGAGCGCTGCCTCGTCTGAATCATAGTCTGATTTCTTCTCGAAATCGGCGAGCGAATTCAGCAATTCACCGTTCCTTGGGTCTATCGTGAGCTCATGGGCGAATTTCCCCAATGTCGCCAGCTGCCTTCCCCTGGCCTCCGCCCCGCCAGGCGGCATGTATGTTTGCTGATCCCAGCCAAGCACCGATGCTGCCGAGCCGATGTCAACTATCTCATCCATTCTCTGCTTAAGTTCATCGAAAGCTTCCTGCACAATGATTCCTCGGAATGGATAATGAAACATCTGTTTTAAACCTAATCCTTGCGAAGATGATAAATATCCTGCAGACATCCCGAACCGTGATGGCCAAGGAAGTAACCAGCGCGGTCCACAAACCTTACGAGAACATGTGGGTTCTCAAAACTGATGACATGATTAAAGGTCTCACCTGGTGGTGGTGGTGGTGGATATTCTTCATCAAGGACCCTGACCACCCTGGCAAGACAAAACAGCTCATGATTCTCTGGTCCACAAAATACACGGATGACATAATGGTCATGGACCACAAGTGGAGCGTTTCCCGAATACCGACATGGGAAGGGGATGTGCTTAAATTCAACGGCATGGTGGCCGCCTGGTGGTATGACGGGAAAGAGATGTACGATCCGTTAGTCCTGGAAGAGGCGGATTTCGAGGTGCGCCACAATGGTGACGATGGCGAGCTGAATCCCATACTGAAGGGAACGGATTTCAGGTTCTTCGGAGGCCCGAAGAAATACACGGTCAATATCAAGGACAAGGACAACGACTTCCATTTCGAGATGACGCCCTGGAACGATTACCTCCAGAAGCACAGGTTCAACGAGAACCAGTACACGAAGAAATACAGCTACAACATCATGAAGATTTTCGGAATGAAGCTTACCGGCACCATCAAGGGCAAGCCAATCGAGGGGAGCGCGTACCATCAGCGTGTAACCGTGAACGCGCCCGCACCGCCATGGTACTGGGGCCTGGTGCATTGCGAGGACGGCTCATACATAGATTATTTCATGCCTTATATCGGGCCGCAGATATTCAGGAACGGCGTCAACCCGGAATCCCGGCTTGATTTCCTGGACATCCGCATGAGCAAGTCCATCCATTTTTACCACAAACCGACAAACAAGGAATACAGGTTCGACACCAAGCACACCAGGATACGCCACAGGGTCATGGACGGCCTCCCGGTCTTTGAAATCACAGGGAAGGATGAGGAGAAGGAGTTCTTCCTGCGGCTGAAGGCCTACACACGCGCCTACTGGCGGTTCCAGCAGCCCCGCAGGATGGGCATGAAGTCCATACTCTATTACAATGAGTACCCTGCTGTTGTGGACGAGTTCCGGTTCAGGAAGCTGGACGGGTCGCTCGAAGTTGCGAAGAAGGACCTGGGCTTCACCGCAAGCAATTTCGAGCATGCGTGGGGGAAGCTGATTTAATTACCGTTATTGGCACATTTCTTCTAAGTGATATAATCCAGAACATGGGAGAACCATCGAATTGTGTATATTGGAAAGATTATGACTGATTGTGGGAGAAGCGAACCTAAACCCAGTGCAGCAATATTCTCACATCATTGAAATAATGAAAAATTTAAAAGGGAGAGGGGGACTTGCCCCCTCTCATTTTCGTTCTACTGGATCTCTTCTTCGGCTGCTGGCTCGGATGCCGGCTCTGCAGCCGGTTCCGCCGGGGGTGCCGGCGTGACATCGCCTGTGGCCGGTGCTGCGGGATCCTTCTTTCCCCTGAGCAGGGACACGAGCAGGAGCACTGCCAGAACCACGATTATGACCACGAGTATCCACCAGTTGTTGGTGAAGAAGTTGGTCTCGGGCTCCTCTGGCTCTACCGGTTCCTCTGGCTCTGCAGGCTTTGGCATTGTGGTGAAGGTGGTTGTGTATGCCGCTGCCAATGGATTTCCGGCAATGTCTTTCGCCGAAACGCTCACGGTGACCGTGTATGTTGTGTTGTATGCGAAGTCACCGAACGCAACGGTTACATACCTGCCCGTGGCATCCCAGGTGAATCCGGTTATGTTGATGCCGCCGGAAATGCTGATTGCCGCTTCCACACTGGTCTGGTTCATTGGCTCGTCGAAGACGATCACAAGCGACCAGTCAATCGGAACGCCTGCAAGGTTTTCGCCCGGTGCCATGAGCAACACATTCGGTGATGTGACATCGACCACATGCACCCACATGATGTCTGAGCCGGAATTGCCTGCGGCGTCGAATATCACAAGGGTGACCTCGTATGAGCCTAGGCTCGGGAATGTGTAGTTGGGTGTCGAACCGAACAGGGCAATATCGTTTGTCCCATCATTGAAGGTCCATTCATAGGCAACCACCAGCACGTTATCTGTCGAGGCTGTGGCTGTGAAGAATGCTGTTCCGCCTTCAGGTATTGTCTGGTCCGGCCCTGCGTTGGCTACTGGCTCAGTGACATCGAGCACGGTTACGGTCAGTGTGTCATTTGCGGTGTTTCCCGCCGCGTCAGATACCACGAGTGTGACTGTGTAGACGCCAGGTTGCGCGAAGATGTATGTTGGGGTGGCGCCGTACAGAATCCTTGCGGTCCCGTCGACGAAGGTCCATGTGTAGTTCGTTATTCCCGCTGAGTCAGTGGATGCCGAGCCATTGAAGGCCACAACAGTGTCCTCATCGACAATCTTATCTGCGCCGGCATTCGCTACCGGTGGGTAGCTGTCTGTCACTGTGACGGTCATGTTGTCTGATCCGGTGTCTCCGAATATGTCCGTGACTGTCAATGTCACATTGTAGATGCCCATATCAGAGAATGAGTAGTTCACGATATCGCCGTTCAGCGTTATGTTCGCGGTTCCATTGTTGAAAGTCCACACATATGAAACAAGCGGCGGCATATCATCGGTCGATGCCGTGCCGTTGAATATAACGAGCTCGTCCTGGCCGACGGTCTGATTGTCACCTGCCTCTGCAACCGGGGGCGGCGAGACGTAGTTCAATACGAGGACCACAGTCTTCACTTTGTTGATTGATTCTGTCTTTGACGCTGATGCCGGTGCCTTGGTTGCTGTAAAGCCATGTGCGGTGTAGTTGGTCCAAGCGGTCGCGTTCCTGTAGTATTCGCTCACGATTGCGCCTTTCCAGTGCCCGTCAAGCCCGGTCGTTCCCGTCGCGACGATGGCATTGGTCACATTCCTTACGGTGACCGCGCAGCCTGGCAGCGGGTTGCCTGATGCCTGGTGTATTGTCAGGACATCGAGAGTCCAGCGGACCAGCAATGTGCTGTCATCAGCATCTACCAGCGCCTTGTACCTGTCGAAGTAGGTGTCCAGCGCGTTCGCGTATGTCGCGTTCACAAGCTCAAGCTCGTAAAGGCTGCTCGGGTTGTCGAACAGGCAGTTCGTCAGGCTGAGGGTCGCGTTGCGGGCGTAGAGGCCGGAGTACTCGTCCGGGTCTGGTATAACGCCGTAGATGTCGCCGGTGTTGTCGATGAAGTCGGTGTTGGTTATCGTGCCGGTCACGCGGCCCGCGTCTGCAGCCAGGTATGCGCCATGCCATCCGTTGTCGTGTAAGTTGCAGTCGCTGATGACAACATCCGCGTCGTTCGACGCGTTCACGAATATGCCCGCGCCTCTGTTGAAAGCGAACTCTGTGCCGGAAATGGTTGCGGTGACGTTAACAGCTTCCAGTGTGATGCCGTTTCCGTATGTGGACCATAGGGGATAGGTAGCGCATTCCTTCGCACCTATGACAGTTCCGCCAATGATGGAGAAATCTATGTCCTTCAGGGCGCCGACGTGGATAGCTGCGTTCACGCCGCCGTTCTCGATGCGGTTGTTGCTCATGGACACGGTCGCGTAGTCGTTGAGTATTCCATTATTTTCGCAAACGTAGCCGATGCGCACTCCAAGCACATTGTACGGGTTTGTGTCAGCGCAGTAGCCGAGCAGGTTGTTGTCGTTCATCTCAACTGTGATGACTTTTCCGCGAACCTGGACTCCGTTTCCTTCGGTGCTGTCTGTGTAATATGCGTTGATGTTGTTGCCGTTTATCCTTGCGTTCGTCACTTCTGCCTGGGCTTCGGTGCCGTTGTCGTACTCTCCAAAGCCAACCGCGATGATGTGACCGAATTGAGCGCCGTCGCCGGTGTCAACCAGCGTTATGTCGTTGTTAAGGATATCCATGTCCATGGATGTGTTGGCGAAGGTCCTGATGACGCCGCCGATGTTTTGGTAATCCATCGTGCAAAGTATCTTGTTGTTCGTGATGTCCGCGATAAGGTTGTCAAGCATGTTCCATTCAGGGTTCGGGTCGCTGCTCCTTCCGTCGGGGTAGCCGAGGCGGATGACGCCACCGATATCGCCATCATTGCTGTTGACTCTTATGTCATTGTTATCGATAATTGCGTTCAGCGTCTTGTTGCCGGACATCTTGATGATGCCGCCGATTCCTGAGCTGGAAGAATCCGTTATATCGCAGATGAAGCGGTTGTTGCGCACCACTGCTGTTGTATAGTTGGCAAGATTCGAACCGCTGTTCACGCCGCTCGGGCCGTTGTTGATGGCAAGCAAGGTTCCTGAACCGTAGGTTGTGAAGATGCTGTTGTCCTCGAAGTCAACGTCAACGTTGTTCCAGGCGTTGAACAGGAACGAGCCGCCCTGGTCGGGTCCGGTTCCGATGCTGTCGGCGTACAGGTACCTGACAGTGTTGCGGAACACGTCAACCGTGGTGCTCTTGGATTTGCCGAGCAAGTCGTGTATCTCGCCGGCCTGGAAGAGGCCGCCGATTGAGACGTATCCTGCCATGTTGATGTAGTTGTCGTTGAAAACAGCAGTGGTGGTGAACTCGCCGGCGAACCTGAACAGGCCGCCGACATCGATGTTCTGCGAACTGGTGTACAGCTGCCTGAAGTCGAAGTTGTTTCTTAATGCCTCGACATTCACATGGTCGCAGTCGCGCGGGAGTTCTTCAGGCGTCTCAGGGTTCGTCCTGTCCGCCCTTAGCATGCTCAGACCGTTGATGTAATTGCCACTGTTGGAAATCGCGCGGACATCGTTGTCATTGATAGTCACATCGATGTTCTTCTCTGCGTGGAGAGTGCACATCCCGCCGACATTAATGGCTTGGTCGGTGGTGGTTGTGTAGCGATTTTCAAACAAAAATTTGTTCCTTGAGATGTCCATGCTGATTTCCTCGCAGACTATGCTGGTGTCTTCGCCAGTCGGGACCCAGCCTGCCCGGATCATTCCGCCGATGTCGATAGTATTGTCATCCTCGCGGATTGCCTTGAAGTCGTTGTCCACGAAGCTCATGTCGATGGAGTCCTTGCCTCCGACCTTGAACAGGCCGCCGATATAGACCGTTTTATCGAAATCATGGTACAGGAAATCGTTCCTGGCGACCTCGATGTTGTTCGTCACCGGAGCTGCAAGGAGGCCGGGGTTTCCTGACTCATCTGCTGCATAGCCGATCCTGAACCTCTCGCCCGGGGCCCAACTCCAGCCGCTGATGTTGGAGGAGCCAAGCTTGTTGTCCACTATCTTGACGTTGAGGATGTTGCTGGCATGGTACCACTCGCCGCCGTCGTTGCCCAGAATGGTGTTGTTGGCTACGAGGAGGTTCAAGTTGTAGGACGGTGTCAAGCCATGCTGATAGCCCGCCCAGATGCCTCCGCGGAAGTTCTGAATGATATTGTTCCTCTCGATGGCTGCGTTCACTGTTCCCGTTGGCCCTGCGAGAAGATATATGGTTGAAGCTCCGTGTGTGGAGCCGGAACCGGTACTGTAAGGCTGGTAATTCTGCCATACATCGTTGTCATGTATGTCAGCATTCAGCAGCGAGTTGGCGTAGAATTCCATGCCGAACTCGTTCTCGGAAACATTGAGGTTATGGACTTCGACCCCTATGGTCTGGCCCCTGAATTGTATTGCCCTGTAATTGCCTGCAAATATGTTGTCATGCAGTTCATAGTTTATAGCGTATCCAGAGGTCGTCCTGTTCAGTATTGACAGGCCGGTGCCAGTGTTGTCCGTGATGTTGTTGTAAAGCAATGTCTCAGGCAGGCAGGAGTCGAAGAGCAGCGCGTATGCGTTCTCAGATATCAGGCTGTCTTCAATGTTGACGAAATTGGACCTGATATAAATCCCGGCCTTGCTCATGTCCGAAGCCGCATAGGAATATGCAGTGGCATTGTCTGCGCAGTCCATCCACCAGCCGGGCGTGCATATCGTCGCCGTGTCGGCCATGTTAAGCCATCTATGGCCCCATGCATTCACAGTGAGGCCGGAAATGTCCGTGCCCACTCCTCCGCTGTGCTTCGACAGGTTGGTTATGGTGGATGTGAGACCGCCCTCTCCCGCGCTTATGAAAAATTGCCCATAGGTCTTGGCGCAGTATGCATTGGCGAAGCCGGCGGCATGCAGTGCATCAGTTATCGAATTCTGTACGCAATACCAATATGGATATGTTCCATTCTGATAGTTGGACCTGATTTTGATTGGGCCGACATTCTTGGTCACGCCGTTAATGGTGATCCTGAATGTTCCATCGTCGACTCCGTTGGTCCCATCATACCAATAATTGGGGTCAAATGCTGTAGGAGATCCGAATTGAGCATCTCCGCCGTACACAAGGGCTGGCCGGACGGTCTCGCCCGAGATGTCAATACCGCTCGATGCGGTCGTGAGCGGTTCGATGGAAGAGGAAACGAACGGGTCCTCGTTCCCGGATGTCAGGTTGAAGGATGTGCCGGTCCATGTGCAAACCACAGAGTCGAAGTCAGGTATGTTAAGGCCATTAATGGAACTCTGTATTCGATTCGCCACATCTACCATATTGGTCAGGCTCCAGGCATAGGGGTACGCAAACACAATGTTTTTAATATCAGCCGTTTGGCCGTTAATGGTTATGCGGAATGATGCTTGCGGAGCCGAGCAATAGACACTAGCTATATTGTCCGGGTTGGCCCCTCCCAACAGGGAGGAGTCCTTTCCGACAGGCACCGCTCCGGCGTTGTGTATGGCGCTCCTGTCCACGTCGAAGTGCGCCCCGTCGCGGACATAGAAGTTGTATGGCAGCGCAGAGTCATTTGCCAATATCACGGATGCGTCCGTGTCGTTGGCATGCATCGGCGTGAAGCCATCACCGCCATCGAGGACGCGGAGGGTTCCGCCATTCCTTACCTCGATGAAGTTGCTCCATGTGACATTCATGTTCATCCATAGTGTTGTGTTGATCAGGGTAAGCACCCCGCCGCTCTGGATGGTAATGTTGCCCTGCGAATAAATTATGTCGTCCTCGAAGGTCTCAGCGGTTGTCACTACGTGGCCGCCGAAATCCCAGGTATAGACATCTGCGGGCTCATTCTCAGTGGGTGGCACGCTGGCCGATACCACGAAACTGCTCCCTATCATCAATGCGACCATTGTGACGGCCGCAAAATATGTCATTAGCTGGTTTTTCATATTATACTCTCCTACTTCTTTATTATTTGTTATATCTTATGTATTATTTTAGGGTGATATTACAACGTAGTATTTTAACTATATGGGGTAAAATATTTATAATCGAAACTTAGAAAATAATCTTATTTTAATGTTTTCATCCTTTTAAATATGATCAGACAGATAACAATGGCTAGCACAATTATCACCAGGGTTATAAGCAGGATGGAGAAATTTGTTTCGGCAAACTCATTTTCCGGTGTTTCTTCATCGAAATAAGCAATCGTTCTCGCGCTTGCCTCAGCAGAGCGAGGGGACTCGTTAGGTGGTTCGGCGGCGTCGCATGCGGTTATCCTATAATAATAAGCCGTGTTGTTTTCCAGGCCCGTGTCCACCCACCTGGTTTGATTCTTGCCAATGGCAGCCACCGAGGTATAATTAGCTCCAGGGACCTCTGTTCTGTAGACGATGTATCCGGCCAGGTCCGCTTCGGTGTTCGCGCTCCAGGTCAGGACCAGCTCACCCGTTTCGCTCGTGTTTGTTACAAACAGGTTGCGAGGCATTGATGGTGCAATATCGTCCGTTACTGTAAATGCTGTCATGTTCCACAGGCCGAGGTTCCCTGAAGAGTCCATGGCGCGCAATTTGAACAGATAGCTCGCAGGCACCCATGAGCCGAAGGCCAATTTTACGGACACGTTCTCTTCTGGTTCATTGTAGCTTCCGTCCACTGGCCTTGAGATGGTTGAGCCTCCAATATTCTCCGCCGTGCCTTGGCGTTCCACTGCCCACTCAACCGTTATTATGTTGGAATTCCCGGTCGCGACATCACTGAGTGTCGCATTGAACCAGATTGCACCGATGGATAAGTTGGCGGGATATGATTGGGATGGCGCGGCGATGACATTTGGCGACTCATCGTCCGTTATGTTCAATTCCGCAGGCGACCATTGGCACCAATTTCCCAGAGCGTCTTGTCCCCGGATCCATACATTGTAATGGCCTTTCGCCATATTGGATATATTGACTTTTGATGAAACATCTTCATTCGGGGAGTCGAAAGCGCCGTCAACCGCCAGCATTGCTGTGCAGGAGATAGAAGGTGATGGGGCGGTCGCATTTGCCTGCCATGCCGTGATCAGAAACTGCGCTCCTGTGATTGTGTTGTTCCCCGTCTGGAAGTCATCAACCGTAGCGTTGAGCCATATCGTGCTGGCTGATGTCCCTAACGAGTCGGATGGTCCGATGGGCATCAGCGTGACACCAGGGGCTGTGACATCGCTGATATTGGCAACGATTTGTGCCGAGGCATTCAAGGACAATGCCAGATAGCTGGTTGAGTATCCTTTCTTAGTCACATTGAGGTGGTAGGGGGTGCGATTGTCATATGTGTTGCCGACTCGCGTGCATTCCATGAGAATTACTATGGGGATCGTCCCGTCAAGCCGGGTGGTGCCGTTCAGAACAACAAGGCCTGATGAATCGGTCATGTTCGCCTGGGCTCCTGGCAATGGCAATCCCATGCTCTCGACCCGGATGTCAAGGTACCATTCAACCTTCATCGATGAATCCGCTGAGACCTCATCCGCTCTATTTGAGCGAGTCGTGTTGACCAGGGATGCGATACTTGCCGATTCCATTTTCATCGGCATCACGCTGTTGATAGAGCTGTTTTGGAAGGTGGCATTCGCGCGGGTCAACTGAACCCCATTGGCGATGCCGGAAATGTTGATGCGCTCAGCGAGGATGGCGCCAACATATGATGCGGATAAACCCGATTCGGTGGACTGGATCGTCACGTTTGAAATACACAATGACTCGGAGTTGCGCATGGTGACGCCAGTTTTGCCCCCTTTGATGCTGGCATTTGTGATGGTTACCTCATCGGCGTCGGACACGAAAACCTGCCCGAGATTGGTCAGGTTGCCCACCGTTATGTTCAGGCCATCCAAGACACCTGCGGTTCTCCGGAAAAATACCAGACCGGTTCGCCATTGACCGTGTTGTTCTGCGGGACATCATTGTCAAATGCAGACCCGTTCGGGTCGATGAATATGCCGACGCGGCTGTCCTGGGACTTGGTGACGGTGTTCTCCCAGAGCCTGTTGCCGGCCGAGTATGGCATCAGAGCCAAGCCTATGGTGTTATCCGTGATTGTATTTTGACGGACCGAGTTCCCCGAGGAAGCGAACAGCGAGATTCCGCTGCCCTGTCCGACTGCACCGGAGGTGAGTGTGTTCCCATGAATATCCGAGGACTGCACATTTATCAGGGTTATCCCCGTAGCTCCGTTCGAAGCCTGGTTCCCTGTGATGTCCAGGAATGTGCTGTTGGAAATAATTATCTGCCCCAGATTGGACATCCTGGGCCGTGACACAGTGTTACCGGTTATGGGAACAAGTGCGCCTGCGGCTCCGTGGAGATTATGAATTTTTTTCAGGGCGGTTCCGTTCACCGTGTTGTTCGCCGGGATGGCATTGTCAAGCGAGTTGGTGCTGAAATAGAAGCCGTATTTGTCATCTGTCTTATAAATCCAGTTGCTGAAAACCTTATTGCCATGGGAACCCCTGTCGAACCCTATGCCGTACATGTTGTTCTCAAGAGTGTTGGAATAAACAGAGATGTTGTTCGCCTGCTCCAACTTAATCCCGCTGCCATTGCTATGAGAATGGATATGATTGTAATAAATATAAGACGGGTATTTGCAGGCTTGCAGCTTGATCCCATCTCCGCTATATATCTTGTTTTCTAACTGATTCGAGTATATCCGGCTGCCATTGGAGGAATACACCCAGATGCTGTTGCCCGAACCGCCGCTGATTGTGTTTTGATATATTTGGGCTCGAACGTTCCGCGTTGGCTTGCTCCAGGGCTGCGTGCTATCCTGGGCGTCGCCATCGTCAATCCAACCGAGCCTGAAACCACCGCCGATAACTCCATACAGGTTGTTATCGCCTATGTCCGCCCAGATGTTGTAAATCGCCTTGATTCCGACTGCTCCGCTGTCAGCCACGTTCGATATGAGGTTTTTCTTCATCACAAGGGTAAGGTTCTCCGGCGTTGTGTCATCCCATCTAGAACTGAACCAGCCGATTGTGATTGCCCCGCATTCGATGGGCTTCTTATTGTTGAAAATCCTGTTGTCGTTCACAGTGGCCGTGATGTTCTCGGTGGCGCATATGCTTATGACGCCACCACCGATGACAGTGATGTTGTTGTTCCATATCTGCGACTCCACCCTCTTCGCAGCTGGGTAAGTATTCAGAGTATCGATGACCCTACCGATGTGCAGACCGTATTTCATGTACGGCAGGTAAAAATCATTATGGGTCAGGTTGGTGAATATGTAGTCCGTCGCCAATGCGTAGAGCACGCCGACAGTGTTGCTATCGGTGGACCATACCCTGTTCCCGCTCATGTTGAGTGCTACTGACCTGGCCGGGACCTCGTTGCCAAGGAAACCGAGGCGCAATGAGGTGCCGTAATTGCTCGAGATGTTGCAGCTTACTATGTCCGCCCTTATTTCGGAAACCGCTGAGGTTCCGTCGAGCCAGATTCCACCACCGGGCGTATTCAGGATCACCTCGCAATCGTCCAATGACATGTCCACGCTGGCGCTTCCTGCGATCAGTATGCCCGCTTTGTTTTTCTGGATGGCTCCGCCATTCGCTTCCATGGTGACGATTGATGCCTGGCCGCCAACGCCGTTGCCGCTATTGTCCGATATCGTGACATTGTTCAATATCGCTCCAGAGGCGGCACCTGGGGTAGCGGCATCGGATACCAAAATCCCGTTGTGGAGATTGCCGGCAATCGTGCTGTCGCTCAAAGTGGCGACGCATGAGTCCACGATGAGCCCGTTTGCGCATCCAGATATGCTAACATTCTCGAAGAATGCGCTGTTGCTCAAAACTCTCATGCCCGAAGTCTCAACGCCTGCAATGCCCAGAAGTCCGCACTTGCTGATTGAGCTGTTTCGCATATCAAGGGTTGAAGCTGCATTGGCCTGAAACAGGTATCCAGCGGTCGAGGTCATGCCGTTGGTTATCTGCGACCCGTTGTCGATGGTGAGTGCGCCGCCACCCTGCACCTCAATCCTGTACTGCCCGGATAATGCGCAATTCATCCTCAGAATCACGTTGTTGAATGAAAGAGAAGCACCAGGCTGAATTATGAGATTCCCCGTCAACATTATCTCCTCGCTGAAATTGCTTTCGGAACCCGAAACTAACCAATCTCCGGTAATGTATGTGACTGCTCTGGGAACGATTTCATTTGCCCGTTCTATGCCCTGAATCCCAGCTGGAACAAGGGACATGAACAAGAAAGATATCAACACGATTGACATGCATCTCTGCAATTTCATGCGCGCACCTTTGTGATTTTATTCTTATAGGTTCATGCACTATATATCCATTTCTCCTGGTATCCGTCACACAGTTTTAAATATCTCAAAATTTTATTGCATAGCCACATGGCAGGCATTGAGGATTTGTCAATCGGAGATTTCAGCATACACCAATTCGTCAGCATGCTTCTCATTGTTTTCACTGCGGCCTTATGGATATTCGGATGGCTCAGGAAGAAATGGAAGAAGCTTGATGACCTCCTCACGGCCACCTTCAACGACCAGAAAATTCCAGATAAGTACAAGATGGCATTCATGGCAATTGCCGCGATTTCCGGAATTTTTCTCTATCTGTACTGTTGGATCTGTCAAATTACCGAAACCGATGGCATCGGCAGCGACAGGGCCTACCTGGATTGGCTCTTCCAGGATCTGCTCGGGATTCTTCCCTGGTTCATATGGGGTTGTGTTCTTGCGGGTTTCATGGTCAAGTACATGGGCATTGGCAAGATAAAATTCCCGAAGAGCATGCTAGGTGCCGGTGCCATGGCCTCACTCCTTCCGATATGCTCCTGCGCCGCAGTTCCACTGGCGCATGGTCTAATCCTTGGAAAACAGATACGTGTCAGGACAATAATCACTTTCCTGATTATCGTTCCGGTCCTGAGCCCGATCGTCATGATATTGGCCTTCGCGAGAATAGGCTGGGAGTACCTTGTCATAGAGATCATCTCGGTTTTCGCATTGGCGATGATTGCGGGAATATTCATAGAACGGTTCGCCGGCATCAAGGAACCTGATGCCTGTGGCAAGGGCTGCTATTCCTGCGAGGGTTGCAAATCATCCAACATGCTGAAGAGCCACAACTCCGCATTGCTTGCGGGCTGGGACCAGTTGATATACCTCATGAAATACATATTCCTCGGCCTCATAATCGGTGCCGCCCTTTCTGTTTATGTGGATGCGGAGACAATCGCCCAGATATTCGGCAGCCAAGGGGACTTATGGGGAAGCCTACCCGGGCTTTTCTTGATTGTCCTGATAGGCATTCCGCTGTTCATATGCTCCGGTGAGGACGTTCTCATTCTGGCTCCCCTTCTGGCATCAGGGGCTCTGCCTCTTGGCCACGCAATCGCGTTCGCCATCACCGGGAATGCGATTTGCATCACATCCATTCCTGTGATGATTGCCACATTTGGAAAGAAGGTGACTACCCTTCTAGTGTTCTTCTTCTTCGTCGGCTCCATCATCCTGGGCCTTGTTATCAATGGCCTTGTCGGCATCTTTTGATCGTGATTCAGGAAACGTTCCATCCCCTCTCATGAAAAAATAAGCAATGGCTATACCAATGGCCATTACGATAACTGTGGTAATGGAGGATGTCAGGTTGAAATAATCCGTCCATGAGGCTGGAGGTGGCTCTGTTTGATTCTGACCGTTAGGTGCGCTATTCGTTTTGACGCACTCCTCCTCAGACTGTGGCCCCTCGCCATCCGAGTTCAATGCACTGACCGAATAATAGAAAGTCGTGTTCCAGGCCAGCTCAGTATCGGTGTAGGAAACTGTGGCACCCAATTCCACAAGAAGGCTGGAATTCCCCGAAGACAGGCTCCTGTAGATGCGATAACCCGTGATTGGGGAGCCGCCATCATAGGATGGCGCCTGCCATGTCAACGTTGCATTCCTTTCAATCATGGTGACATTGAAGTTTCTGGGAGCGCTCAGAGGTTGGATGCTTTCAGGGGTGCATGCGGCGGCATCTGAAAGTGGGCTCTCACCCACTGAATTGGTCGCGCTGAGCTTGTAATAATATGTCACCCCGTTTATCAGGCCAGCATCTTTGAAGACATTCACAGCCGGAATCACAGTCAGCTTGCTGATGGAACCAAGTGCGACACCCCTGTAAATCGTGTAATTCAATATTACCGTATTGCCATTGGATTCAGGCGAATTCCAGAAGATGGTGATATTTCCATCGCCCCCATTAAGAGCAATGTCTCTGGGGGAACTAGGGATTGATAGTGATGAGCCGGGAATCACCGAGACCGGAAGGCAAGCCCGGCCTTCCCCCGCTGCATTGACTGCGGTTACGGCGTAAGAATATGTGACCCCATTCATTACTTCAAGGTCTGAAAAGGAAGTTTCGGGCGTTTCAGATACCAGTGTGGACGCGCTGTTTGCCGTCCTATACAAACGATATCCTGTAATGTCTGAACCGCCATTATCCAGGGGTGTGCTCCAGGAAACCTTGACCGAAGCATCAATCCCGAGTGCCTGCAGTCCAACAGGGGGTCCGGGCACAGACATGGGAACAACCGATGCTTCTCCAGACATCTCGCCTTCCCCGACGGCGTTCAACGCGCTCACACGATAGTAATAAGCCATCCCGTTTGTGAGGGCTGAGTCGCTGAACGCAATATGTGCTCCAATTGTCGTGAGGTATGCCGTGTTTCCCGTTGTTGTGCCGCGATATATTTTATACCCTGTTACCGGCGCCCCTCCGTCATCCAATGGGGCAGACCAGCTGAGGTTCGCGGACGATGCGCCTGGCAGGCACTGCAGGTTCGTCGGGGCATCTGGCAACGTTGATGGCGTGGCACTAACCGTTATGAAGTCGAAGTACATCACATCGGTCGGGCACTCGCTCTCCCCCCCATATTTCAGCAGGGAGAGCTCAACGAAAGCGATGTTAGCCCGACCGACGTCACCCGAATACTTTTGCTCGCTGCCAATGAAAAAATGGCTGATTCCGGCACTGCGTGACAAACGCATTTCTTTTGTCAAGAACGACGAGTACAATGATGAAAATCCCGTGTTGAATATGACCTGCGAATCCGAAGCGCCTCTCAACCAGACCCTCGCCTCGATATTTATCCGGCTCCCATCCTCCCAGCCGAAAGCGAACACCTGGTTGCCCAATGGGTCCAGCAGGCGGACATCCGCTCTTCCAAGTGTGAGATCAAGCTCGGCCAGGCAGTAGAATATGGCGGATATGTTGAAGTCACCGCTGATCTGAACCGGCGCCCTGATGGTCGGGCCATGCCATGATGTGTTGACACCCGTGTCAAAATCAAATGCTTTGAAATATGTGGTACCATCCTGTATACCTATATCGGTCCCTATCTTGGTCCATCGGGGGTTGAATACCTCTCCATTCGGGCCGTCGAAATGTTCGCTCCAAGAATCCGCTCTGGCTGGTTGGGAAAGGATGATAATAGAACTGGAGAAAAGCCCCAGGGAAAGGAGAATTATACCGCCGAACCGTAAGATATCGCCTTTCATTTCCTGCACCGCATCAATTGTAATCAATAATATGAAATCCAGTTAATAACCTTTCTCCCGCATCATTTGGCGGCGAGCTGCTCTCCAACTATCCGGTCCATCTCTTTCAGGAACTTGTTCTGGGACTTTAATGGGAAGGTCGCTCCGGCAGCGATGTCATGGCCCCCGCCAGCACCGTCGAGCTTTTCCGCCGCCTCCTTGCACGCGGCGCCCAGATTGAGACCCCTCTTGACCAGCGCTCTCGGGGCTCTTGCTGATACATGAATCGTGCCGTCCTTCTCGGCCATTCCGATGGTGGCCTTCGAGGTGTCCAGGAAGTAAAGGGCCCCCAGGCCGGCAAGTGCGCCCGCATAGTTGACCTCGGGGTTCATGAAGTACTGGATGTTCTCCATCGCCTTGGGCGGCTCCGCCTCCAGTTCCCTGAGGTTGGTGAGTATGAACTCCCTATGTGCCTTCTCCAGCTCAATCGCGCGCTGCCTGGCTGCTGCATCGCCAAGGGCCAGCGCCAGACCGAGCGTCTGCTCTCCCTGCCTTGAGCAGCTGTTGAAGAGGGAGCTCAACTCATCCGCGTACATATTCCATCCATTAATCCAGCATCTTGTTGTGATGAAATCCCCCACTGCCTCTGGAGTGGCGCCCTGCCTCAAGAGTCGAAGCGTGCAGATGGAATTGAAGAATCTTCGCTTTTCATCATTCAGGTCGGAAATTTTTGCTTCTTTTTCCATGTCCATCCATTTGATGAATCGGCTGGCCTCGCGCTTCCTGCCGGTTATCCCTTTGAAGTATGGCTCGGGGCTTTCGATGAGTGAGTCATAGATCGTCCCGCCCTTGATATTTGGCAGCATC
This sequence comes from uncultured Methanomassiliicoccales archaeon, assembly GCA_938004075.1. Taxonomy (GTDB): domain Archaea; phylum Thermoplasmatota; class Thermoplasmata; order SG8-5; family SG8-5; genus UBA147. Next base: position 23,428 of record CALKWP010000154.1, read on the forward strand.
TCGACCTTCAGCAGGCCCGCTTTCGTGCCGGCTATCACTAGGTCCTCATTGTATCCAGTGAACCCGCCCAGGCTCTGGCGGTCCCCGACTGCGCCTGCGAGCGCCGGCCCTATCATGTCCCAGTTGGTCGGGTCAACGGTTATCGCCAGCGAAAGCGCGAAGCTGGAGCCGGAGGCCTCCCTGCCTCCGTCCATTCCGAAAAGGTGGGGGTTGAGGTGGATGACTTTCTTTCCCTCTGATTCGGGCTGGTGGTGGTCTATGATAATCACGCTGTGCGGAAAATCATCCAGAATGCTGATTTTGGCGCTGCCCATGTCCGTGAAGATAATCATCTGCTCCTCGGGGGTTCCGGAGCGTATCTCTGCCAGCATCTCGTCGGTAAGGTTCTTTGAGAGTGTTGCTCTGAAGTTGAGGCCAAGCCTGCGCACCATCTGGCAAATAACCGCGGCAGCGCCGATGCCATCCGGGTCGTAATGAGAAACTATCCGGACCTGGCCCTTGTGTGATTTGATTCTCGCAGATGCTTCCTCGAGCCGCCTCGAAAGCGAGGCGCTGAATGGCATGACAGGCTGCTTGCCCTCAGGCATGCTTACCTACTCAGTTCCAGTTCGGCGCGGTCCAGGCTGTACTTCCAGGTTTCGGGTATGACGCCAGTGCCCTTGTAGTACCGCTCCAGTCTCCTGATCTTTGCTTCCAGCAAGTGGAGGTTGCGCTTGTTGTGCAGATCCCTCGGGTTGACTTTGAGATATGCATTCAGGTTGATGACCTTCTTCAGAAGTGCGCCCATGTCCTCGGGCAGTCCCTGCAGGATGCCCTTCTCCTTCATGATGGCGGAGATGCTCTTGCCTGTGGCCAGTTTCACGTCCGGAACGCCATGCTGGTCCCTCAGGATTAGGCCTATCATCGCGCTGGTGTTGCCGTCACCGGCGAGTTTCACTATGAGGTCCTCTATATCTGTCTTGTCCAGAGGTACCCAGGACGGGTTTTCTGTCATGAACGGTCGCTTGGATGACGACTTTCCCTTCTTGCGTGCGTGCATTCTTGCCATTTGAAGTCCCCCTTCTAATTCTGGCATGATTAGAATCGCCAGACGAGGTAGCCACCGATATGTGTTCTCGTATATAATGATAATTCATGCAATTAAATGCTGATGTATTGGGCTCCCATAACCCGATGGCTAATATGAGTTGAATCCCAATCGCATGTGCAGATTTAAAACTGTGCGATGTCAATAATTATTTGAAAGGCAACAGAATGCAAAAATACGTGCTGGCCACTCACGTCCACACGACCAAATTCTTTATCTGGAATCCATTTCACTGGGGCTTGGTGGGACTTCGTGAGCGCCATTTCCTGTTCGATGCTTGTACCAAACCATATATAAACAACATCCTCTCTATTATGCTTTAGAGGCTAATATCTATTATTCTGCCCACATAATAGAACCTCCTCGGGAAACCGGGGAGGTTAGCCTCCTCCATTCTTCCCTGGATGATGTTATGAGAAAAACAAGGGTCGAGATGTCATACGGCTTATTCGCCACAATCATTCTAATCACTGCATTTGTTTCCTGCCTCATTCTCAGCGGCACCAGCCAATACGTTCCCAGATCCAATGATTACTCAACCTATGATTTCGCTGTCAACCCTCCCATGCCCGATTTCTATTACCCGCTGGCAAATTACACGCTTGTAAGGTCGGGCGCCAGCATCGGGCTCTTTGACAGGATCGGCCTTGAAAGATTCGAGTCCGGGATCGATTTCACCGAAGGCCTCACCAACATCACCCACAAGGATGGTTTCGGCACCCTGGACGTTCACGAGACGCCAACGACCGTCATCAGGTACAGCGCAACCCAGCAGAACACCATGAAATTCGAGCTGGTCGATGGCACCGGCGCCATAAAAAGAGGCAGTTCGGTCGTCGTCGGAAGCGAGAAGGCCAGCGGCATATTCGTACTTCAGGGCGAATCAATCGCATCGATTTCCGGTCAGGATGTCCTGTTCAGCATTCCAGCCGGTTCCGGCGTGATATTCAGGACAGACACTGGCCTTGACAACCCTGTCGGCAACGCAGTCGCAGGCGGCCGCGTCTCCGCAGAGATGTACCTTCTGGACGCCGGATGGACCATTGCAGAGGACATAGTATCATACGATAGCACCTGGCTTTACACGGTAACCGCATCAGAGGAGATGGTGGAGGTCCAGGTTTCGGGCGACTCAGCAGCCGGAAAGGCCGTCGTCATCCACGTTACAGAACCGTACCTGAAATATTCATCGGCAGATGACCTGGTGGTGAAGCTGGACGACGAGACTGTGAAGATGGGCGCGGGCATGGCAGAAACCCTCTGGGAAGCCGGCGGGGAATCAAGGTACTTTGCAGTAAAAACCGCAGAGGGATTCGACGTTGTGGTGTACATGCCGGAGAATTCAGACAGCGTCATCACGATAACAACCGCCGAAGCTGATTTCGGCGTTGACGGAATAATCACATTGCTGGCCGCCATTGGCATAGTGGCAGTTGCCGTGGTAGCCCTTATGAAGACCGATTAAGGCTCCGCACAATGCGCAGCGGGTCCGGTATTATTCGATAAAATCAGCTTGCTTCATCTTAATATGGCATTCTCTGCTTGTGCGGCCTGATGTCAGTGCAATATATCCTGACAATATCCCTTGCGACGGCCGAGCCCCTGCGCATGTGCTCGTCCTTGGTTTTGATGGAGTGGATTCTGACAGGAATGCCGTCCAGGTCAATCTCGCTGTCGACGGTGAACTCCTCCTCCGGTTCGGTGAGTATGTCCATGGAATGGGTTTTTCCGCGGCGGTTTATTGATATCCTAACCCTGGACTGGTCGAAGTTCTTGGTCCAGAGAGTCTGAATGTCGCTGACAATGGCCTTGTTCACCCTGACGCCATTTACCTCTATGCCCGTGACCAGAAGCCGCTCTTCCCCGTGCATGAAGTCATCGTCAACCACAAAGCCCCAGTCTGCCGGAAAATCAGCTGTCGTCCGTTCGGATGCATCTCCTCTGCTTATTATCATTCTGATCTGGACCTGGCCGACGGATTCCATCACTTCATCCCTGACTTTGCCGCATTTCGAGCATTTCAGCACCAGCTTCAGCTTTTTCCCCTCGAAACGGCCTTTCAGGGTCTTGTGGAGTGTTTCCTCATCGCATTCTGGGCATTCCATGGTCATGGATGCTGGAACCTGCTGTTTCATTCAAGCGCGCTCCTGATTTCTTCGGCAATCTTTCTGGCAGCCGCTTCCGGGTCCTTGGATTCGTAGATTGCTCTACCAACGATGACGTAATCTGCGCCGGCCCTGATGGTATCGGCTGCGGAACCGCCCTGGGCTCCGACGCCCGGAGAGAGAATTTTCAGCATTCCAACAACGCCCCGAAGCTTCTTGACCTTCTCCGGCCTTGTCGCCGGGGCGATTATTCCGGCAGCGCCCGCATCAACCGCGAGCCTGGCCATGTCCTCGGCCCTGGGCATCATGAACATCTCCGCGCCGGGATGGCTCATCTCGGTGACCACGTAGACTTCCATGTCGCCAGCTTCCTTCACGCAAGCTTCGACGGAATCCCTGCCCGGGAATGCCTGGCAGATTATGCCCTTGGCTCCCGACATCCTGGCCTGCTCCACTATGAGACGATTGGTGTTGGGTATGTCCGCCACCTTGAAATCGCAAATAACATCAACGACGCGTGCAAGTTCTTTAACTGCATCCATGCCGCATGCCAGAACAAATGGATAATTGACTTTGACTGCATCGATGTGGTCCCTGACAGACTCAACGATGCCAAGAGCCTTGTGGCAATCGGTAACGTCCAATGCCAGTATCACTCTGTTATTCTTCTTCATGACCGAAGGGAAAACGCCAGTTTATAAAAAGATGCGCCTCTATTCTAATCTTTCCTTGCAATCAGGGCAGATGAGCTCGCCATCATGGTATTCCAGCATGTCCGAGTATGCCTTGCATGATTCGCAGTATCCGGAGGCCTGCTCGATTGAAGACGTGAGAATGTCATCCGCATCCACGGAGATATTGGCCAGCTCTCTCGTGACCTCGATGAAATGCGGCGCTATCTGGAGAATGTCCTGGGCTGAAACCACGCCGACCAGCCGGCCATCATGCATTACAACCAGTTTTCTCAGCTGCAGCCTGGCCATCTGCTTTGCGGCGTCAAGGATGTCGGTATTCCGCGGCACCCAGACCAATGGTGAGCTCATGATGTCGCGGAGCTGGACCCTGGCCGGATTCTTGCGGGCGCTGACCACCTTTCTGACGATATCGCGCTCTGTGGCAATGCCAATGGGGTGGCCCTCTTCAGTTATGACCACGCAGCCGGTTCCGTATTCAACCATCGCGGCAGCCGCATCCTCCACGGATTCGAAAGGTTCCATAAGCGGAATCTCGGTTCCCATTATCTCCTTGACGGGTATCTTGCTTTTCATTTTATCATGACTAATATAGTTCTCTAATGGTAAATACCTTTTCATCATTGGCCATTGCCTCGGGGCAATGCAAAAGGTATTACGCGATAATGGATTTCGCATCCGCATGAGGTCTTTCACGGACGGCGCGAATAGGCTCACGCCCAATGCGGCATTCGAGTACCTGGCAAAGGCCAAGGAGCTTGAGCGGCAGGGCAGGAAGGTCCTTCATTTCGAGATCGGCGAGCCCAATTTCGAGACGCCGGACCATATCAAGGACGCGGCAACCGCGGCGCTGAAAGCGGGGAAGACCAGATATGTCAATTCCAACGGCATTCTCGAACTTCGGGAAGCGATATGCGACGAGGTCGAGAGGACCAGGGGATTCAGGCCGGATACGGACCAGATTCTTGTTACACCAGGCGGCAACCCCATCATATTCTACCTTGTAACATGCGTCGCCGGGCAGAAGCACAATATCGCCCTCCAGGACCCGGGTTTTCTGACATATTTCTCTGTGCTTCAATGCACCGGCGTCAAGGGGAATTTTGTCACGCTCAAGGAAGAGAATGAGTTCCGCCTCGACCCGGAGGACCTGGACAAGGCCATTGACGACGATACGAGACTGATAATCATGAATTCGCCGTCCAACCCGACCGGCGGCGTCATGACCAAGGCCGAGATAGAGCGGGTCGCGGAGATTGCCGAGGAGCGAGACATTTACCTTCTTGCGGATGAGATATACAGCAAGATGACATACGACCGGCCGCACCACAGTGCCACTATACGCGATGAATGCAAGGAGAGAACGATTCTCCTGGACGGCTTCTCCAAATCCTATGCCATGACTGGCTGGCGCCTGGGCTATGCTGTGGGCCCGAAGGACGTGATAAAGAAGATGAGCATGGTCCTGGAAGCGACTGTATCATGCACCCCGGAATTCATCCAGCACGGCGGAATCGCCGCGCTCAGAGGCCCGCAGTATGTCGATAAGATGATGAGCGCCTTCAGGGAGAGAAGAGATGTTCTGGTCAAGGGGCTGAACAGCATCCCCAAGCTAAGCTGCGTCATGCCACAGGGCGCGTTCTATGCATTCCCCAACATCACCCGAACGGGAATGAACAGCAGGGAGTTCGCGGACTTTGCGATCAACAAGCTGGGCATCGCGCTTCTGCCGGGAACAGGATTCGGACCGGGGGGAGAAGGCTACATCCGGCTTTCTTACGCCACCAGCATTGAGACGATCAATGAGGCGGTCGAGAGGCTGAGGGCCGGGCTGGAATGAGGTTACCCGATGCTAGTTTTCAGGGAGATGGCTGAATGAGGGTTGCGGTCGGCCTGAGTGGCGGGGTGGATTCATCCGTTGCCGCATCAATATTGAAGGAACAGGGGCACGATGTCATCGGCATATTCATGGACACATGGCCGGGCGGGGATTCCCCTGCATTGAAGAACCGGGGCTGCTATGGGCCAAGGGAGCATGAGATTCATCAGGCCAGTGCCGTGGCGAGGGACCTTGATATACCTTTTCATGTGCTGGACCTTTCTAGGGAATTTGATGAAATCGTTCTGGGTTATTTCAGGTCGGAATACCTTTCAGGCAGAACCCCCAACCCGTGCCTCAGATGCAATCCCCGGGTGAAGTTCGGGGCAATGCTGGATAAAGCTCGGAAGTCAGGCATTGCATTCGATAAGTTCGCCACCGGGCATTATGCCAGAGTCGAATTTGATGACAATTCCGGCAGGCACATCCTCAAAAGGGCAATGGACCATGCCAAGGACCAATCTTACGGGCTGATATTCCTTAGTCAAGAACAATTATCCAAAATCATTTTCCCGTTGGGCAGCATCACCAAGCAGGAAGTCAGGAAGATTGCCAGAAAGCTCGGGCTTGCTTCGAGTGACGCTCCAGAGAGCCAGGATTTCTATGGCGGCGATATCGCAGATTTGATGGGAGCGGAGCCGAAGCCCGGCAGGATTCTCGACACATCCGGAAAAGAGGTCGGGACCCATGATGGGATTTGGCAGTACACCATTGGTCAGAGGCGGGGGCTGGGCATTGCGGCCAGGTATCCGGCGTATGTTAAATCCATCGACCCGGAGAACAATGCCATAATTATCGGAAAGAAGGCCGAGCTTTTCTCGAAAGGCTTGGTTGCCGGCCAGGTGAATTTTGTCTCGGTGGATGCGATTCCCTCAGAAATCCGCGTCGGAGTCCGAATCCGCCACACCCAGGACATGATCCCGGGCACAGCCGAGATCGATGAATATGGCAATCTACTGGCCAGATTCGACGAGCCGCAATGGGCAGTTGCGCCTGGCCAGGCTGTCGGAGTTTACAGTGGCGATACGGTTCTGGCTGGCGGGATAATCGAGAAATCGCTGGATTGAATTGGGGTATAGGGTTCAGGGGATAGGGTTGCATGGATAAGTTAACGGAACTAGCCGTTGCACGACAAGCACACACAAAAGGATGATGAAAAGCCATCTGTGCAAGAGCTTCCAGGTTGGGGGCCACTGTTAGCGTTGTGTAGGGCCCCACCCCACGGGCCTTACAGCCAGGGTTCAAAGGGATTTATGTGCGCTGTGCATCACCAGGCCTGGCTCGCCCAGCCAAGCCCACAACCCCGGCCTTATAGCCGGGGCATGATGGGGAGGGACGGTGCCGCGGTGAGGTCTTCGGGTGTGAAAACGACAGGCAATGTATTGCCAAGTTTTAATAATCCAGAGAGACATTCCAGAACGGGTAAAATGCCAGCGCCGGAAGAGATCAGGGATAAAATCCAGTTGTACAAAAACAACCGAAGCCAGTATCGTGCCGCAGGCTTCAAGGAGGCAGAGCTACGACAACAATTCCTGGACCCGCTGTTCTCCGCCCTGGGGTGGGATGTCGGGAACAAGCACGGCCATGCCGAGCAGTACAAGGAAGTGGTCATCGAGCAGTCCCTGGATGTGGAAGGCGATACCCGCGCCCCGGATTATTCTTTCAGGATAGGCGGCACAACAAAATTCTTCGTGGAAGCCAAGAAACCTTCGGTGGACATTACGGCCGATAAAAAACCGGCTTTCCAGCTCAAAAGATATGCCTGGAGCGCAAAACTTCCGCTGTCCATCCTGACCAATTTCGAGGATTTCTCCGTATATGATTGCCGGTTCAAGCCAGACAAGAACGACGACCCCGCCAAGGGACGGATTCTTTACCTTTCGTTCGATGAATTGGAGGAACGCTGGGACGAACTCTGCGCCATATTCACCAAGGACGCGATCCTCAAGGGCTCGTTCGACAAGTACGCCCAGGAGAAGAAACGCGGAACGTCCGAAGTTGATACGGAGATACTGAAAGACATCGAGGGTTGGAGGTTGGAACTGGCCAGGAACATCGCCATAAGAAATACAGACCTAAAGGAAGAAGCACCAAGCCAGATAGAATCACGCCGCACATAACAGTTGTCGCCTCAGATAATCATTATTTGCTAGGGGTGCTGAATTCTAGATTGATGAACTATTTCATTTTACATATTGCATCCACAAAGCAAGGTGGATATTTCGAATGCAAACCAATGTATGCCAGCCAGCTCCCAATCCGCACCATTGACCTCTCCAACAAAGAAGATGTCGCCAGGCATGACAAAATGGTGAAACTGGTCGAGAGAATGCTTAAGCTGCATAAGGACGTGAAGGAGGCCAGTACGCCGGAGAAGACGGAGCGCACCGAGAGGGAGATTAGGGCGACGGATAGGGAGATTGACCAGTTGGTATACGATTTGTATGGACTGAATGAAGATGAGATTAAAATCGTAGAAGGCGGGAAATAGCCCCGGCACCCGCTCCCCCAACACCCCTTCAAAACCATTATATCCGACAAAACACATACATGAATCGGGAAGCGGCCGTCTATTATGTGGGCAGAATCTATCACGATAAACTCTTCCCCACTTGGGCATGGAAATCTCTCTCCAACCTCGGGTGTTTTACACCCGAAACCATGCCCGTATTTTTTATTTAGAATATTTTCGCCCACCTACATCACCGACACTTCAACCGCAAACTATTTATTCTGAACCACTAATGTTTAGTTGAGGTGAGTGAAATTAGCGGCTTCGATGAAAAGGCCATAATCTATTTTCAACTACCTTGCCTTGGGAGATACAAGTATGGCATATCCGGATCCAATTCCTGAACTCAGTGCAAAGGAAGCACAGCAGTTTGAGAAAAAACTTAAAACTTTCCAATTAACAGAAGCCCAGAAGGAATTCTACACTGAGGCCAGAAAACTCTTTCCACCCCCCAAGGAAATATAGGATTATGCATGTCTGCCTTATTCCAGCATAAGCATTCGTTAAATCCAGATAAGTTGCGTTTTGAACCTTTCAGAACCGATACTTCTCAAATTGATACTTTCGATTGCGGCAACAAAGACCTGAACGATTTTCTGTGCACCGACGAGGTGAGCAATTACGAGGAAGAGATGCTCGGGAAGACCACGCTGGTGTTTTACGAGGGGGAGCTTACTGGCTACTACACCCTCAGTTCCACATCCCTGAGCGTTAGATACTTGGAACATAAGGCCGGGTTCGGCAAATTGTCAGAATATCACATCAACGAGTTGCCCGCGCTTCTTATCGGCCGCCTGGCCATAGATTTGAATTGGCAGAAAAAAGGTGTGGGCAGATACATTGTTCAACGAATAGCAATGATGGCTCTGGACCAATCGCGCAATCAAGGCATCAGGTTGTTGGTTGTGCAGGCCAAAGAAGATGCTTTCGATTTCTACAGGAAATGCGGCTTCGATTTCGTGATGGAGAGTCGGAACGAAATGAAGAGATTCAAGGCAAGGGGGACCAGAACAATGTTCTTCGATGTGTCCAGCTTGAAATACTTACAAACAAAATAATCTGTTTCAGCCGAATACTTTCGCCCACCCCCAATCCACCCTTAAATACCCCGAAATTCTATTTATCATTCAAAGGAGGTATTCCATGGCAAAATCTCGAGAACCCAAGACCTACATGCGCACAAGCGGCCAGGTCGGTGAGATAGCGGCGCGTGCCGCTGCAGCTGAATCTGGACCAGTCGGTTCATATCTTGCGGGTAGGCTGGGCAACAAGGTCGGAAGGAGTGTCGGGCGAAGGATACGGCGATGAACGCTGGGCACCCGCCCAACTAACCATGCCCCGGCTATAAGGCCGGGGTTGTGGGCTTGGCTGGGCGAGCCAGGCCTGGTGATGCACAGCGCACATAAATCCCTTTAAACCCCGGGTGTACGAGGGTTGTAGCTACCTGGCAACTTCCAAACATCAACCCGAGCAAGCCGAATTGCACTCAATTCGGCGCTGAGCCCCGGGTCCGGGGCCCTACCCCACGTTCACCGTGGCCCCCATTTTGGAAGCTCTTGCACAGAAAGCTTTTCTCTCATCCTTTAGTTGTGCTGGCCGGCGGGATCATCGAATAAAAATGAAAAACCGTAATGTTAAATAACCGTGGCTGAATGCCATGTATGTGAAAATATGTCTGAAAATTACGCCGTGAAGGCCGCAGAGTTGCTTGAAACCCTGAGAGAGAAAAGACCATTGGTGCACCACATCACCAACTGGGTCACCATATCTGAATGCGCCAGTATCACGCGGTCGCTGGGCGCTCTGCCTGTGATGGCCCATGCCGCCGAGGAGGTGGAGGAGATGGTGGGGATTTCCGGCGCTCTGGTGCTGAACATCGGCACGCTGACTCCCGATCTGATCGATGCCATGATAAAGGCCGGGAAGCAGGCCAACAAACTGGGCAAGCCTGTCATTCTGGATGCGGTGGGTGTCGGAGCAACAACTCTGAGGAACGAGAGCGCCAGGAAAATTCTTGATAATGTGAAAGTCAGTGTCATCAAGGGCAATGCCGGAGAGATTGCTGTTCTCTCGGGAGCCAGGGCCGAGGTCAGGGGCGTCGAATCTATTTCCGTTGAAGGCGATCCAGCTTCACATGCCAGACAACTGGCTGCTGCTGAGAATTGCACAGTGGTGATAACCGCCCCGGTTGACATAGTGACAGACGGTGCAAGGACTATTCTCATACGGAACGGCCACCCCAGGATGGGCGAGGTCGTCGGCACAGGTTGCATGGCCGCATCTGTCATTGGAGCCTTCGCTGCGGTTGAGAACGACATCACCATCGCCGCTGCCTGCGCGATGTCGGTTTACGGCATCGCGGGCGAGATGGCCGCGGTTGAGGCGAAAGGCCCTGGCAGCATGAAGCAGAACATGTTCGACACCATAATGGCTGTCGGCAGGGAAGACGTCCTGAGGGGAGCCAGAATAGATGCCGCGTGAAATCTCGGGATTCTACTTCATCACCGATTCCAACCTCACCAAGCATGGCGCGCTGAAGGATTCGGAGAATGCAATCCGCGGCGGCGCCAGAATCATCCAGTACCGGGAAAAGCAGAAGAATTTTCCTGAAAAGGTCGCCGAAGCCCTGGAACTGCGCAACCTGTGCAGAACTTCTGGCGCCACATTCATAATCAACGACGATTTGGAACTCGCCCTGGCAGTAGGCGCTGATGGCCTCCATATCGGCCCGCATGACCTTCCCCCGGCCGAAGCCAGGAAGCGATATCCGGCTGGCATCCTCGGGGTTTCCTGCGGAACCGTTGAAGAGGTCCGCAAGGCAGAATCAGCTGGCGCGGATTACATCGCCGCAAGCCCTGTCTTCTTCACATCCACCAAGAATGACATCGGGAAAACAGTCGGGCTGGAAGGAATCCGGGAGTTCAGAAAAGCCACAAAATTGCCCATTGTGGCAATAGGCGGCATCAATCTGGAGAATCTTCAGGCCGTGATGCTGGCAGGCGCAGATTCGGTCTGCGCCATCTCCGCCACTGTCGGAACTCCAGATGTCGAATCGAGTGTCAGGAAATTCGCCTATGCCATCGCTCATGTGCGATAGAAATCCCTGAGATTGGCTTTGAGGTCGTCGGCCTGCTTGAATTTAACGTCCCCCGGGAAGTATCTTCTGTATGATGGGTTGCCGAACCGTCTGTCCATCAGGATGACTGCGGCCCTGTCAGTCTCCGAGCGGATGCACCTTCCGACCGATTGGAGAACCCGGTTGATTGCCGGGTAAGTATAACCGTAATCGCGGCCTTTTCCGGGGCCGAATTTCTCATCGTAGTACTTTATCAATTGCTCCTGCTCGAGCGATGGCGGCGCAAATGGCATCCCAACGACGATTACCGAGTCCAGCAGGTTATCCTTGTAATCAATGCCCTCTGCCATCGAGCCGCCCATTACCGCCAGCATCATGCAGCCGCCCCCGGCTTTCAGGCGCACCAATGTGGTCACCAGGTCGCGCTTCTCCGCCTTTGTGGAATCCCTTGCCTCAAGTATGGTCTCTTTAGGTGTGTCAATGAACTGGCCAATGCTCTTCAGCATGCCGTATGATTGGAAAAATACCGCCACATTGCCAGGTATCTCGGAACAGGCCTCGCTGATGCGGCTGGCTATCTTTTTGTACATCGCGTCCCCGCGCTCGTTGTAGAGCGTTGTCACATCGCCGGCCACGAATATCGGCCTGTTCTCCTCCGGGAAGGGAGAATTGTAAGTCCCCAGCATCCGCGAGCCATTGGGAATCCCAAGTATGTCGGCATAGACTTCCGTTGGATAGAGTGTGCCGCTCATCACCACGCTTGAATGGAATCCCCCGAAAATCGGCGCTGAGACAGTGGATGGGTCCAGCAATCGGTAGTTCAACATCATTCCGTCCTTCCTGCTCATTATCCGGACAAGGCCCCTGAGGTCCTGCCTGTAGTTCTCCAGAAACTCAGCAATCTCGAAAGCGATGCTTTGCTTCCCATCTGCCATTCTCTTGGTCCCTATCTCCTTCAACTGCTCGATGAGGGAGTTCACATCCAGGCGCTCGGTTATGGCCTGGCCCAGGCGTTTCTCCAGGGTTTCCATGAGCGGCTCCGCGCTCGTCAGCGTCTCTTTGCCCTCCCCGACGGACTCCAGCATCTTGGCTAAGTCTTTTTTGAAACTTTTCAGAACTTCCGCGACCTGTTTGTCCCTGACTTCGGATAAAGCTTCCTCGACCATGCTGGTTGTGAGGCTCATTGAATAATATCCGCGGATGCGGTCAGGAAGGTTATGGGCCTCATCCACTATGATTATGTAATCATCCGACGGCCGGCCAAATATTTCCTCCTGGTTGGGCCGCACCCCGGGATCGAATATGTGATTGTAATCGCAAACAATGACATCCGCCTCAGCCGCCGCCTCCATCGCCGCCCTGTGGGGGCATGTCCTTCTCCGGGTGGCCAGCGTCTTGAGGTCCTCCACATGCATTATGTTGGACCCGATGAACCTTGTTATTTCCGGGTCCTTGTTCTCATGGTACTGGCATGTTTTGGTGGTAACGCTCATGTAACACAACATGCGGAATGCTGCGGAATATTCCTGGGATATGTCGGCCGGGCACATGGCCTGCTTCGATATCAGGTCAACAACGCGAATATCTTTTCCGGATACGGCTTTCATCTGCTTCAGCGTTTCAATGGCAATGTGGTGCTGCGATTGTTTGGAGGTGAGAAAGCAAATGGCCTTGCCCATTGCCATTCCGGCTTCGACCGCAGGAGCCAGCGCGGCAACGGTCTTGCCGATGCCCGTCGGCGCGTAAGCAAACAGATGCTTGCCAGAGGCGATGGACTTGGCAACGTCCCTGATGAACTTGTCCTGGCCCTTCCTCACTTCCGGAAACGGGAAGAAAGGCATGGTCGGGTGGCCCTTCAACTCTTCAAGAGCGATTGGCGGGGCTGAGACCTCTGCCTGGAAGTCCTCCATGGCGCTGCACTGGGGGCAATACTTCACATTGCCCTTGCCGCTCTTGCGGACCTTGAGAAGAACCTTGCATTTCGGACAGAACATGGACATTGTGGAGGCCTAGATGGGCAGGCCATAAAAATGCTTCGGGGGGGTGGGCGAAAGTATTGGGGGATGGGTTGAACGGGGGTCCTGCAAGCGCACACAAAAGGATGAGAGAAAGAATCAATGAGGTCGACGAACAGACTCTGGTATTGTTTGAATGCAGTCGCTAGTTTGTCGGTTCGTTCGAATTGCATAGAATATGGTGCGGGCAATTCGACTAACCATTTTTCATTGAAGCTAATGTGAACAAATAAAGAAAACATGACAAACAGACTCTGGTATTGTTTGAATGCAGTCGCTAGTTTGTCGGTTCGTTCGAATT
>CALKWP010000155.1 GCA_938004075.1 uncultured Methanomassiliicoccales archaeon
AGATGGTGATTCGTGACTGGAGTTCAGACGTGTGCTCTTCCGATCTACGAAATCAGGAACAGCATCGGTTATGTCCCACAGGACGTTTCTTCCGATGCGGCTCTAACGGGGTATGAGAATTTACTCATTTCCGCAAAGCTGTATGGCCACAGGGGAAATGCAGCCAGGGAGATGTGCGAAAGCATCCTGAAGCAGCTCGGGCTGTGGGAGGCAAAGGACCGGGTTGTGAAGACTTATTCCGGCGGGATGATTCGGAAACTTGAGATAGGCCAGGCCATGGTCCATGACCCGAAGGTACTGATTCTTGATGAGCCAACTATAGGACTTGATCCTGTTGCCAGGAAGCAGGTCTGGGAATCCATCAGGGAACTCAAGGAAAGGACCGGGATGACCGTCATCATCACGACACACTACATGGAAGAGGCGGACCAGCTATGCGACATGATTGCCATAATGAGCATAGGGAAGATTGCGATAATAGGCACTCCCGAAGAGTTGAAAGCTTCCGCAGGGACCGGCTCGATAGTCCTGGAGGTCAGAGGGACGCCGCCGCAGATACCGGGAGCCACATTCGAGAATGGCGTGCTGACCATTCCATCCGCAGACTGCGCAAACGATCTTCCCGGCTATGTATCCAGAATTGCCGCATCAGGTTGCGATATCATCTCAGCCAAAGCAAAAGAGATAACATTGGAGGACGCATTCGTCAAGCATGTCGGCACAAGGATCGAGGAGATGGACCAGTGGTCCAGCGTCAAGAAGATGCGCAAGCATGCCAGGAGGATGGGTTGATGATGCTCCGGTTGAAGCGGGAGATATGGAATATCCTCACAATCATCGAGCTTGAAGCGAGAAGATTGAGGCATGATTACGCGGATATCGCCGTCCGTTCCGTTCAGCCGATAGTCTGGCTGCTGGTGTTCGGCACAATCATGAGCCAGAGAAATGTCATTCCCACGGGAGATTATTCGTACCTCTCATTCGTGGCGCCGGGGGTGCTGGCCCAAGCAGTCATGTTCGTCGCGATATTCTTCGGCAGATCGGAAGAGCACACGTCTGAACTCCAGTCACGAATCACCATCT
>CALKWP010000156.1 GCA_938004075.1 uncultured Methanomassiliicoccales archaeon
CTTTCATAGATTTTGTTCTGGAACTCTACCAGGATGACAGGGTTAAATTTTAACTTCGCCAATTGACATTTCAGCAATCTATTTCATGCATAGCAGCTTATGGTGCGGTATGACCCTGGAATTCCGCGAGGTGACAGAGGATAATTTCGACGAATTCATAGCCCTGGAGGTAAAGCTGGACCAGAAGGACAATTTCTTCTTCCGCTCCACGAAGCCGAACATCATGTCCCTGGCCCAGACCTACATATTCAAGGGCGCCCGGATACTGGCGCTCTACGCCGGTGACACTATGGTAGGCAGCATGTTTTACAGCAGGGAAGATGCAGTTCCGTCAAATTTCTGGCTCATCCGGTTCATGATAGACCAGCGATACCAGGGCAAGGGCTACGGGAGGCAGGCAATGCTCATGCTGTTCGACAGGGTGAAATCCGAGAACGGCGGGGCGCCGGCAATCCTGGGCCTCTGCTACGAGCATTACAACAAGGTGGGAGAACACCTCTACCGCAGCCTGGGATTCGAGCCCACCGGGGAGACGATGGGCGGGGGGCAGATCGTGGCGAGGAAAAGGGTTTGATGGGATGAAGAGATGGCATGGGATTGGCTCTGCTAATAAATTTTCCTGGATGTAATTCAGCCGCGCTTTGCGCGCCTGAAGGTTGCGCCTAATCGCAAATCAAATGCCAGAGGCGATTAGGCTAACCATTTTCTACCGTTCGCATAATGAAAATAATGAAGAAAATGGACCCAACGGGATTTGAACCCGTGGCCTCCTGCTGATTTGGATTCGGGCATTGTATTCGCCCAAATCATGCAAAGCAGGCGATCTACCGAGCTGATCTATAGGCCCATGTGATTTGATACTGCCAATAACATAACAGATATAAACTTTTAGTAACATCAGCTCGGTATAGGACTAATTTTCGAATGATACAAAATAGATATTAGAAAATTAGACCGTATCATCAAACTAGCGACTAGCTTCATATTTCATCAAAGTCTGTTTGATGAAAGACCGAATTATGATGAATGTGATGAATTTGGTTGAATCGCAATACTAGCGAGTGTTAACAATTGATATATAAGTCTGTTTTGCGTTATAAACAAAAACACTGGCTGATCTATAGGCCCATGTTTGCTGATTCTACCATTCTTAGGGCAGATATATACTTTTGTTAGCTTAAGCGAGGTATAGGGCCAATCCGAATGTTGCGGATTATTGCTGAGGATTAGCCCGTATATCCGAGCTGATCTAAGGCCCATGTGATTTGATACTGCCAATAGGATGACAGATATAAAGTTTTAGCAGCGACATGCCCCGCCTGATTTAGAACCTTATGTACTCCGAGGGCGGGGTACTTGAGTCAGTCTGGCAACGGGTGACAAAACCAACTGTAAAACATCTAGCCTTAAAACCATGCCTGTGAGGGCATGGATGTGAGGCCTAACCAATTTTAACAGGCCTCCAATCTGGAACCTCTTGCATGGATGCTATTCTTTCATCCTTCCCGTCGCACCTTCCAAACAAAAGTAAGAGAGAAAAGCCTCCTGTGCAAGATCCGCGCAACATGTTTCACCCCACACGCACTGGTGGGGCGAGTACCTTACCCCCCAGCCCTCACAGGCTGGGTTCCCCAAACAGGAATTCTAAAACGCCTCAGAATGATGGGGCATTCGCATTTGATTGCAAATGAAGGGAAACCCCGCCCTCCAGATACATGAGAACTCATTCAGGCGGGGCATGCTGAAGCGTTATCGTTCAACGCGCCTGCATCTCGTACAACGACAACAATTCTTCGGTTGTCGTCGCCTCTTCCGCTGCCTTGTCTTGCCGCACCTTGCCGGTATAGCGGGGGAACCGTATCGCCAGCCCCGAGTTCTTTCTCACAAGCTCCCAGGCGCAGGTGTGTATGGGGGAAAGGGTTATCTCCGCGCCTTTGACTTCCAGGACCAGGGTGGGCTCGAACCAGTGATCGGCCTGCATCTTTGTCTCCACCAGCCGGTGCGGTTTCTCGGTCTTGTGGGAGTCCAGAAGTTCCGGGAGTGCGGCCAGCATCTCGTCGTCGAAGCCGGAGCCCAGCTTTGTCACGGTCTCAAACCTCCCGGTTTCGGCATTGTAGGTGGCCATCAGCAGGGCGCCGTATGCTCCGGCGCGGCGGCCCTTTCCGGAGAAGCCGCCGACCACAACCAGGTCGACCGTATCATTCATTTCCGATTTGTAGTCGCGCTTGAACTTAATCCAGTTCCAGCCCCTTGACCCGGCGCGGTAGAATGAATCGTCGGCCAGGGATTTGGCCATTATTCCTTCCCCGCCCTTCCCGATTACCTTGGCGAAATATTCCTCGGCTTTTTCAGGGTCATCGGTTATCAGGACCTCTGCAAGCTTTATCCTGTCCGTCTCTTTGATGCTTTTTTCCAGCTTCTTTCGGCGATTGGTGTAGGGGGTTTGGGTCAGGTCCGCGCCGTCCAGGTAAAGGCAGTCGAACAGGTACAGCATGACAGGATAATCTTCCACTGCCGAGGTAAGCTCGTACTTCCTGCCGCGGCGGCGGCTGACCGTCTGGAATGGCAGCATCTCGCCGGTGTTTATGTCCACCGGGACGCACTCCCCCTCCAAGACTCCGGATTTACCCTTGAAAGCCTTTTCGAGCATTCCCACGATATCGGGGAATTGGCTGGTTACGTCTTCAAGCTGGCGGGTGAACAGCTGCACCATGCCCTTCTTCAGATGGGCCTGGATGCGCAGGCCGTCATATTTGTACTCGAAGGCGCACTTCCCGCCAAGTTTCTCAAGAATTTCAGGGATGCCGGGCAGCCGCTCGGCCAGCATTGCGCGGAGCGGGATTCCCACCTCCAGCTTTATCTCCTGAAGGCCATCAATGCCTTTGGATGCGAGTATCTTCGCCACCCGAGCCAGGTCCGAGCAGGTGTTGTAGGCTTGCTCGACAGCGCCCCGGCCCTCCTTGGAGGCATAGGCGATGGCCAGGGCATCCACAATCGTCATGTCAGCGATGCCGAGTCGCAGTTTGCCGGATAAGGTACGCGCAATATACTTGGCCTCGATGGGCGAGGAATCATGCATCAGCTTGGCCAGGAGCTTGAGTTTCAGATCCTGGGAGCCGGAGCCGGATGCCGAGGAAATCTGGAGCAGGCTGTCGAAAACAATGCCCACGCTCAGGCATTCGGTGAAGAGCGCGGTCTGCTTCTTCCTGGAAACAGCCATGAATGCGACATCGCCCAGGTCGCCGTCTTTCAGCCAGGCTTTATTTATCTCGGATTCGCTGACACGGGTGGCTTCATAAATTGCCTTGAGGGCGAGTTTCTCTGCGATGCCCAATTCGACGCCCGCAAAATCAGGCGCCAGCTTGCCCTGGGTGAGGAGCACGACCTTGTCTATCTCGCCTTCGGGAACCTGGCGGAACAGCTCCACAAGCAAGTCTGCCATCTCCAGACGCTTGCTGGTGGCCTCTATCTTTTCATAGGATTCGGCCAGCTTGAGATACTCCATGACAGGGGATGGAGTTGAGAATATTTAACCTATCTCGTGAGCGCGAAGGATTCCAAACAGCCGATGCCATTTAATAGTCACCCGGTATAGGAACGGTAAAGAAGGAATAATAATGGGATGCGAAAATTTCTCAGAATTTAAACTCCTGGAGCCGCTCAATCGCGCTCTCCGGGACATAGGATACACAGTGCCAACTCCGGTTCAGGTCCAATCCATACCGCCATTGCTGGGCGGAAGGGATCTCCTGGGGTGCGCGCAGACAGGAACAGGAAAGACGGCGGCGTTCGCGCTGCCGATATTGCAGCATCTGGCTACAATCAGAAAGCCAAGGCGCCGGGGAACGGTCCGTGCGCTGATTGTCACGCCGACGCGTGAGCTTGCGGCTCAGATCGGCGACAGCATGCACTCGTACGGCAAGTACCTGGACATAAGGGGCGCCATCATTTTCGGCG
This sequence comes from uncultured Methanomassiliicoccales archaeon, assembly GCA_938004075.1. Lineage (GTDB taxonomy): Archaea > Thermoplasmatota > Thermoplasmata > SG8-5 > SG8-5 > UBA147. The sequence continues at coordinate 3,958 of CALKWP010000156.1, forward strand.
GCGTGGGGCAAAGCCCCCAGGTCAAGGCCCTTGACAGAGGTGCAGATTTCCTGGTGGCGACACCGGGACGTTTGCTGGACCTCATCGGCCAGGGGCATATCCAACTCCAGGATGTCGAAATATTCGTGCTCGATGAAGCCGATAGAATGCTGGACATGGGATTTCTGCCGGACATCAGGAAAATACTGGCCAGGCTTCCGGCAAAGCGCCAGACCATGTTCTTCTCGGCCACAATGCCGCCGGACATAGTGAAGCTGGCCAACACCATGGTCAGGGACCCGGCAAGGGTGGACGTGACTCCCGATATCCCTGTTGTGGAGCTGATTGACCAGCGGTTGATGTACGTTGACCGCAAAGACAAGGTCGCGCTGCTGGAGAAAGTTCTCCGCGAAACAGGCGCGAACCGCGTGCTGGTTTTCACAAGGACCAAGCATGGCGCCAACAAGATAGTCCGGCTGATGGACAATGTCGGCATCAGAGGAAGCGCGATACACGGCAACAAAGCCCAGACCGCCAGAACAAAGGCCCTGGACGATTTTCGTGCCGGGCGCATAAGGGTGCTGGTCGCAACCGACATCGCGGCAAGAGGGATAGACGTGGAAGGCATAACCCATGTCATAAACTTCGACATCCCCAACGTTCCGGAGACCTACATCCACCGCATCGGCAGGACCGCCAGAGCCGGAAATGCTGGAATATCGATGTCGTTCTGCGATTCAGAGGAGCGCTCGTACATCAGGGACATCGAGAAGCTCATGAAGCGGGAGATTCCAGTCTTCAGAGACCATCCATATCATTCGGAGACGGCAGCCAAATCCACAAGCCCTCCGCCGCCGCAGGGGCCAAGGGGCCAGGGCGGCAGGCCGAGCAACCGGCAGGAGAGACGCTCGCCATCAAGATCCCAGCCACCCAGAAGGGGCGGCGGGGGCCGGCGCCCGGGCAATGAGTCCAGAAGGCCGAATACCAGGCAATCCCGCTCAGACAGATCCCGGCCAGGCCGCTGAGGCAATATCTAGGAACGGATTGGCGAAAATGCTTTTCACACCTAATGGCTAGCGAACCGCATGACAATCTCCCTTGAAGATGCGCGCAGCGAGTTGATGGCTTACACAGTCGAACATGCCAGGAGCGACCCGTCATTCATCCACCAGCTTGGCGTCGATGCCTGGGCAGCTCAACACGCAACTGCCGAGTCGAAATCCATCTCCGTAGCCTTCGCCCTGATAGGGCTGTGCCTTCATCTGGAAAAGGGATTCACCGGCAAGCAGGTTCAGGATGCCCATGTCACACTGGCCAGGAATCAAAAAATGTGGCCGAGGTTCGAGCTTCCTAGCGAGAGGGGCGACATCACTGTATTCCATGTTCTGGCTGAATCGCCAGGTCCTGAAAGGGATGCCATGATCGAAGCATGGTGCGCCTCGGTCTGGGAATCCTACAGGGAGAGCCACAAGATTGTGAGGGAGCTGGTGGCAAGAGAGTTGTACAGGAGAAAATAGAGTTCATTGGACATCGTCCAACTCAATTCCCGCCAACTCACTCAATTCCTCATGAAGCGCCTCCATCCGGCGCGCCTGGTCCTCATGCCCCTTCCCCCGCTCCCGCGCAACAGCATCGGCCAGCTTCCACCTGGCAGGTCCGCGCTCGTTGTGCGTTATGAGGTTGTCCGCATGGGCGACAATCTTCTCGGCAAGGGTTTCCGGCATGTAATCTCTGGGGGGCAATCCCAATTTTGCCGCCTCCTCAGGGTCGATGCCCGCGCCGATATGGCGCTCCACGATTCTGACAATTTGCTCATCCAGCCCGCGCTTCCGTAAAATATCTGCACCCGCAACCGCGTGCCCGATGCCATGGTCCTTAGCGCGGCCGATGTCATGGAGCAGGGCTCCGCGGCTCACCAGAACGATGATTTCCTGGTCATTGGTGATTCGCTTGGCTATTTTCAGAGCAAGGTGCTCCACGGCCATGCAATGGTCTATTACTGCGTTCGAGCAATTCTCTTCCGCCAGAAAGGAGAGGCACATCTCGACTGTGGGAATGGGTCCAGCGCAGGCCGGCTCACTCATTCTCCACCACCGTTTTTCCATGGGGATCAGGTATTATCTTCATCTTGCCGTTGGGGAATTTCGGCATTGCGCCGTCATGGAATTCATAAAGAAATATGGCCAGCGCGGCAACTTCCGAATGCGGTTGGTTGCCGATTGAGACATTTATGGTAGCCATGTCATAGACCTCCCTGGGAACCTTCTCGGCGCCGACGACAATCATGATGTCATCTTTATCTGAAATTTGAGCCATGGCCTTGTTGAGGGTCTCTCCGTACATGGTCAGGTGGATAATCTTGCCTTTGAAATTGCGAATCTCCTCCTTCCATTTGACGCCGGTCTTTAGGGAAACGTTGCCGCCCCAGCGCTCGCATGTGGATTGAAAATTCTCCTCCAGGCCGGTGTCGCGGGTATCCACAAGAATCCTCTGGGCGCCCAGTGCTCTGGCGACCAGCGCGACATGAGTGGTGATGCGTTTATCGCGTTCAGGTCTGTGGCCTATCCTCAGTACCGTTATCATGGAAAAACCTGGCTCATTCCTCTTCGTGGGCCTCTATCCTGTGCCCGCGGTAATCGAACTTGGCGGAGCGCTTCACGAGGCTCTTGAGCATTGTCTGGGATATCTTCAGTTCCTCGGCGACATCGCCTGCGAACATGCCTTCAGTGCCAATCATCTTCAGAATCTTGGCCTCAATCTTCTTGTAATCCTTGTCAGGCATGCCGGCCGCTGCCAGAACGTCGCTTATCTCGAAAACCGAGCAAGAGGTGTTTATGTGAAATGCCGAATAGTAAGTGTGATACGCCTTCACGGGCTTCTGCTGGGAACCCTCGGGGGGCTGCTGCCACCTGGTCTCCACCATCTTCATCTTGTTGAACATCCGGAGAGCGAGCGGCCCCTCTGCGCCGAACTTGTCCTCAATCTCCTGAGCGGTCTTCCAGCCTGCGGAAATCTCCTTGAAAACCTCTCTCTTCACGTCAGTGTCCACTGCCCTGAAGGTAGAGACCAATTCCGATGGGTCGTTGACCACTTTAATCCTGTTCATATGAGCATACCTGTATGGCTTTTTTATGATATAAAGCTGATTGCAGCATTCTGAAAGCAGATAGGGCGACCTCCAACCAGCATGTCCCGGGTGTGCAGGCATTGGGAACATTGCGAGCAAGCCGAGCTGCTCACAATTCGGCGCTGAGCCCGGGGTTATGCAATCCCATGAAATCAAGTGCGAATGTCTAATCATTCTGAGGCATTCTGGAATTCCTGAATGGAAAACCCACCCTAGGCGGTGCCTAGGCAGTGACGCATCGACAAGGTTTTATATCATATCCCAGATGCCCGGCATGTGCCGAGATGGCCCAGCCCGGTAAGGCGCAAGACTGGAAATCTTGTGTCCGCAAGGATGCGGGAGTTCGAAGCGTCCCGGGGAGCGTTCACACCATCTCCCCGCAGAGCGACACGGTTCGCCGCGGACCAATTGCGGAGCGATTGGCCCAGCGCCCAAAAAAAGCTCAGCTTTTTTTGATGTTGCAGGATGAAGAAAATCTCCCTCTCGGCGCTCATCTTTTTGGAGTTCCAATGCAAACTGAAGCCATGCACTTCTTACAATACATAGCTTTTAATAGTAAGCAGATTATGGATATAGTGTCTCGAAACAAATGTCTTGAGACAAAAAGGAGTAATAGAAAATGTACAACAGCGACAGAGAAATGCACAAGGCAACTTGTGCCGATTGCAAGAAAGAATGCGAAGTGCCATTTAAGCCTTCAGAAGACAGGCCGGTATACTGCCGTGACTGCTTCCAGAAGCACAGGCCACCGCGAAGAGACAGATATTGAACTCAGTGAATTCAATTTCATTGGATTGCAAAATTTCATCGAATGAGGGAATCGAAAGGTTCCCTTCCCTTTAACAATTCAGAATGATTTTCTTACCATAGCTTTTTTAGTTCGGATTCCATCCTCCGCACATATGCCATCGGCCATCAATGAATTGGACATGCTCTTCAATCCGAAATCGGTCTCCGTCATCGGGGCATCGGCCAAGGAGGGGAGCATAGGCTACAGCCTGGTCAGGAACATCCAGACCTCCGGTTATTCTGGAACTATTTTACCTGTCAATCACAAATACGACGAACTTCTTGGCCTGAAATGTTACCGAACATTGGAGGAACTGCCGACGCAAGCCGACCTCACTGTGGTCGCGGTGCCAGCTGAGGCAGTCAACAGCGTCATTGAGAGATGCTGCAAAGCCGGCGCCAGGATGTTCATAATCATATCCAGCGGCTTTGACGAGGTCGGAAGGCATGACCTGACCCATGAGCTGGTTGGCATTCTCAGGAGATACGGCGCCAGAGCTCTTGGCCCCAATGTTTTCGGGATTTATTCTGCTGGCGCGAACATGAACGCCACCTTCGGGCCGCCCAAGGTCAAGACCGGAAATATCGGCCTGATCTCACAGAGCGGGGCGCTTGGCGTCGCGCTGATGGGTAAATCCGTCACCGATAATATGGGACTGTCGGCAGTGGTGAGCATCGGGAACGGCGCCGATATCACGGAGGCTGAGGCGCTGGATCATCTTGGACGGGACGATTCCACCGAGGTCATATTCATGTACATGGAGGGGTGCAAGGACGGCAGGAAGTTCCTTGAGATAGCATCCAGGGTCTCCAGAATCAAGCCGATTATCCTCATCAAATCCGGAAGCTCGGCGAAGGGTGCGCTTGCAGCAGCCTCGCACACCGGTTCCCTGGCAGGCTCGGACAAGGTGTTCAGCGCGGCGCTCAAGCAGGCAGGGGTCATACGCGCGGACACGCTTGCGGACGCATTCAACTGGACCAGGGTTCTGGCGAGCCAGCCATTGCCGAAAGCCAGGGGCACTGTCATAGTCACGAATGGCGGCGGCGTTGGCGTATTGGCTTCGGATTCCGCCGAAAGGCATGATGTGGTTCTGAATGATGACTACGAGATGCTGGACAGGGTGTTCAGGCCCACGATGCCGCAATTCGGAAGCTCGAAGAATCCCATCGATGTCACCGGCCAGGCGAGGAACGAGGAGTACGGTATGGCACTGAAAGCCGCCCTTGAGGAGGATTCCATCCCATCCGTGCTGGCGCTGTATTGCACGCCGGCCACAATGGACGTGACAAAGTTCGCCAACACGGCAATCGAATACACTGGCAAGCTTGCCGGAAGGAAGCCTCTGGTCTATTCGATTATCGGGGGCGGGGGAGTCGCCGAGGCCATCAACCTCCTGAATGAGCACAACCTCCCATGCTATGAAACGCCGAACGAAGCTGTTTCAGCCATGGGCATCCTCTACAGAAGATGGAGATGGCTTGAGAAAGAGATTGATGCGCCCGAGGAGTTTGATATGGACCTCGAGGCCATCCAAGCGATAATATCCAGGGCGCAGGCAAAGGGGCAGACCCAGTTGCTGGAGAGCGACTGCGCGGAGATATTGCGCCTTGCCGGGCTGACTTTTCCGAAAACTGGAGTGGCTAAGACCATGGATGAGGCCGTGAAGGTTTCCGAGGGCATCGGGTATCCGGTGGTCATGAAGGTGCTTTCAGAGGACATTATCCACAAGACGGAATACGGATGCGTCAAGCTTGACCTGGAAGATGAGAGGGAGGTCAGGGTGGCCTATGAGACCATAATGGCGGAGGCGCATAGCCACGCCCCCAGGGCCAGAATCGAAGGCGTCACTATCACGGAGATGGTGAAAGGCGCGACCGAGATGATACTGGGGTTCTCCACCGATCCTTCATTCGGGCCGGTTGTCATGTTCGGCATGGGCGGGATTTATGTAGAGGTAATGAAGGATGTCTCTTTCCGCGTCGCTCCAGTGTCCAGGCATGAGTGCGAGTCCATGGTGAAGGGAATCAATTCCTACCCGATACTGGTGGGAGCCAGGAGAAAGGCCGTGAGGGACATCCCGAAACTGGTGGAAGCGATTTCAAGAGTTTCCTATCTGGCGGCGAGGATGCCGGAAATCCTGGAGCTTGACATCAACCCGCTCATGGCCATGGAGAAGGGGAAAGGGTGCAAGGTCGTCGATTCCAGAATGACAATCAGAAAGGCTAATAAAACAGAACAGAATACCGAGGGTCTCCCATGAAATCGCTAACCATCACGTCCAGCAGGACCGCGGCAGGAAAGACGACCGTTGGGCTGGGAATTGCCCTGAACTCCGACATGAAATGCGGATACTTCAAGCCGTTCGGCGACCATCTGGTTTACAGCAAGAAGAGCATTCACGACCTTGACGCCATGGTCTTCCACAAATGGATGGGGATGCCGGATGATGTCCTGACCAGCACTCTGGGTTTTGATTCTGACAAGATAATGTCCCACTGGAACCAGAGCGAGCTGGACAATGTTCTGAAGAAGAATTACAACTCCATTTCCAAAGGCAGCGACCTGATGCTCGTGGAATCCGCCAGGAATTACTCATACGGAGGACACATGGACCTTGATTCGGTAAGCCTAGCCCAGAAGCTGGATTCGGACATGGTCCTGGTGGCGGAAGGCGATATCCCGCTCATATTGGACAAGGTCCTTGCGATTTCAAAATGCACGGACAACATCGTCCGATTGAAGGGCGTTGTGATAAACAAGGCCACGGAGGAGGACCGCGAGAAGATTGAGGTTGAAGTCCCTCCAGTCCTGGAAAGGAAGGGCATCCGCCTTCTGGGAATACTGCCCAGATTGAAGGAGCTCGAGAAGGGGACAATGCAGCTGGTCCTTGACAAGCTCAATGCCAAGCTCATCGCCGGCAGCGAAGGCCTGGACAACATAATCGAGGTCGTTCATATTGGCGCGCTTTCGGCCGACCAGGCCATGAACCTGCCTTCATTCTTCGTGGAGAACAAGATGCTCATCACCGGCGGGGACCGCATTGACCTCATCTTCGCGGCGCTGAACATGAATACAGCCGGAATAGTGCTCACCAACAACATCATCCCGCACCCCAAGGTAATGGCCAAGGCCGACGACCTCAAGATCCCCATAATCTCGGTGCACATGGACACTTACACGACATCCAAGGCCGTCGAGAAGATCATCGCGGAGATAACCCCGGAAGATGAATACAAGAGAAACCTGATAAAGAACATGGCCAAGAAGAACCTGGATCTGGACGCGATACTCCAATGAGCATGGAATATTCTGAAATAATGAAGCGTTCTGATGCGGAGAAAGCCAGCAACGTATGAATCACAGTTCCGCGGAGACTTCTTCCAGCAACCGTTTGGCGCCTATCTCTTCGAATATCGCCTTTGCCTCGGCAAAATTCTGCTTGGCCTTCTTCTTGTCCCCCTTGTCACGAAGCATCCTGCCAATATCATAAAGAAGCTGGCCAGTGTGATATTTTGAGGCGATCCCCTCGGTTATTGTCATGGCCCTTCCGAAAAGCTCCTCCGCCTTTGCCCAGTCCTTCTTCTTGGCGTACCCCAGAGCCTGCAGCCTTATTGAACCCTGGATACCCATTGTGTCATTCAACGGCTCAAGTATCCTGAGGGCGGATTCACCGCGAGCTATTGCCTCGTCGGCATCTCCGGTGTTCAGAATCGCCTCCCCGGAATTGAAGATGCTCCAGCCTGTGAATTGCTGATTGTTAATCATCCTGGCAAATTCCTCGGATTTCCCGAAATTCTCGATGGCTTTGTCCCACACCTTCTGCTGCATGTATGAATCGCCGATGTTATTGTAAACTCTGGACAGCTGCCTGTGGTCCCTGACGCTCTCCAGAAGCGGAATGCTGCGAACGAACCACTCAACGGCTTTGTCTAGTTCTCCCCTGTCGCTGTAGACAAGCCCGAATTCAATCATGATCTGGCCGATCATCCCGTCATCGCCGGTCCTTTCGGCGTTCGTGAGCCCTTTCTGCAGCCATTCAAGAGCCCTGTCGTAATTGCTTCTGTGCCATTCGAGGTGCCCGAGCCATCTTGAAGCATCTGCGATTCCCAGGGGGTAGTCGACCTTCTCGGAAATCGAGAGGCCTTTGTTGAGGTACTCTATGGCGTCATCCCACTTGTCAGCCTTCTCGAAAATGAGCCCGATGCCGATGTTGGCTTCGGCGTCCTTGAGATGATAATCGGCTTTCCTGGCATGACGAATGGCATTTCGGTACGCCTTGTCGCCTTCCTCCAGATCTCCGGTGGATTGGCAGATGTTGCCATAGGCAACGTAAATGTCCGCGAAACGTCTGGCCATTGTGGAATCGCCCTCCTTTCCCTTGAGGGTTTCCAGCTCCAACTGGACTTTCAGCTTTCTTATCTGATTGCCGACTTTCTGCGCGACCTCGTCCCCTGCTGATGGCCTGATTGCTCTTATGACGGCCGGCGTGAGCCGAATGAGGTCGTTTACTTTGATCTCCTCTGCTTTGATGTTCAATTCAGAGCATTGCGTGATGAAAACAGTCTGGCCAAACTCACGCCCCAGTTGGTCAGTGAGAATTTTCCTGATCTCGGATGCCAGTTTATAACTAGGATGTTCCAACATGATGCCTTTCCCGTGCCCTATAATGACACGGTATTTTAAAAAGGTATCTGAAAATTACTCAAATCACATTCAGCGAGATTTCCTCGCCGGCCCGGGAATATGCCCTCCATGAATCCATAGTGTATGGATGACCGATGATGATCTGGATCTGGCCGAACTGGGAGAATTGCTTCATGTCCTGCTCGGATGGCCTGGGCTCTGAGCCCGGGGGGTGGGAGTGAGCGGTGCCGACAATGCTCAGGTCGATGGGAAGGTTGTGAAGGTTGAAAATCGCATATCCTTCGCTGGATATGGTTCCCGGAATGAGAAGAAATTCCTCGATGATGCCGTCCCTGGCCCTCAGCGCGCAGATAAATTCCCCGGTGCTGGACTGGTTGTCCCGGGACGCGGCAAGCAGCATGTTGAGGACCTTCCTGCGTATAGCTGTCACTTTCTGCCTGGCCAAGACCTCACATCCTGAGCTTCTTCCATGCCTTGCGGTAGAAATCTTCCTGGAAGCGGATGAATTTTGCCGGATTCTCCGAGCGCGAGAGCGTCAGAACGTCCTCCGGCTCTATTCTCACTTCCGTCTGGCCATCCAGGACGAGAAGGCAATCCTTCCTGTCCACGTGCCGGACCTCTACCGTGCTGGTCGCGGGTATGACAAGGGGCCTTATCGCGAGATTGAAAGGCGCGATCGGGGCAAGGACGAACGCGCTCACCCTGGGGTCGATTATGGGGCCGCCCACGCTCATGGCATAGCTGGTTGAGCCCGTCGGCGTGGAGATTATGAGGCCGTCAGCCCGGACATTGAGGGCCGGCCTTTCGTCAACCAGTATCTCGAAATGATGCATCTTGGAAACGTGGGACGTGTGAAGAACAGCCTCGTTCGTGCAATCCTTGAGGCGCTCGCCGTTGTGCATTATCTTGAGGCGCATACGTTCCTCTATGGCATATTTTCCATCAAGAATTTTTTCGATGCTGGCGGCTATCTCGCCCAATGGGATCTCTGTCAGGAATCCGAGCTGGCCGGCGTTTATGCCGACCATGAGGAAATTGGAATGCTGAAGCGCATGGAGAATAGTTCCGTCCCCGCCTATCGTTATCAGGATGTCAACGTCCATGGAGGCCAGAGGGGTGCCGGGCAACCCCAGGACCTGGGCCAGCGCTTCGTCCAGAACGACATCGGCCTTACCTTCCAGTGCGGCAAGCAGCTCGCGGGAGATGGACTCCATGTTGCGCAATTTGGGATTCGCCAGAATGCCGATTTTCATCTCATCATCTCCAGAAGCTTACCGGAACCCAGAGCCATCATGTTCTTCCTCGCCTCAAGGGAGAATGGCATGTCCAGTATTTCTTGATTTGCATCATACGCTTCGCCGCCGGCCTCCCTGAGTATCAGGATGGAGGCGGCAATGTCCACGATTCTGGGGCTCTTTCTCTCATCCGAGTAATCTATGAAGAATGCGTCAGCCTGGCCGCTAGCGATGGCGCACAGCTCCAGGGAAACGCAGCCGAGGCTGCGGACCCGCCTGAAGCGGTTGGCTATCCTGTATGTGACAGGGTTAGCGCTGGCGCCCAGGTATGACAAGAGGAGCAGGTCGCTGCCCGGCGCTCTCACGTTGATGGGAGCGTCGTTCAAAGTGGCCCCCCTGCCCTTGGCTGCGTGGAAAACATCACCGGTCACCAGGTTCATCACAAGGCCTTCCGAGATGTTCTTCAGCGAATCGCGGCCAAGCGCCAGCGAGACGCTGTAAAACGGGATGGCAGAGCAAGCATTATGTGTTCCGTCCACCGGGTCGACGACCAATGTATCTTTGAAACCGCGGTCTATGTAACCGGCTTCCTCGCTCAGCATGTTCGCGGGGAAATTCATTTCATCCAGGTATTTCAGGATGACGTCCTCGGCCACCCTGTCTACGTAGCTGGTCGGGGTGCCATCCGCGCCCATGGCCACGGTGCGTCCGCGCTCGGGAGCTGGAGTGTTGGCAACCGCGGTCCTGACAAGCGCCGCCAGCTCAATCAATTGGGTTTTCATTGATTATCGAATGATTGAATGCCCATAAAAACCTATCTGTAAACTACCAGCCTATAAAGGCAATGGTTTTATTGTCGGACTTAAACTCACATTAGTGAAAAGGAAATAGAGAGGAGATGCCGTCGCCGCCTGTGGCTCCGGCAATCAGCCGCCTTATGCTGAATGTCTCCTCGTATTTATCCGCCAAAGTTTTAGCCTTCTCACGGCTCATGCCAGCTTTGATCATGCCTCTGCGGACCTTCCTTGCGCTCTTTTTGGCCATTCGCTTGAACTTGAGTGCGCTGAAGACAAGTCTGATCAGCAGGCCCGGGACCCGGGCCAATGCCGCCAGGGGGATATCACTCATCGTCAAACTTCCTTGCGACCTTTTCCTTGACCTTCCTCTCTATCTCGTCGCCAAGGTCATCATGGCTTCCATGGCCGTGGCCGCCGATGTTGATGCCGCCGGACTCGCCCAGCACCTTGGATATCATCCCGCCGGGGCTGGAGCTGTCCATGAACTTGTTGGTGAGCTCGAAGGCCTTGTCCTCGTCCATTCCCGCGTCTATCATGGACTTGTAGAACTTGGCGACTGCCATTCCGAACTGCTCGGACTTCTCGGCGCTGAACAGAGCTTCGGTTATCTCGTTCAGAAGCTTGGGGACTGTAGCGCTCACCGCTTCCAGTATGTCCTTCACTTCCTGGGCATCGTTCTTCGATTCCGATTCATCCTTTTTGTTTTCCTTATCTGACATGTTTTTTACCTCCATTGGCGGTTTTCCCGCCTCTGATACTCAATAGTTTGGGCAGAGTATATAAACAGACTGGAAATTGATGACCAGTTTCAGCCATCATTTCATGACCCCCAACAATTTGAGCCAGCGTTCCACAAGCTCGTCCGAGACCTTGTATTTCCTGACCTTCCTGTCCCCCACGACCTCGATGGCTTTCGCGTCCTCCAGCTCCTTCAGCTTGTCCCGGACCGTCTTTCTGGAGGAGGTCCCGCGCTTCTCTTTCAGGATATCGGCGATCTGGGAGACGTTCAGCTCCTTCTTCTCGAAAAGGATGACCAGTATATCCTGGGCGATGGGGTCCTTGATAGAGGGGACGAGCATCTCAGGGGAAACCTTGCCATGCTGCTGGTACAGGTTGATTATCTTGAGATAACCGCTGGCCATCTCATTGAACTTCGCCATCATGGCCATGGTCTCCTGGTATGGCCTGGCCATATCAGAAATCATGCCTTCGAGGTTGTCTATCTTGTTGGAGAGGCGCTCTATCTCCTTCGCCTGCTGCTTCTCTTTCTCGCTCACAGAGATAGTAAGGCTATTTGGATATTAGAAATTTACCAATGGTTCAAATGTTTTTGAGGTAAATGTTCTCGTCCCTGCCTGGCCCGTATGACAGAATCTCAACTGGTACGCCTGTTCTTTCTTCTATGAAAGCGACGTAAGCTGCAAGGTTGGGATGAATCCGGGGTGTTGCGCCATTGGTGGATTTGGGCCAATCAGACATGGCAGGCCAGCCAGCAAATGTTTCGTAAACGGGCTTGCATTTCTCCAGAACCCTCATGCTGGCAGGGAAATCATGCATGTCCATCCCATCGTATTCGTAATGGGTGCATATCTTGACTTCCGGAATGCCGCACATCACATCGGCCTTGGTCAGCACGATACTGTCAAGGCCGCAAAGTCTTGCGGAATGCCTGAGCATAACCAGGTCAAGCCAGCCGACGCGCCTTGGCCTGCCTGTTGTGGTCCCGAATTCCTTGCCGACGCTGGCTATAAGCTTGCCGGTGTCGTCGAAAAGCTCTGTGGGAAAGTGGCCGGTCCCGACCCTGCTGGTGTAGGCCTTGACTATTCCGATGACCTTGTTGATGCGCTTGGGTGCGATTCCCGCGCCGGTGCAGGCGCCGCCGGTTATGGTTGCTGAAGAAGTGCCATGCGGGTAGATGCCATGGTCTATGTCCAGATGAACGCCCTGCGCTCCCTCGAAAAGGACATTCATTTCGTCATCCAGTGCCCCGTTAATCAACACAGAGGCGTCCGAGATGTGGGGGGCAAGCTTCTCCCCGAAATTCCTGTAAAGCGCCAGCATCTCCTGCATGCTCATGTCCAGGGTGCCGCCCAGCGCCTCGATGTACGCCTTCTTGACCGGGTAGGCCACAGAAAGCTTCCTCTCCAGTTCCTCCGGGTCTATGATGTCGCACATACGCAACCCGAAGCGCGATGCCTTGTCGGAGTAGCAGGGGCCGATGCCGCGCTTCGTGGTTCCGGCGGCCAGCGAGCCCTTCTTCTCCTCCTCCAGGCCGTCGATTATCCTGTGGTAAGGCATGATGACATGCGCCCGGTCGCTGATGACCAGCTTTCCCATTTTGACGCCCAGTTCCCTGAGGCCATCAAGTTCTTTCAACAGGACTTCCGGGTCTATGACAAGGCCGTTGCCGATGACAGAGGTTACATTCTCCCTGAGGATCCCGGAGGGCACCAGGTGAAGCTTGAAGGTCTTCTCCCCGATGACAATTGTGTGGCCTGCATTGTTCCCGCCCTGGAACCGGACGACCATGTCCGCATCCCTGGCCATAAGATCGGTTATCTTTCCCTTTCCCTCATCGCCCCATTGGGTTCCCACAATCAGTCTGGATGGCATGTCAATACACCTTCTCTGCATGGGAATAGGGGCAGATAAATAAAGACTTTGCACGGCCCGCAAAATTGTATATCCCTTGAGCGACATCAAGGAGTGAGGTCGCAGCATGGACATCGAATCTCTGAAATGGATTGGTTTCTTCCTGCTGGTGGCGCTCCTGCCATCCATAATGTGGGCAGCATGGCTCTCCAGAAGGGCGCGCGGCAGCCCTGGATTCGCCAGCATGCTGGCTATGTTCATCTGGGGCGCTGTCTTCGCCGTGATAATCGCAATCGTGCTTGAGATACTGGCTCCGGGCTTCAGCCCCTGGGAAGTGGGGACGCCGCTGTTCTTCATGGTTGTTTTCGTCGCGCCGCTGGCAGAGGAATTTGCCAAGCCGCTCGGCTTGAGAATCGTGGAGGGCGAAATCACCCGCATCAGGGACGGCATCCTGCTTGGCGCGACCGCCGGCCTGGGATTTGCCGCCACCGAGAATCTGCTTTACGGACAAGCGGCTCTGGCGGGCGGAGACTGGACCGCTTACTGGGTCACGGTCGTTCTCAGGGGATTCGCTGCCTGCGCGCTTCATGCTGCGGCAACAGCGATGACCGGCAGGGGCTACGCCATGGCAAAGGTCGGCGGCAGAACGATCCTGGTGGTTATCCCGTTCTTCATGCTGGCTGTGGCGATGCACGCGCTTTACAATTACCTGGCTATACAGGGCAGCATCCTGGCGTTCATGGGCGCGATGCTTCTGGCGCTGGGAGCCATCGTTTACACGGGGAGAGCCGTGGAATGATGGCAGTTTGACCCACACCTTTCGAATGAAATTAGATGCAAGGCCCATATTATAGATATCTATTAATATACTAATAAAGATACGGGTAAAATACATCTGAAATACGTTTAAACGTATGTTTGATGGTACTAGAGGGATGAAATGGCGGAACTGAGGGTGATACTCCCGGACGATGTGGACAGGTATCTGGAAAGCCTGATAAGGTCGGGGATGTTCGGAAACAAGGCGGAGCTGGCTCGCGCAGCCATAGTTCATTTCCTGAACACTGTCGGCCCGATATCCAAGGGGTATGATGGGGATACCGCGTTCTCCCCGGACGGGCGCATCTACCAGCTTGAGTACGCCAGGGAATCCGTTCAGCGCGGCAGGGCGGTCATGGGAATGGTGTGCAATGACGGCGTAGTGCTCGCTACCGAGAATCTTGCAGACGGGACGGATGCGCTGGTCGTTGCGGCTCCATGCCTGCGCAAGATATCGGACAACATTGCCATCGGTTATGCGGGACTGGGCGCGGATGCCATGATGGTGATGGACCGGCTGAAGCCGCTTGACCTGAAGACAGAGGAAAAGATTCTCTCGGCAGATCGGAAGAGCGTCGTGTAGGGAAAGAGTGTAGATCTCGGTGGTC
>CALKWP010000157.1 GCA_938004075.1 uncultured Methanomassiliicoccales archaeon
GAGATGGTGATTCGTGACTGGAGTTCAGACGTGTGCTCTTCCGATCTCTTCGTGTCTTTCCGGGTGTAGCTGAGACGGCTCAGCTCCTTGTATCTGTAGTCAAGGTAGGAATCCATATCCGCATTGGCTGCCAGCTTCTTCCGCAGGTCGAGCATCTTCTCGAACAGCTCGTCAAGCTTCGCAGTATCCGCGTATTGCATGCCTATCCTGGCGCGCCAGGCCCTCTCCCTCAGGGTCCGGTCCGGGCTCTTGAGCAGCGGGCTGAGCTTCTGCGGGGTGACCTTCTTACCGTCGAACTCAGTCTCCCAGCCGCCGGAAATTTTCTGATACTGGCTCTTCAGCATCATCTCCTCTGAAAGCAATGGAAGATTATCCTTCCTGAACAGTTCAACGGCCCACTGGATGTTCATCCTGGCAATGGCATGGTTCTTGGGGGTCCAGTTCTCCGGAAGTGCCATGAAGCGCTTCTTCATGGACTCGTCGAGTTCGCCGACGAGCGGCATGACGGTTCCGGCGATATGCTCGTATTCCTTGCTCGCAACCTCATCCTTCGTGTCGCGGGTCATTGCGAAGTAAGCCCTGGAGCCCTTCTCCTGGACAGCGGACATGACCTCGGACCATGCGTCCAGCCATTTCTCCGCCTCATCCCTGGTCCCGACTGGCATCTTCTCCAATCTGGCATATGCCGCCTTTATGGCTTCCGGGTTCCCCATGTCGTCATCCTTGCTCAAAAACTTCCTCGGGTACTTTGTCTCAAGGTCCATGATATCACTGAACCCCTGTAATGATTGAGATTATAAATAACGTGTTATGCGCATTTATTGCGTTGGATTTAAATAGGAATCACCAATCTTGTTTTGACTATCATGACAGATGTTCAGAACCAGCACTTGAATGGAAGCTTCAAGCTCACGAGAGTGGGCGTTCGCGATGTGCGCAAGCCAGTGCGCGTCAGCAGGCCCGGGAAGGAGGTCACTCTGACAGTCACATTCGACCTTTTCGTGGACCTTCCGGCCGAGCTGAAGGGTTCCCACATGTCCAGGAACCTGGAGGTGCTCTCCAGGGTCATCGATGATGCCGTCAGGGGCGAGGTAACAGGGCTTGAGGACCTGGGCGTCCGCATCTGCCGGGAGCTTCTCACCAGACATGAGTATGCTTCACGCTCTGAGGTCATGCTGTCTGCCGATTATTTCCTGGAAAGGGGCATGGGAAACGGCACAACCAGCCTGGAGCGGTACATGCTGAAAGCGTCAGCAAATTCCATCCGCGGCGGCAAGACCAAGAAGAGCATCGGCGTTGAAGTAACCGGGATGACCGCCTGCCCATGCGCCATGGAAGAGGTGCGCAAGATACGCGGCGTTTCAGCTGATAACACGCTCGCGTCCATCACCCACAACCAGAGGAACATCACATCCGTCAACATGGAAGTGCCCGTGGAAAGCGAACTGGAAGCGGACAAGCTGATAAACATAATCGAGCGCTGCCTTTCCAGCCCAACATACGAGATACTCAAGCGTGCGGATGAGGCCAGGGTCGTCATGGATGCGCATTCCAATCCAAAATTCGTGGAGGACGTCGTTCGCTCCGTTCTCGGCGAAATCCTTAAGGAATTCAACGACTTGCCGGATGACGTGAGAGTGAGCGTGAAGAGCGAGAGTTTCGAGTCCATCCACAAGCACAACGCTTACGCGGAGAGGGACACGACAATGGGAGAGCTAAGGGAGTGAGGCAATGAGAGTCGCGGGAATATGCCATGTGTGCGGGAAGCCGTCCATATCCGTATGCGCCAGCTGCGGGATGATAACATGCGGCGAATGCATCGATTCTATAACTGGAATGTGCCCGAACTGCTCGCCGGCTGAGTTCTACGATGAATCGCAGGATGATGAAGATACTTTATGATGCTGCCTGGGCCACAAGCCATGCTGACGTTCAGATGATGTTCTAGCCCAGCAATTCCTTTGCCTTGTCCGGCGCGAGGTCTATTGCCTTGAGAAGGTACTCCAACGTCTTTTTTCTGATCATGTTCATCGTGTTTGGATCCCTGTCTATATGGTTCTCATAGACAATCTGGGCGTTCCTGAAATATCCTATCGCAAACTCGGCGAAGTAATCCGGGAAGTTCTCCTCGTCCAGCTCTGTCGCTTTGTTGTAGCATGCCTCGGCATCCTGGAATTTTCCGATCTGCAGGCAGAAGGAGCCAAGGGAGGTGATGTAGAAAACGTTGTCTGGCTCCAGCTCGGTGGCCTTCTTGTAAAGCTCCATTATCTCCTCGGCGGTGACCTTCTGGAGGCCCAGTGACGCCTCGGCCTTTCCGAAATGGGCCCTGGCGTTCTTCGGGTCCAACTTGATAACGTCGTTGAATTTCTTCCTGGCCTTATCATATTCGAATTCAGCCAGAAGTTGCTCGCCCTTTATCAGTTCGGTCTCGATGTCAGCCATAGTACCAGAACGAGATAACGGAATGCGGATTTAAGCTTTTGGAGAAAAAGTAAATATGGCTCATTGGAAAAAAAATTCAATCGTCGGGGCGGAGCCCCTCTCTTGAAATTGTCAATCTGAATGCTTCTCCCCCTGCCGACTCTATTGCGGACACGACCTTCTCCGGTTCCCTGGCCAGGGCAACGATGCAGCCGCCTCCGCCCGTGCCGGTTATCTTGACGCCATGGGAATGCCTTGCGGCCGCCTTGACCATGCTCTCGAGAGCCGGTGTGCTCACTCCAAGATTGACCAGAAGCCGGTGATTGTCATTCATCGCCCTGCCTATCTCCGCAAGGTCTCCGGATGCCAGCGCTGAGCGCCCATCATCCACGATTCTGTGAATGTCACTGATAATATCTCTCGCGAAGCTGTTCCTCTGGATGAACCTCAGCACCTTGTTGCGCATCTCCAGGGTCGGTGATGGAGTTCCGGAATAACCGAGCACCAGCTCCATTTCAGGAGTCTCGATTTCCCTGATATGCCATGTGTTCTTATTCGCTTTGAAGGACCAGATGTTACCGCCGCTTGCCCTCCTGTCCGCCATAATGCACCCCCCATGGGTGGACACGGATGAGTCCAGTGGGCTGCAATCCGCTTCGACCTCGCAATGCGCAAGGAACGCATTCCTGGCAACATGCTCGAATATGATATGGTCGTTCAGCATCGAGATGGCTCCAAGGCAGGCCACGGTCCCGGCCGCGAGGCCTCCCATGCCAAGCTCCGGCGGTATATCGGTTTCAGTCGTTATCGCGAGCGGCGTGTCCATGTCTGACCAGCCGTTGAGGATGGCGCCCCTGAGATGTGAATGTCTGCGTGTATCCAGGTCCTCGCCGTTGACTGTGAATTTCGGCGACACCTGCACATTGCACCTGGCCCTGATGTCGACCGCCAGGGCTATGGCTGGACCGCCATGGTCAACACCGTGCTCTCCGAAAAGGATGATCCTGCCTGGGGCGGATGCCTGTGTAACCGCATCTTTCGACATTTTCTCACGTTCATTAACAAAGAGACAGAATGGCAAACTGATTATTATAATGAACTGTCTGTCTCCAGCTTGCGAATTATCTTGGCAAGTTCAACCTGGGCAATGGCATTGGTCGGGTCAATCTCGAGCGCCCTCTCCAAGCTCTTCCTGGCCTTGCTTAGTTCCCCGGACTCGACCTGTTCCCTGGCCTTCTTCAACCATCTGTCGCTCCTGCTTGAAAGAACGCTTTGGGAGAATTCAATTGTTCTGGTGTATTCCATGATGTTCCTGGCAATATCCCTGTTAACCAGCGGGACCTTCTGGAGGTCATTCTCATCCGCCCTGCTCAGCTGGCTCATGTTGCTGAACCCCGCATCGACGAGCTTTCTGGCAATCTCCCTGCTCACCATGGGTATGTTGCAGAACTCGGAAATGACGCCCGCCTCGTCAACAGATCTTTCCATTACCGATATGCCCTTGTAACTGAGCTGCACTGCCGATTTTCCCTTCTTGAAATTTGGCTGGCTCATTGCCTCTATCTCCAGGAAAAGCCTGTTCTCGGCATCCATTTTGAGAGATATCTCGGCATCTGAAATATGCTTGAGAGTGGTCATGACCCTGTCATCATGGACCCCGGACTCAACCATGAACATGGATGTTATGCGCCTCTCGCTGAATCGCGATTTCTGCCTCTGGACGAACTCGATGACATCGGAGAACTCGTAAATGCTCAGAGCGGGCGAAATCATGTCGATGAATGCCCTGGTGGTCGGGGCAAAGGAAAGCCCGTCCATGGCGCCGGTGAAAGCGATGTCCAGGTTGGCGATATCCTTCGATGGTATGAGAACTGGCCCGTGCTCCTCCATTCCGACTATCGGCCTGCTCTTCTGGGAATACCAGTCTATGGTTATCAACCGGCCCTTGGATTCGCAGGAGGAGATATTCACCCCCAGCTTGGAAAGCGTATCCCTGAACTCTTTGATGTTCATTGACGATATCACCGCAAGACCGGAGCCGCCGGACCTAAGGCCTTTCGCAAGGAACTGGATGCCCAGGTTGAACTTGGCCATTCCAGGAGGTCCGGTCACCAGCACCATGTCCGATTTGGGGAATCCTCCGCCCAGCATGGAATCGAGGCCCTCAATCCCGGAAGGCAGTCTTTCCGCCATCGCGCCCTTCAGAATGTGATTCCGTATGCCCAATCTGGAGAACGGCTCCTGGAACTGTTTCATAACATGGATGACAACAGTCTCTGCATGCCTGAATGCGGCTTCCTGGCCCATGGAGAATGCTGCGACATCGGTGAGAGCGTCGAACGCCTTGGAAAGCGCGGATATTGCCTGATGCTCTGTGCCTTCCCTGACATTGACATAGACATGCTCCCCGTCAATGCTGATTCCAGAGAGAATCGCCTGCTCCTGCTTAAGGCGGTCAAGCTTCTTCAGGAGGAGGGTTTTTACAACTGGATCATTATGGCTCTTGAGATAATCCGTGAACAATTTCTCGAAGACCATCGATGCTTCCAACAAACCTCCGCTCTCGCTCAAACCTGCCCTCCTTTCGCATCCAATAACTGCTAATGAAATAATAAGGTTGCGTGAGGGGCGGGGGAATTAATTTGAATTATGTCTGTGTCCATGAGCAATTTGCAGAGAAAAGGTTTTAGATAACCTCGTTATCCACCATACCTAAGGGCTTATGGTCTAGCTGGTTACAATAGTCGAACAAGTTCGTCTTGTTTCCGGCTGTTGCCAGAAATGACGTCGCTTTCACACAGCGGAGATCTCCAGTTCGAATCTGGATAAGCCCATCAAACTTTCTTCATCAATAGATTATACAAAAAAAGTTTGTTGGCATGGCTAATTCTGCAGAATTAGTCCCTGCCGCCAAGCTAGCGACTGGATGCATATCGGAACGCAGTCTGTTTGGCGAATTTGAGCTCTTGCACTGCTGGCTCTCTCTCATCCTTCGCGTTGCATCTTGTACCCAGCATGCTCCGCTTGTAAGCGCGGGGTCTGGATACATTTTAGTTTCAGGTGCGCTCGACCCAGCATTCTATTGAAGAACACATATTTCTCCCTGTATCCACCCGGCACCGCCCCACTCATCCTCCCCGAACTATTTATCCCCCTTCATTTATTGCATCGGCCAATGAACCCATTCCTTTCCCTGGACCCCCGCATCCGCGAAGCCCTGTCCGAGCTTGGGATATCGACCCCTTCCGAGGCCCAGAAGCAGGTATTGCCATTGTTGATGAAGAAGCAGCAGGTCCTCCTGGTCGCGCCAACCGGCATCGGCAAGACTGAAGCGGCTATGCTTCCGATACTTGATGACATTCTGAAAGCCCGACCGAACGGATTCTATGTTCTTTACGTGACGCCGTTGCGAGCGCTCAATCGGGACATGCTCAGGCGGCTGGAGTGGTTCGGTGAACGGCTCGGCATAACTGTTGGCGTTCGGCACGGGGACACCACTCAGAACGAGAGAACCAAGCAGTCGAAACATCCACCGCAGATACTCATCACAACGCCGGAAACGTTCCAGATAATGCACACCGGGAAGAATCTCCTCAAGCATCTGGCTAATGTCCGTTGGGTAGTTGTTGATGAGATTCACGAGATGGCCCAGGACGAGAGAGGGGCTCAACTCGCCGTCGGAATGGAGAGGCTGGCGGAAATTGTCCCAGAACCATTCATCCGGGTCGGTCTTTCCGCGACCGTCGGCTCTCCCGAAGAGGTGGCCAGGTTCCTGAGGGGCAGCAGTCCGGAAGTGAAGATAATCAATGTAGCCAGGGAGAAGAGGATGGAACTTGCGGTTTCATGCCCGAGGCCGAGACCAGCTGACCATGACATGTCCAGCAAAATTCACACCGACGAGGAATCAACAGCCAGGCTGCTGCGCTGCCGGGAATTGATCGAGACGAATACGTCGACGCTTCTGTTCGTGAACACCCGGAACACGGCCGAAGTCCTTGCTGCAAGATTCCACATGATGGATGAGTCATTTCCCGTTGGCGTGCATCACGGTTCCCTGTCAAAGCAGATACGCGTCCAGATGGAGGAGGACTTTAAATCAGGCATCCTGAAGGGGCTCATCTGCACGTCATCCCTGGAGCTGGGCATAGACATCGGGTCGGCGGATTTCACCGTCCAGTACAATTCCCCGAGGCAGGTCACCAGGCTTGTCCAGAGGGTCGGGAGGGCAGGGCATTCCATTGACGCGATATCCAGGGGCGAGGTGATATGCGACAATCCCGATGACATTCTGGAGGCAGCGATCGTCGCCAGGCGCTCCATTTCCGGGATTATGGAAGCCACGGAGATCAGAAAGAATCCGGTTTCGGTGCTGGCAAACCAGATAGTCGCATCGGCCATGGGCGGCAGGGACCTGGACCCGGATGCCCTGTACCGGGTTTTCAGAAGATCATATCCATTCAATGGCCTCAGGAAGGAGCTTTTTGACAGCGTGATGATGCAGCTCAGCGACCTTCGGGTGATATGGCTGGACCCCGGGCGATTGGGCAGGAGCAAGAATTCGCGCACCCATTTCTTCGACAACGTCTCCATGATCCCTGACGAGAGGACATTCAAGGTCATCGACCTCACCACCCGCAAGATAATCGGGACGCTGGACGAGGGTTTTGTTGTGGCATATGCCAAGCCGGACGCGCCATTCATTGTGCGCGGCCTACCCTGGCGCATTGTGGAGATGGAAGAGGATTCCGTCCTGGTGGAGCCGGCCAAAGTGCTGGGCGCAGTGCCATCCTGGTCCGGGGAAGACATCCCTGTCCCTTACGAGGTTGCCCAGGAGGTCGGCCGTCTCAGGCGGGAAAAAGACCTGGACAGGTACCCGTTGGACACTGATGCAACTGCGGTTCTCTCAAAATATCTGGACAGCCAGTCCGGCGAAGGCATCATCATGCCCACCGATTCCGTAATAACGATTGAAACCGAAAATAGGTTGATGGTCATCAACGCCTGCTTCGGGTCGAAGGTCAATGAGACGCTGGGAAAGATTGTGGCCGCCCTGCTGATGTCCAGGCACGGCGAGGGGATAGTTGTCAACACGGACCCATACAGGATAATTTTCCAGCTTCCCAGGCCGGTTTCCCCGGAGACAGTTATCGGCATCCTGATGACGACACAGCCCCAGAACACAGAGTCGCTTCTCCGCCTGTACTTGAAGCATTCGAACTACCTCCGATGGAAGTTCATCAACGTGGCCAAGAAATTCGGTGCCATAAGGAAGGACGCTGACTACAGGATGATAAACATGGACCGGGTCATGGATTCCCTTGAAGGAACGCCGCTGATGGATGAGGCGGTCGAGAAATGCATGTGGGAGCTCCTGGACCCCGCAAAGACCTCCGAGGTTCTTGCCGGCATTCAATCCGGCGCCTTTGAGATAAAGGTATCCAGGATGTCACCCATCGGAAAAGCGGGAATCGAAGCCAAGGGAGACCTGATGATGCCGTCCCGCCCCACCCATGCGATACTGATGGCCATGAAGTCCCGCCTGGAGAGGGAGACGGTCGCGCTGGTCTGCGCCAACTGCCTGAGGAAGAGCATCAGGGTCGTTGGGGCGGTCGAGGAAAAGCTTTCCTGCAAATCATGCGGCTCGGTGATGATGGCAGTCGTGCGGAAGGCTGAGGCCGACAACGTAAAATTGCTGGGCAAATCCGCCCCGACCCAGGAGGAGAAGAAAGCCATACGGAAGCTAATGAAATCCGCCAACCTGGTGATGAGCCATGGAAAGAAAGCCGTGCTGGCAATATCTGCCAGGGGCGTGGGCCCGGATACCGCGGCGAAGATACTGGCAATGAACCATGGGGATGAGGATGATTTCCTGGCCGCGATACTGGCAGCGGAGATAAACTTCGCGAGGACGAAGCGGTTCTGGGACTAGGGGCGAGGGTCTAAGGTTTAGGGAATAAGATTGCGTTCATAACTAAACGAAAATGGCCGTTGCGTGGCCAGTTTCAGTCCCTATCGCCGAACTCAAAAGTTCGGCTTAGTCGCAGCCAAGCATGGCCGCTCCTAGCCCCTATATACCATTTTAGCAGCAAAGCCCCAAGTCTCTCGACTCATCCGAAATCTTGATAAATAACCTCACTATCAGTCCCTTCCTAACTATGGGCGAAGATAAATCGACCAGCAGAAAGAAAAACGGTTACAAGATTGTGCTCACCACTTCACGTGCCGAGGGCAGCATTTACGGCTACGATCCTTTCGTGGCCTTCACCAACACTTTCCCTCACAAGCTCTTTCCCCAGAAGATGCTGGACCAATGGTTTGCGCCCCTCCGGAACCCGGATGGCAGCGCGCAATTCGTTCCGTACGGCCTGAGAAAGGTCGAATCCATGCTGATGGACAGGTTCGGCGAGGATAATGTGATAACCGCCAATGCCCAGGACCTGGACAACTTCGTCGGTGATGACACGAAGCTCATCTGCATGACCACAATGGACCCTGTTGGCCTCGCTTATGTCAGCACCACTTACAATTCTCTAATCGGTTTCGGCGGAGACGCCCTCAATGCATCCGAGTTCAGATGGCTGATGGAACAGCCGGCCATGAAGCGGAAGGGCCCGAAGAAGCTTCTCGGGGGAGCGGGCGTCTGGCAGATCAACGAGGCCCACATAGCTGAAAAGTTCGGAATAGATTACCTGTTCCACGGGGAATCGGAATCCACATTCCCGGACGTCGTCGAGAGGATACTCGCGGGCGAGAAGATGGACAGGGACATACATGGCGGCAAGCCAACCCCTGACCAGATACCTCTAATCAAGCGCGCCGCGTCCTACGGGATGGTGGAGGTCACCAGGGGCTGCGGAAGGATGTGCAAGTTCTGCACGCCGACGATGAGGAAGCGTTATTCGGTCCCTCTGGACACGATAATGAAGGAAGTGGAGACCAATGTGAAGTATGGCTCAGAGATGATTTTCATAGCCACGGAAGATATTTTCCTCTACAAATGCAAAGACAAGTTCAAGCCGAACAAGGAGGCCCTTGTTGAACTGTATTCCAAGATTGCGTCCGTGGAAGGCGTGAAGTACATCCAGGTATCCCATGGAGCGCTGGCGCCGATAGTTTACGACCCATCCGTGTTGGAAGAACTCACCCCTATCCTCATCGAGAAGACCAGATGGTCACCCGAGTACAAATCCTCCTACCCGAAGAAGTTCATCTCAGTGGAAGTCGGCATCGAAACCGGCAGCACCAAGCTCATGAAGAAGCACATGCGCGGTAAGGCGCTCCCATTCAGCGTCGACCACTGGCCGGAGCTGGTGCAGCAGGGCGTCGGCAACATGAACGACCATGATTGGTGGCCGCTGTGCACCCTCATGACCGGGCTTCCGGATGAGACCGAGGACGACCTTCTCAAGACCATCGAGTTGGTGGACAACCTCAAGGGCAGCCATTCTTTCCTGACGCCACTGCTTTTCATCCCTATTGAAGAGGCTCTCCTCAGCGATGCCAAGCGCGTCAGTCTCGAGCATCTCACCGAACTTCAATGGGAATTCATAACCAGGTGCTGGCGCCATAACATAGACCACTGGGCCCCAAACAACAAGCGGAAGATTCATTCTCTCATCTTCATGGCATACTGGGGCATCTCCAGATGGAAGCATGGAAGGAACTCATTCAGGCCCGTAATGAAGCTGGCAGGAATGCCAGAAGATGTCGTCGGCGGGGTATTCTTCTCCAAATCAGATGGAATATTCAGCCCGAAATTCAAGATTCCTGTCATCGGAGAGTCCGAGGCGACCGAGATACTCGATGGCAGCCCGGAAGAGGAAAAGCCCAAGGCGCATTCTTGAACGATGATTAGTGGCATGCTCTACTAATACGATACATGAAATCGAAGCTACTTGGCTTCGATAATCAATCATGCAACTTACTAAACGGTAACCATTTAAAACAGAACGCTTATCACCTGAGGCTATGGCAATCGAAAAACCGAAGAAGGACCCCGCAACCGTTCTCAGGGATCGCTGCCCGACAGGAATAGAAGGCCTGGACAATATACTGAACGGGGGAATTCCGAGGGGCAACACCATACTTTTCACGGGAAGCTGCGGCACAGGAAAGACCACTCTCAGCCTTGAATTTCTCGTGCATGGCGCCATCGCAGGAGAAAACAGCTTATTCGTTTCCGTGACGGAGTCCTCCGACAAGCTCATGAAGAATGTCATTCCCTACGATTTCTTCGATGAAACCCTTATAAAGAAGGGAACGCTGGTATTCGTAGACATGCCAGTGATTTACGAACGCCTGGGCCTCACCGAGATGGAGCTGAGCCTGGAGGACGTGAATACCATTGTAAAGGCCATCGGCGACCTCGTGGATGAGCTTTCAATCAAGCGCCTGGTCCTGGACTCGGTGACGTCAGTCTGTTACCGGCTTAAGACCGAGGAGAAGATCCGCGAATTCATACTGAAGATCGGCAAAACCCTCTCGGACAGGGGATGCACCAGCATGCTGATTTCGGAGATATCGCCTTCCGCGGAAAGGTATTCGCTTTACGGCGTGGAAGAAGCCATCGCTGACGGAATAGTCCTCATGGGCAACCTGGAGAGGAGGGGAGACCTGCTCAGGACATTGCAGGTTGTGAAGATGCGCGGAACCAATCATTCCAGGGCGAAATATGTTCTGGACCTGACGCCTGCTGGCATTCTTCTCGTTCCATTGCTCAAGGGCGGAAGCGGGGGAGGGACCACTTAATGCCAAAAAGCCCAAATGACCTCGCGGACGAACTCGGGCAGATGATGCCATCGGCCATACTGCTCACCATCACCGATGAAACTTACTTTGATGCCATCAGAGGGATAGCGGACATCTTCGCCAACAAGAACAAGCTCAACACCATCTACATTTCTGCGGCCATACCATCCCAGTCCATAATCGACGTGCTGAGCATCCTGGAAGTGAACCTCGAGAACACCTACTTCGTGGACTGCATCAGCCACATAATGGTCGGCAGCACGAAGCGGCACCAGAACGTCCACCTGGTGGAGAGCCCGACAATGCTGGAGAACATCATGCTGAAAGTGGAATACCTCATGAAGAAGGGCGGGGACCGTCAGAACGTCGTCGTCCTGGACAGCATCAACATGCTGGGCATACACAACAGCCCGAAGATACTCTCGGAATTCGTTCACATCCTGAATAACAACATGAGGGCGAGGAACGCTTACATCATCATCTTCACCGTGGAATCCTTCGGGGGCTCGGATGAGATAGGCAACTTGATGAGCTTCGTCTGCGATGTGGAGATGAACATGAAGAAGGAGGGCGAGCCTTGACGGACACTGTGAGCTTCGGCATTCCGGCCCTCGACAAAGCCATCATGAATGGCATACCCAAAGGATACACCATTCTCTGCCTGGGCTCCCCGGGCGCCGGCGTCGAGCTTTTCGCCAAGCGGTTCGCATCTGTGAATGCCAGCAAGGAAGCGGTTACCTATTTCTCCACGTCCGAGCGTGACGAGGATGTTATCACCACAATGAAGGATTTCGGCTGGGACACCAACATCAAGATCGTGAACATCGGAACCATGTATTACGAGAAGGTACTCGCCAAGCACCTGGAAGTTAGCCGCTACAGGCTTGAGGGGTTGACAATGAAGGACATCCGCCAGTTCAAGATGGCCCAGTCAAAAGAGGATGATTTCGGCCTGCAGAACTTCCTGACAACGGTTACGTACGAGATTTCCAAGATGAAGCCCCCGTTCCGCATCGTCCTGGATTCCCTGAATTTCTTCCTGGAATATTACAATCACAAGGATGTCCTCTCTGCCCTGCGCACGATAAAGGCGCACACCCAGCACAGCGGGGGCGTCGCCCTAGTCACTCTTGTCAAAGGCGTCATGGACAGCCACATAGAGTCAGGCATCGAGGAGATTGTCGATTGCATCATAGAACTTGAGCGCCAGCGCGAGGATTTCGAGTTCAAGAGGAACCTGCTCATCCGCAAGGTGAGAAACCACCCTGAGAAGACCGGCATACTGGCTTACACCATTGACGAGAAAGGCATCTCAGCGAAGAGCGTGGGCTGAGCCCTCGACCTGCTGGCTGGCAAAGGTCGATTGCATTTTTTAACCTGCTGGCTTCAGTGTGTTAAATAATACGAAAATTATAAATACCATGCCTTCTTTTATACACTTAGTAGGTAACCCCTACAAGGAGGACAAAATATATGAAGAAAGTCTATAAGAAGAGAGAAGAAGACGCAGTGTCCCCGGTTATTGCGACCATCTTGATGGTGGCAATCACTGTCGTGCTGGCGGCCGTTCTGTATGTGATGGTCATCGGCATGGGAGAGGGCGGCGGCAACATCGAGACGCCAATGGGTTTGACCCAGCAGGGAAAGACAACCACAAACGTCACACTGCTGGTTGCCAGCGCACCGACTGACGCAATGATCTACGGAACATCTGTGTCTCTGACCAAGAGCGGAACACCAACACCAGTTACAAACATTACCGTCTTTAACTCGGCGGCAGTGCAAGTTGCATGGTACAACGGTGTATCATGGGTTGTTGGCGGCGGTGGAAACGACGTAGAGGCATTCAAGGCCGGAACCACAATCAGGATCAACGTTGCAGCAGGTATATCCAGCGGCGACAAGTTGGTCTTCTCCTCGAGCGAGGGCTACTACGGAACAACCACCTTCACGGTGCAGTAAACCCGTAAATGAAGGGGTCCAACGGACCCCTTTCCTTTTCATTTTTGCTTTTCAACTGATTGATTTTGGCGATTGTTCTCTAAAGCGCAATGCGTAGGATGTGATGTGGTTCTGCGCGATTCTGTGCCATAAATCAATTCTAATGATAATATTTATATATTTGAATACGATGTTAAACGCAGGAAGGGATATTCCATGAAACTTAAATGGAAGCAAGATGCCGTATCGCCAGTGATAGCAACGATTCTGATGGTCGCCATAACTGTGGTTCTGGCTGCCGTCCTGTACG
>CALKWP010000158.1 GCA_938004075.1 uncultured Methanomassiliicoccales archaeon
AGATGGTGATTCGTGACTGGAGTTCAGACGTGTGCTCTTCCGATCTTTTCGCCATTTATCCTTATCGAGCTTCTTGTAACGGAACCATTCCTGCCTTCTGAAATGGGGTGTCTTGTCCTTTTTGTCGATCCGCATGGCCATTGCCGCCTTCTCGTCCTGGGTCAGCTCCGGCTTGGAGCGTGGCTTGAACTTGTCAGCTTTCTTGGGCTTGGATTCTTCCTTTGGCTGTTCCTTTTTGTCCGTTGCGGCTTCCGTCTTCTTGGCCTTATTCTTGTCTTCAGGCATCTGACTTGCCTCCTTTGTGTACGATGTAAATGCCATCCTGGAACTTCCTCGGGTCATACTCTTTGATATGAGTGGCCTGTTCAATGTTTGCTGCGGTCTGGCCAACTATCTCCTTGTCCGTCCCTGTCAAAGTCACCTCATCTCCCTTGACGACAACCTTTGTGTCGCCGAGGATGGGTGCCTTCCTGGGGAATTTCTCGCCAAGGAAATTCTCTATGACGAAGTCATTGCCCTTCACAGCTGCCTTGACAGGGAAGTGGGAATAGACTATCTTCATCTTGTACTCGAAGCCCTTGGTAACGCCCCTCAACATGTTGTTGATGTGGGCACGCATGGTTCCCTGGAGCGAATACTCCTTTCTCTTTGGGAGGTCGCAAACGAGTATGATGTGATTGGAGTCCTGGCTCATGCTGATCCTCGACACCGGGAATTCCCTGGTGAGGGTGCCCTTGGGTCCTTTCACAGTGATTGTCTTTCCGGATACCGTGACCGTGACTCCCTTCGGGATCTCTATATTGTCTTTTGACTGTCCTGATACTGGCATTTCATCACCTCAATACACGTAAGCCAGCAACTTTCCGCCAATGCCGTGTTTCTTGGCCTGGGTGTGGTTGATGACTCCCTCGGTTGTCGTGAGTATGAGCAGACCGAAGTCCTGGGCAGGAAGGTATCTGGATTCGAACTTTTCCAGGTCCGCCTTCTTGACCGAGAATCTCGGCTTGATCACTCCGCAACCGTTTATGCTTCCATTCAGTACTACCCGGAAGGAACCTGCCCTTCCGTCCTCTATGTATTCGAACTGAGAGATGTAGTTGCCGTCCTGCATTATCTTCAGCACTCTGCCTATCAGCTTGGAGGATGGCCTTATGATGCACTCTCTCTTTCCGACGGTTTCCGCGTTCTTTATCTGTGACATTGCGTCATTCAACGGGTCATGTTGCATTCTTTCATCCTCCTAGGAATACTTCTTGAATCCGATACTGGGCGCCATGTCCTTGAAGCACTGCCTGCACAGCCTGAGACCGTATCTCCTGACCATGCCGCGCTTCCTTCCGCATCGCCTGCAGCCAATCTTTCTACCAAAGAGCTTTTTTGGTTTCATTCAAACACCCCTTGCAATTTCTGAACAGCGTTCAAGACATCACCTCTACCTTGAATTTGTTCTTTACGAACGTGATTCCCTCTGCCTTGGTTATCCTCTGCTTCGGAGGCAATTTCTTTGGAGATAGATTCCTTATGGCAACCCTCTTACCTGGCCTGTAGAGAGTCACACACACATCCATGCCCAGGATACCGATCTGGGGGTCATACTTCATTCCCTCGAAATCCGTGTAATCCGGAACTCCGAATGAGAAGTTTCCCTCGGGATCGAAAGAATAGTCGGCAATGCGGTTCTCCTTCACCCAGAAAGCCTTGACAATGAAGTCCTCGGCATCCTTGCCGCGAAGAGTTACCTTGCAGCCGATGGGCATTCCTGCTCTTATGCCCCACTCACGGTTGGTCGTCTTGGAGAGCGTCCTGACCGGGGTGCGTTTGGTGAGCATTCCCAGAACCTTCTCGGCCTTCTCCAGGTTCTCACCTGCTTCCCCCACGCCGATGTTCACGACGACTTTCTGGACGCGAATTATCCTCATCTTGCCGCTGGCGCCGGTTTTACTCATAACGCGCTCACCTCCGGCAATGTGATGTCTGGCTTGGTTTCGCCCACTATGAAAACGTAATCCTTCACTGTGGAGAATCCGTCCTTGAAGTTGACGATGTTGGAAGCCGAGCTCCTTGTTACCTCGATGTTTTGGACCGTGCCAAGCTCACCGATGTGGGCTCCACCAGTCAGATAGGCGATGCTGCCTTCCTTGAACTCGTGGGCACCGAGTATCTTCTGGTCCGGCAGGGATATCTTGAGGGTATCCCCGGTGTTTCTGGCATTCTTGTCCAGCACGATGTTGCGACCATCATGGAGGTTCAACTGAATCTTGCCATCCTTGATCGTGGTCTTGTTCTCGACGCGGACAAGCTTCCACTTGGCCTCTTCCGGTGAAATCCTGATGAGCCTGAAGTGTCCGAGGCGGTCAAGGAGCAATCTGAAATTGTCCTTGTTCTCCGGGACCGATATGACATCCATTATTCCGACTGGCATCTTGTAGTTCGTGGCAACCTTGCCATCCACCATGATTTTTCTCTGGCCGATTATCCTTCTGGCCTCCCTTGCCGTGTCGCAGTACTTTGCCAGGTCCCTTACAAGCACCAGGAGAGGAAGGCTCCTCTCGATGGAGTGCGGACCAGGTGTCTGCTTGGTTACCCAAACGGCGGTCTTCCTGGTTATTGGCCAGGATGTCGGGGATGCTATTCTCTTCATGTGTTTGCTCATGTTTATCCCTCCCTGAGCTTGTCGAGCTTTTCTTTCCGGCGTGGATCCGACAAGTTGAGTTTGATTATGACTACATTGGATGGAGAAATCTTCCGCGTAACTTCGGAACCATCAGGCTTCTTCACGTTTATGCCATCCAGTCCGATGAGCATGTCCCTGGAGAAGATTGTGGTAACGGTTGCCTCCTTTCCGACTATCTCCTTGTCGCCCCTCATGATGCGGACCATGTCGCCCTTGATGACCGGGAGTGACCTGCAGTTGTACTGATGGATGAGGTCATTGCCGCTGTCGCCGCACAGGTGAGACGAAATCAGCTTTCTCCTGTTGTGGGGCTTGGCGTTGTATCTGCCTTTTCTCTGCTTTCTCGATTTCGTTGATGAAATTGATGCTGGCATTTGAATCCCTCACACAATCGTCGAAGCGGTCGCGGCTATGCGGGGCCACCTTTCGGCGGCTTCCCTGGCCACGGGTCCCTTGATGTCGGAGCCTTTCGTTTCTCCGTTGTCAGCAGTGATGACCACTGCATTGTCCTCGAATTGCACCATGGTACCGTCAGAGCGCCTGAAGGGGCGTTTCTGTCGGACTATTACAGCATGCACAAGCTGCCTCCTCATCTCGGGGGTGCCCTTCTTGACGCTTACGATTAGCAAATCGCCAACGCCTGCGGATGGATACCTTCTGTGAGTGCCGTGATATTTGGGGACGGCTATTACCTCCACTATCTTGGCGCCGGTGTTGTCTATGCAATCCAGTCTAGCGCCATTCGGTATGCCTCTCATCTGCTTTCCAGCTAGTCCCTTCATTCAAATCACTCCTTAACCATCTTCTCTATCACTACGAACGAGACCATCTTGCTCAGCGGTCTGCATTCCATTATCTTGACATGGTCTCCCTTTGCCACTTCCAGGCATGGGGGACTGTGAACCAGGAATTTGCTGGACCTCTTCTCCAGCCTTTCGTACTTCTGGTTCTTCCTCATGTAATCCCTTCTCACGGAAACAGTGGACTGCATGCCGTCAGAAACGACTTCTCCTTCCAGCATCTGGCCCCTGACAGAGAGGGTTCCATGGAAAGGGCAAGACCTGTCTGTGCAGGTCTTTGTGGGCAGTTTCACATCTATACCGATGTATCTTGCCTCCCCGCTCTTGGCTTTGGCGGGCTTGGCTGCCTTTGCCTTGGCTGGTGCCGCGGTCTTCTTC
Source organism: uncultured Methanomassiliicoccales archaeon (assembly GCA_938004075.1). GTDB lineage: Archaea > Thermoplasmatota > Thermoplasmata > SG8-5 > SG8-5 > UBA147. Next base: position 3,853 of record CALKWP010000158.1, read on the forward strand.
GGCTTCTTGGCTGGTGCCGGTTTCCCGGCATCTGCTGGAGCCACAATCTCGCTATCTTTGTCGTTTGTCATTTACATTGCCTCCCGTATATCGGTGGTTGAATCTTGAAATACTGATGTGTTCATGCCTTCACCTTCTTTGTCCTGTCCTCGGGCCTGAACATGATGTCAGTGCCTTTGAGCATGACATTTGTTCCGTCCTCCAGTTTGAAGAGAAAATCCCTGCCTTCCTTGGGAACCGTGAGGTATTTCATGCCGTTGAACAGCTTGAAAGTCTTCATGGTCTCGTCGATTACCAGGCCTTCTTTCTCAGTCTTGTCGCCTTTCACGACGGTGACCTTGAGCCCTATGAGTTCGTGAGTTCCCAGGTTTGCAGCAGTCCTCATTGCACATCCCCCTTCAACGCGACTTTGAATCCCATCTCAGCCAGTACCTTCTGGACCTTCTTCACATGGTCGCCCTGGAGTTCTATGTTTCCGCCCTTTATAGTGCCGCCTGCCGCGCATTTAGTCTTAAGCGTCCTGGCAAGCTCATCCATGTTGATGTCAGAGGTGTTTATTCCCTCCACAACAGTGACAATCTTGCCGTACCTGCGCTTGTCGCTGCGAATGACTATCTGTTGCTGCTCCCTGGCTATCTCCTCGCACATACAGAGCTCTTCAGGCAATCCGCAGACGGAGCATATTCCTGCCATTATTCGCTGGCCTCCGTATTATTACTCGGAGAAATCTCAAATTCCCTCTGAACGGTCAGGATTCTAGCTATGTTCTTTCTGAGGGCACGAATCTTGCCTGGGCTGGTCGGCGCGCCGCCCATTGCTCCCAGGCCCCTCTCGTGCATGAGCTCGTCCCTTATCTCCCTGAGCTTCTCTGCTCTGGCTTCCGGGGTCATGCTTCTCAGTTCCTTCGTCTTCAAGAGCGCCATATTATGCCTCCTTCTTCTCTACTGGGACAGGTGCCGGAGCCTCTGCCGGTGCTGCTGTCTGCGCTTCGGGCTTTCCAGCCTCCGCCGCGGGCTTCAGTTGAGGTGCCTTCTTCTTCTTCGGCTGGACCTCTTTCTCGGCTGCTGCAGGCTGAACCGGTTCTGCGGATGCTTCCGCTGGCGCTGGTTCTGCAGGCTGTGCCGCTGCCACGTCTGCCGGGTCGCGAATCTTAACTTCATCAGGCAGCCTGGCCTTGGGGTGCATAATTTGCACTTTAACTCCGATTATACCAAGCTTGAGTTTTGCGGGGGTGAATCCCTCTTCCATGAACAGAAGCTTGGGCTCGCCGCAGAACTTGATGTGACCTTCCTTGAACTTCTCTGTCCTGTGCCTCTGGCCAGTGAGTTTGCCAGAAATGATGACCTGGCATCCCCTTGCGCCATTGTCCATTATCCTGCGAACAGTGGAGTGGCCAGCCCTTCTGAAGTGCCAGCCCCTTTCCAGAGCGGAAGCGAGTTTCTCCGACATGATCTGGGCGCTGAGGTTGGGGTTCTCAATCTCGACAACCTCCACCTGGGGTTTGTCAAAGCCGAATCTGTACTGGATGGCGTCTGTTATTGCCTTTATGCTGTCGCCCTTCCTGCCTATGACAAGTCCAGGCCTCTCGGTTATGAGCGTGACCCTTGTTCCCATGGGGGTTCTCTGTATCTCAGCTCCGCCGAAACCGGCTCTCTTGACCTCTTCCTTGAGGTATTCACGAAGCAATGCCCTTTTAACGTTGATATCAACGAATGCGCGTTCGCCAGCCATATTATTCCTCCGTCATCTCAAGGATTATTTCAATGTTCACGGTTTCCTGGTCGAATTTCTCCCAGCGGCCATGAGCCCTGGGCATCCAACCTGCAATCACACGACCCTTTGCTGCGGCTGCGGTGGATATCCGCAGGTCCTCAACGTCGCCGAGATCGTCAATCGTCTTCTCGGCATTTGCCTGGGCGCTCTCTATTACTCTCAGGATTGCCTTCGCGGCTTTGACCGGGTACCTTCCCGGGCCGCCAAACCTGGAGTAGCCGTTCCTTCTGCGGTGCGGCACCATGCTGTTGTATCTCCTGAAGCGTATGGGCTCCTTCAAAGCAATGACATTCTCGAGGAGGTCGATGGCCGATGTTATCGGGAGGCCTCTGATAGCCCTGCATATCTCAACAGAATGTTTCGGGGAGATGTGCAATTCCTTGCCTGTGGCCCTTGCCATTTTTTCCGGGTCAAACTTACCTGTGTATCCCATTCAATCACATCCTTACTTGAGCGGCATGAACTTGGAAGACCTTGTGGCTCCCACACCTGGTCCGGAGTGCTTGACAGTTCCCCTGGTCGGAGCGAACTCCCCGAGGTAATGTCCCATCATCTCCGGCTTGATCTCGAATTCCATGTATTGCTTGCCGTTGTAAACCGAAACTTTCTTGCCCACGAAACTCGGCAGGATGACTATCTCCCTGCGGTGGGTCTTGAGGACAGGTTTGTCTCCGGTCATGAGCCTGTCCACGAAGGTCTGCTCCTCAGAGTTCAGTCCGCGCTTGTATGAGCGCCTGGCCCTGGAGGGGAGCAAAAGCAGAATCTCATCCATGGGCATCTTCTGCAATTCCTCAAGCGTGAATCCCTGGAACGTGAACTCCTTCTTTCTCCTTGCGGCTATCGAGCTTCTCTTCTTCCTCGCCTTTCTCCTGGCTGCCTTCGGTGAAGAGCCGCCTTTTGTTGGTCTTGCCATGCTCAATCAGTCCTCCTCTTCATTCTTTTAGGCTTGGGAGAAAGCCTTCCGACCTTGCGGCCAGGAGGTGCGTGGTAGGAAACGGTGCTCTGTGTACCTACATGGGGGTGACCGCCTCCGCCGTGGGGGTGATTGCATGCGTTCATTGCTACACCCTTGACCTTCTTGTTCCGCTTGGCCTTGCTGATGCAACTGTAGTATTTGTTCCCGGCTTTCGTGAAGGGCTTGTCGTCCCTTCCTGAGTTAGCCAGAATGCCCACAGTTGCCATGCATCTTCCGTCGAATGATTTGAATGCGCCGGACGGCATCTGCAGCGTTACCTTGTTGCCACGGGTGATTATCGTAGCGGATGTGCCTGCCGTACGTACATACTTGCCGCCATCGCCGGGAACGCTCTCCACATTGTGGACCAGCGTTCCTTCCGGTATCTCCTGGATAGGCAGGATGTTGCCCATCTCAATTTTTGAGCCGGATCCGATGTTGACGGTCTGATTTACCCTTAGGCCTTCCGGAACCAGCAAGAGACTGGTCTTGTCGCCGAATTCCACTTTGGCCATGGGGGTGCTTCTGCCGGGAGCATGGAATATGTCTATGACCTTGCCCTCGCCGATGTAGTTCCTCGGGTATCCGGGGACGCCCTTGTGCCTGTGGCTCGGTGCGCGATATGTCATGCTGCCCTTTCCTCTTCTCTGTGGGATGATTGGTTTACCCATTTCAGTTCCCTCCTAATACAGTAATAGTTTTCATTATAGTCACCTCAGAATATTCCCAACCTCATGCCAACCTCTTCCGCGGAGAAGTCCTTGGTCAGCTTGATGATGGCATGCTTGCCATTCTTGGTTATTCGGGTGTTCACGCTTTCCACTTTCGCCTCATACCTGCGCTCGAACGCTTCCTTGATCTCCGCCTTGGTCGAGTCCCTGCGCACTATGAATTCCAACCGGTTGCCGTCCGTGTTCTTCTGCAGTGGCGTTCCGGTGATATGGTTCATGGATTTTTCTGTCACATACGGTGTCAATAGAACTGGTCTGGGCATATTATTCACCTCCCAGTGATGCGAGAGCCTTCTCGGTGAACACTGTCAGCCTGCCCGGGTCTCCGCCCGGAGCCAGGAGCTCAACGTTCAGCCTGGATGGCGATATGACATCGATGCCCGGAAGGTTTCCCAGACATTTCATGACCTTGGTTGCGTCCGATACAACGAAGAGAACGCTTTTGGGGCACTTGTATCTCCTGCCCCTTGACTTGCCGCGGCCTGCCCTCAGGTGTACGCCGTCCTTTGCGCGGAACATCTCGTCGGAAAGGCCCAGCGCTTCCAGGACTTTCACGGTTTCCTTGGTGTATGCGGGTCTCTTGTTGTCCTTGCCGTAATCCTTGGCGATGCTGTCGAACAGTCCCTCGAAATCATCGGAAATGACTATTGGAAGGGTCATGCCTTCGGTCACCTTGTGGCCCCTGGCCTTGACGATGTCGAATTTGCTGACTGCAGCTATGGCAGAATCCAGAGCCAGCTTCTTCTCCTTCTTGTTCATCTTCTCGGTCCAGTAGATCGGAAGAGCGTCGTGTAGGGAAAGAGTGTAGATCTCGGTGGTCG
>CALKWP010000159.1 GCA_938004075.1 uncultured Methanomassiliicoccales archaeon
CTGAAGAGTGACATCCTCAACAAGAGGGTGCTTCTGGAATCCGCCGGGATGGAGATGCCTGCCATTGCGCGGCTATTCTCCGAACTGAAGATGAAAGGAAAGGAGGTTGGGGAGATACCGCTGACGGTGGAAGATGCTCTTCGTTGATCGCTCACTGGCTTTCTGACTCTTTCTGCATCTCGCGAACAATGGAATCATATATTGCCAGGGAATCGGGATGGACATCCCAGACATTGCCCCGGTTCTTATGGGTCAGCGACCTGTTGTCGAACTGGCTGAGGCGGTATGCTCTGGGGGAACCGGCGTCCAGCCCCATCTCCGTCAGCATTTCCCTGAAGAGCGCAACCCTGCAATCCTCGCAGGCCTCGTACTTCGTGAAATCCATCCTCAATTTCAGAGTTTCATAAACCTCTGCCGTCATGCCGCATTTGAAACAAACGCCCTGAGTCATTCGGTGACACCTTCATCCCGGAAATCAGAGACATATTATTAATATTATGATTGGGGGAATGCTCAAAAAGCTTAATATGGGAATCCGATTATCCGCGACCAACAGAACAGCCCCGTGGTGTAGTGGTTATCATGAGAGACTCTGGATCTCTGGACTCCAGTTCAAATACGGGCTAATTCGTTTTGTTTGTTAATGTTGTGAATCACGAATTGGCCCTATTTTCGGCTATTGTTCCTTGATTGTTTTCAGTGAAGCCGAAAATCTGGACGGGGCAGTATGAATAGATTCAAAAACTTTAATATGGTCATGCTAATATCCGCGACAACCGAATAGCCCCGTGGTGTAGTGGTTATCATGAGAGACTCTGGATCTCTGGACTCCAGTTCAAATCTGGACGGGGCTACTCTGCTTTTTTATTGTTGGGAGTCGTAGCCCCGCCCAATTTCCATCTATTGAAGTATTGTTGTTTTCAGTGAAGATGAAAATCTGGACGGGGCTATTTCGCTTTTTTATCGTTTTCAGTCATAGCCCCGCCCAATTTCCATCTATTGAAGTATTAGTGTTTTAAGTGAAGATGAAAATCTGGACGGGGCTACTTTCTTTTTCTCTGAAATTAAAAAAGAAACAATAAAAGAAAGCGCGACTCTCGCACTCTCTGAACAGAGTGCTCGCCAGCACCGCCAAACTAGCGATTGATTGCTCATTATTGTGTAGTCTGTTTGGCGATATCCAAACTCTTGCATGGAGACGACTCTTTCATACTATTTTCCGTTGCGACACGACTAAACTGACAGAAACCTGTTCCAAGTTCGCCTTATGCCGAGAAATGCCGCACCCTCTCCACGACGAATTCCCTGTCCAGAGATGCCAGCAGATATCCGAGCCGCGGCCCTCTGGTCCGGTTCAGCAGGATCCGGTACATCAGGTTGAACATGGCGCCAGCTTTTATCTCCGATTCAACGGCTGTGGAGTGGATGCCATCATGTATCTTGTCGGCTGCCCACTCGACCTTCTCGAGCTTGGGCAGGAGCCTGGCCAGAACGGCCTTCTCATCCGGCGTTATCTCGATTGCCGGGTGTTCTGTCTGCAGCTGGAACACCATGTCCTCGGGGGCGTGGGTCGCAAGCCAGGTCTTCACCGCAGCGACCTTGATCCTCAGGCGGCGCTCATGCTCCGGCGTCATCTGGCTCAAATCATCTGTACGCGACAGTTTCTCCAGTATGTGGTCCCAGTCCTTGCTGACCTGAACCGTTGATACCAGGTGCGAGAATGACACCTGGCTGAACTTTTCAGGGACTCCCGCAATCTGGGAGACTTCGTAATTCCGCTTGACGTCATCGATTTCCTTCTCGGGCAGACCAGTCTCAAGGCCGAAGTAGGCGCGCTCCGCCATCTCGTATTCCTCTGCGAGTTTCATGATTCCAAGGCCGAAATCAACGTCTTTATGGCTCGTTGGCTTCGAGCGGATGAAGAAGTACCTGGCTATCTCGGGAGTGGCAATATCAATCATTTCACCAATCGTGAGTATTCGGCCGGCGGATTTTCCCAATCTCTTGCCGCCCTCGATGACAATCCATTCGTACGGAACCGCCAGCGGGGCCGGGCTGCCATATATCCTCTCGCAGATGGCTTTGCCAGTCTCGTATGTCCCGCCGGATGCCATTAAGTCCTTGCCCATCGGTTCGAAAGTCACTCCGAGGTGATGCCATCTGGATGCCCATTCCACCCTCCAGGGAAGCTTTCCATCGCGGATGCCGGCGGCGCCTTCATGCCCGCAACCTGGAATAAAATTCTTTCCGGCAATCCCGCCTTTGCATCTGTAGGATATTTTCTGCCCATCCCAGGCGTATGCCTGGGTGGTGAGTATCCTGCCGCAGTTCTCGCATATCGGGAAGAACGGTAGCCAGTCATCGCCCCTGTCGCTGCCTGAGACCTCTTTGATTATGGCTGTTATCTCGGCAGCTCTGTCCAGGGCAATCCTGACGACTTCATCGTACTTGCCGTCCTGGTACATCTTGGCAACGGAAACCGGCTCGGGTTTCACGTCAATTCTTGCCAGGTTCTCCAGGAATGGGCGCGTGAAATGGTCAGCGAATGAATCGCAGCATCCGTCCGGGCAAGGCAGCTTGAATGCCGGCTGTCCGAGGTACTGGTCGAACTCTTTGGGCAACTGTTTCGGAATCTTCCTCAGGCCATCAAGATCGTCCATGGCCCAGATGGCTTTGCATTCCCCGCCTTTCTCGATTATGGCCTTGGCTATGCCATCGGATATTATCAGGTCCTCGGCGCTGCCCAGATGTGGCTCTCCTGAAATGGAGGTGCCGCTCTCGACAAAATGCTTCTTGCCTCGGCTCAGCAGTTCTTCGGCGTAAACGTCAATCCAGTGCATGGTAAATCAATCCCGGGTTCATTATCAGACCGCGAGGGTCCTGGCGCTGACCACGGAGCGGATCGGAACGCCATCAATCTCTTTCATCTCTGTTTTGTTGACTATGGCGAGTATGAGCTTTGGTTTTGCTCCCATCGCTTTCAGGTCGGCCACAGCCTTCTCCATGGTCTCGCCAGTGCCGATGACGTCATCCACCAAGACAATGTCCTTTCCATCAATCTCGGCATAATTGGAACTCAATGCGCCCGGGTCAACTTTCTTGTATGGCGGCCTGTATACAGAGAATTCAATGTCAAGCTCATCTGAGATGTGGGTGGCCAGCGGTATTCCGTTTATGGCAATGCCGACAACGGTCTGAACTGTGAAATCCTTGCTCTCGGCTTCTTCCAGAATTATGTCAACCAGTATCGATGACATGAGTGATATGCGGCTTCCAAACACTCCGACCGACGTCCAACCGATTTTAATGTCCTGGGGGGCTTCTGTAGGCGCGTTCTTGGCCTTAATGCCCTTGGTAAGGAGCCAAACTATTGTGTTTTCCGAGAGATGCAGCTCCCTGGCTATCTCCTTGTCGTTCATGCCGCTCTGCTTGAGCTCCATGGCCCTCTGGGCGATACTGTCTATTCCTTTCATCTTTTCACCTTTGCGAAATAGTGATACATGGTAATATATTAAAAGTTGCGTCTCAATACCTGAAATCCCACTGAGGCGCGCGTTCCCCATCTTCAATGTTTCTACACTTTCCCGAATTCTTAATACAGCAAATTATATATCATTAAAACGAGGTATGGGCAGACACGAGGAGGAGCATCGATGAAAGTCAAGAGGATCAAAACTTACGTCAAGGGACTGGACGAGGTCATGCAGGGCGGCATTCCCGAGGGCTCGGTAATACTGGTGGCGGGCAAGCCCGGAACAATGAAATCGTCTTTCGCGTTCAACATTTTGTATCACAATGCCAACAAGGAGGATATGAGCGGGGTTTACGTCACTCTGGAACAGGGCCGCGACAGCCTGCTCACTAACATGGACGGCCTCGGCATGAAGCTGGGCGGCCTGGAGAAGGAGATTAGCGTCCTTGACCTCGGAATGATCAGAAAGAAGCTTGTCCAGCTGACCAACCAGACCTGGATGGAAGTCTTCAAGATGTACCTGAAGAACCTCAAGAAGAACATGAACATCAACCTGGTCGTCATAGACTCCCTGCCGATACTGGAGGTGATGGCCAAGTTCCAGAGTCCCCGTGAGGAGCTGTTCCACTTCTTCGAATGGCTCAGGGATATGCAGATAACGGCTTTCCTCATCACAGAGATGGAGCAAGGCTCAGAACTGTTCTGCCACAACAGCGAGGACTTCCTGGCTGATGGAATAATTCACCTTGATTTGAGGCGCGATGATACCGATGTCAAGCTCTGGCTCAGCGTCGTGAAGATGAGGCAGACAAACCACAAGAGGAATTACCTGCCCCTGATATTTGATAAAGATGGGTTTGAGGTAGTGGCGGATTGATGACGTCAATCCCTGGCTAACAGATTATCTAAATCATGCCCTGCCTGTGAAGTGGGTAGGTCGAGTGCTTTACCCGCCAATGCATTCAGGGTGAAAAATGCTGCGCGGGGCTAGCACTGGTGGGTTTTTCCTTCGCGCTCATATCTCCAGTATCTTCTTGACAATGGGCCCGAAGGTTATATCCTTCATTACCACCATGCTGGGTATCATGTATTTGGAGGTTTCGGGCATTTCAGCCAGGTAATTATTTTCCTTTAGATGCTGGACCATCCTGGTGTGCTCCAGGCGGTAATCCTCATAATCCAGGTGCGCGGAGATGGCTATGCAATCGTATTTTCTGGCTGCCAGAAGGATTGTGGCCGGGTTCTGTAAGACCCCGGATTTCAGAAGCGCGCTGTCCAGCGGTTTCCTGGGATTGAACCTTATGTGGGACAGCGTCATGACCTTGAAACCGAGCTTGAGCAGATTCGGAATTCTCTTCTTTATGACCAGGTTCTCGGCTTCCATCCTCTTTCTTGACTTGGACACGATATGCCTGGAGGTGCCCAGGTGCTCCGCAAGCTCCTTATCGTTCATGTCCGGGTTGGAAACAAGGCCGTACATCACCTTCTTCTCATTGTCCGAGAGCTCTATCGGGCTTGAATCCTCGGGAATGCCAGTGAATATGTCCGGTGGCAATTCCAGACCGGTTTTGCTAGCCAGCAGAGGGGCATAATCCAGGAACAGGGGGATGCTGCTGAGTGCAAATGGGAAAAGCACTATCTCGGGATGCTTCTGATCCAGTATTCCAGCTTTGGCAAACGTGTCTATCCTGATGTCGTTGATGCGGCAAAGGTCTGAATAATTCTTTGCGAGATTGATAGAGAATCAGATCGGAAGAGCGTCGTGTAGGGAAAGAGTGTAGATCTCGGTGGT
>CALKWP010000160.1 GCA_938004075.1 uncultured Methanomassiliicoccales archaeon
AGATGGTGATTCGTGACTGGAGTTCAGACGTGTGCTCTTCCGATCTCAATCCGGACCAGAAGTCCAACTCTCCCAAGGTTGCTTTGAAAATGTTCCCTATTGGCCTTGTCGTCTCAGTGATGGCCTTCTCCGGGCAGACCAGCGTGCAGCCGCCGCAGCCGTGGCACATCTCCGGGAAGAATAACGTGTCAGCTTTGAACGTGACCAGCGCATTGTAGCGGCAGAAATTCGAACATTTGCCGCAATTCGTGCATTTGGCCTTATCTATGACGGGTATGCGCAGGCACACCGGCTCGACCTCTTTCAGTTTCTTTCCCAGGAACAGGTGGCCGTTCGGATTCTCCACGTCGCAGTCTAAGAGTTGAACGTCGCCAAGGCTGAAGGCCATGTTGATTGCCACCGTCGTCTTTCCCGTGCCCCCCTTTCCGCTGGCTATCGCAATTCTCGTTTTCATTGCCTCATTCTCCGCTTTTTTCCGGTCGGGAGAAGGTACCTGATTCCCAGGTATTCTTTCCACCTGACAACATTCTCTCCTGCCATCCTGTCCGCCACATCTACACTGAACCTGGCTTCCATTTCCCTCACCTGCTTCTCCATCATGGGGTGCCTGGAACATAGCTGAAGTATCGTATCCGCAACGTTTTCATGCTCTCCTGGATTGAAACTGCCCATCTCCGGAAACGTCATCTCCAGGGAGCCGCCCAGGATGTTTGCCGCATCCAGAACCGCTTCCGGATCCGGTGGCTTCACCCAGAACTCAGTGGGCGGTCTTGTGGGGGTTGCGATGAAAATCCTGTCTGGCGACAGGGCATCAAGCTTTTCCTTGATGCCGAGCAATGTCTCCCGAGAATCGTTCAGACCGGCCACCAGCATGACCTCTGCCCAGAATTTTCCCGGAAATTCCTTTCTGAATGTTTCCATTCCGTCCATGACACCGCGGAACTTCAGTTTTCCGTGGGGTCGGTGAATCTTCCGGAATATTTCCTCTTCGCCGGCGGATACGGTTACCGAGACAACATCCGCCCGGCTCAACTCCTTTCTCAGCATGGCATCCGATAGCAATGAGCCATTGGTTATCACGGCAACCGGGATATTCCAGTGCGACTTGCAGTACGAAATCAATCTGCCGATGTCTGAGGAAAGCGTCGGTTCGCCGTCTCCAACTATAGTTATATAATCCGTGTTCCCATTGCAGGCTGTCACCGTACTGGATATGTCATTTTCGATATCTTCCAGGTTAAAGAATCTGTGACGATCGGCTCTCATGTCGGTGGTCTTTCCCAGCTGGCAGTATACGCATGAATACGAACAAGCCTTATGTGGGATTGGGCTGACTCCAATTGACCGACCGAATCTCCTGGATGGCACTGGGCCATACGCAAAGGACATGCACACCCTCAATCGTGGCTGCAATGCCCTTCGCCATGGGCATGGCCGTCGCCATGCCCCTCGCCCCGGAACGCGTGCTGCTGGCACGCGGTCTCGCTGGTTGCGGCCTGGAGCTTTCCGGTCTTCCAGAGGTTTATGGCATCTGCCACCGTTCCGGCAGCCCCGACATAGACCATTATGCCTTTTTCCTCGAACATCTGGATTGCCTTTCTGCCGAGGCCATTGCAGAGCATAACCTCGGCGCCGTGCTGCGATATCAGGTCCGGCGCATATCCGGTGCCGCCCATGTGCGTTGTGGTATTCTTTATCACTCTGACATCGCCGTTCTCGGTGTCGACCAGCGTGTAAGTCGGAACGCGTCCGAAATGCTCGCCCACCAGTTCATCCATTCCCCGTTCTCCTATTGTCGGTATGCATATTTTCATGCGCTCACCTCATCCCAGAATGTTCGCCCACGCTGGCACTCCCTGCCTGCGCGAGCTTTCCGTCCTTCCACTGCAGCACTGCATGGCTGACTGTCCCGCTGGCTCCGATGTACGTCTTTATCCCTGCTGCCCTCAGCGCTTCGAAGGCATTCGGCCCGACATCGCCGGTTATTAGAATTTCGGCTCCAAGGTCGGATATGGCTTTTACAGCCATCGGCCCCGCTCCGCCCCTCTGCATGGCGCTGGAATTGTCATGGGCTGTGAATCTCATAGTCCCTGGGTCCAGCAATATGAAGTACTGGCAGCGGCCGAATCTCGGGTCCGTCTGGGCGTTTAAATCCTGTCCTGTTGATGATATGGCTATTTTCATTTCATTCCTCCTATTCAATTTCCTCTTATCAACTGCACGTTGCACTTCGGGCATCTCACCTCGAAGCACGGCACACCTCTCTGATGCGGCTGGCTGTAGCCGCATTTCGGGCAGACGCATGTTCCGCCCAGTCCCTGGCCGGTTCCTGCCCCTCGGCCCCCTCCTCCGGCACGGTTTCCCATGCCGCCGCCTCTGTTGCCTTGCATTTCATTTCTTCCCTGTGTTCTCAATATTTTTTGATATCTCGCCAATAGCCTTCAATATTTTCGAGTCTCTATTCATGGTCAAGGGGCATCCCGAGTCTCCGGAAAGGACAATTTCCGGCTCGATAGGTAACCTTCCCAGAAAAGGGACGCCCAACTCGTGTGCGGCTGCCTCACCGCCCCCCTTTTTGAAAAGGTCGATGTCCTTTCCGCAATGCGGGCAAGTCATCCCGCTCATGTTCTCGATTATTCCCAGGACGTTCATGTTCAGCTGTCTGGCGAAGTTCACCGATTTCCTGGAATCGAGAAGGGCAACTTCCTGGGGTGTGGTCACAATTATTGCACTCGCCCTTGGAATCTGCTGGGCAATGCTCAGTGATTCATCGCCAGTCCCCGGGGGAAGGTCTATGATGAGGTAATCCAGCTTGCCCCAGGCAACCTGCCCAAGGAACTGGTTGATGACCTGCATCTTCATCGGCCCGCGCCATATCACAGGGGAATCCCTGCTATCGAGTATGAATGCCGTTGATACGATTCGCATTCCATTTCTGGAAATGGCCGGAACTATGGCATTGCCTTCCGCTGCGAGCTTCGAATCCTCGATTCCAAGCATCTTCGGCACGTTTGGCCCCGTGAAATCAGCATCCAGTATTCCAATAGATTTTCCTTCGGACGCAAGCGCGCATGCCAGATTGACCGCAACTGTGGTTTTTCCGACACCGCCCTTTCCGCTCATTATGGCTATTATACTCGTTATCTCTTTCAGATTCTCTCCTATGTTTGGATCCGGCATGTTAGCATCTCCAAAAAAATAAAGGGAGAAGCTGGCTACTTCTTCTCCTTTGCCAGCTCCTTCATCCGGGCTTTCACATCCTCGAGTTCCGCTTCCAGGTCCTTCACCAGGTTCTCCAGGAACGCCTTCTCCTCTTCGGGTGAAGGTTCCCTGTAGACTTGCACCGCCCTGGGGTAGTCGGGCGGTTCGAAGGCCGGGCCGTATCCGAGCCCGCGGCCGTAGCCCCTGCCGAAACCCCGGCCGGGGCCGCGTCCACGGCCCATTCCACGGCCGTAGCCCATTCCAAGACCGCGGCCCGCTCCCGGGTTCGCGTATCCTGGATGATCATATCCTGCGCAGTATCCAGATCGGAAGAGCGTCGGGTAGGGAAAGAGTGTAGATCTCGGTGGTCGCCG
>CALKWP010000161.1 GCA_938004075.1 uncultured Methanomassiliicoccales archaeon
AGATGGTGATTCGTGACTGGAGTTCAGACGTGTGCTCTTCCGATCTGACAACTTCGACATGTACCTGGCAAACGAGGACCGCGCAACACTCGACCCCCAATTCCTGAACGATATGTACCACTCAGCGAATGTTGCAACTGACAAGAACATCCTCAACTTCCAGGGCAAGTACATGGTTGACAACTACAGCATAATCAACCAGATTGTGGACAACACAACATGGACTGCACAACTTGAGCACAGCAACCTCGTTGGAGATTTCATGCTGTTCCGGAACGAGACCATTGTGCCGACCACCGAATACCAGGTAGACATGAAGACCGGACTTGTTACCCTGAACACCACTTTTGTTGTGGATTATCTCAATGACACGCTTAACGTCACATATGGGTACCTTGGATTCGATGACAAGATAGACAAGGCCAACAAGCAGATGGACCCTGTGATGAGGGCAAAGTACGTCAAAGAAGCCCAAAATGTCATCAATGACATGGTGCCGTCAGTGCCGCTGTTCGCCTACAAGGTCAGCCATGCATACAAGACAAATGTCTATGTCGGCTGGGTACAGACACTTGGCGGAGTAGTCAACTACTGGACATTCACAAATCTGAAGAACCCGGTTGTTGACGATACGACCGTTACACTTTCCGGCGTCAAGAACTTCCTTAACGATGGGGAGACAATGAACCTGTTCGTCAAGGTCCAGGATCTCAGCGGAGGACCAGTGGAGGCAACAAAATTAGTGCTTACTGGCGAGGGAACATTCGGAACCCCGGCATTTGATTCAGGATCCGGTCAGTACACAATATCCTACATTGCACCCGCAACAACCAGTTCAAGGACAATAACCTTGAAAGCTGAGGCCTACACACTCGGCTACGGCTCAAGCTCGGACACAATGGAATTAACCATCCACCCGCTCCTCAAGAACTTCAACGTGGACATAACCAGGGGCAACACGTCACTGCCTTCCGGTGAGACAACATCTATATCCGTACTCGTGAAGGACAAAGCTACGAATGTAGCCATATCCGGCGCCAACGTGGTGCTGGTAATCACCCCAGCGGGACTTGGCGGATACCTTGAGACAGTAACCGGAACAACAAATGCCGCAGGCGAGTTCGTCACAACATTCGGTTCGGCAAATGTAACAATAGACACGACCTTCAGGATAACGGCTTACATAACAAAGGCCGGCTATGTGGATTCCGAGCAGACCACAAGTATCAGTGTATCCAGGGACCCAACCATATCTGTATCAACCGACAATGGATTCCTTGGCCTTCCGGGGCCGTCCTTCCTGACCATCATACTGCTGATGTCCGGCATGGCTGTGGCATTCACAGTGTACCGCAGGAAGAGAAACTGAAGAAACAGGAAATGCTGGCCTGAAACATGGCCAGCCCTTTTCATTATTTTATCATTATTTCACAAATCAGTCTTATCCATGCAACATCGGGATGCTGCGTCACCTTCCGCATTCCAAACCATTTTTCAGACTATAATGTGATTTTGTGGTTTGCTCATGTATCTTTCGGAGCGTATTCCTGGCAATCGTGGCAGTAATATCTGCTGTAAGCCTCAATGTAATCGAGCGGTTTTTCGCAGTGCTGACACAGTTTATCCCCGTTTGCAGGCTGGCTGATAGGGTTCTGGGCTGCGGCAGATTGATGAGGTGTTGCCCCCGGTTGAGATGCCTCGATGATTATCATTCCGGGGATGAATTCATTCATAACCTTGGTGGATGTCCAGAGCATTGTCCCGCCGGAAATGCATATCATGACTCCAGCAGTCATCAGGAAGAATGCCGGGTTCAAGATCGGAAGAGCGTCGGGTAGGGAAAGAGTGGAGATCTTGGTGGTCGCCGAAT
>CALKWP010000162.1 GCA_938004075.1 uncultured Methanomassiliicoccales archaeon
GTCCTCGTCGTCCTCGCATAATATTGCATATATGCGAAGAAATATATAAACTTTTTGCATACTTGAGCAATATATGCCTGTATTTGCAGCATGCTCTGCCTATGAGGGCTTTTTTTCAATTCATTAATGGTGTCAGTGCCACGATGCTAGCAGACGCATTCTATTCTGAATTAATATAGGAGGAACGGGCACCATCCAAATGATGGGCGATGGTGCCCGCTTGTGAAACAGTTCAGCACCAGTTCTCGTAGGAGAAGTTTATGCCCAGCTTCTTGAGCTGCGCATGAAGCTTCTTGCGCTTGTCGGCGTCGTAATCCAATGGGTAGATGGTGATCTTCTCGTAATCCATTTCCGTCTTCTCTTGGGTCACTTGACTCACCTCAATAACTATATAATAGAGTAACACATAAAGAATGTTGTAATATTGTGATGTAACAAAAGGTGACTTTATGCCCGAAAACGCTGCGAATGGTAAAAATGCAAGCCTGGATGACAGGATACTGAACGCCCTCATGGAGGATCCCACAAGAAGCGACATGGAGATAGCCAGGGACCTTGGGACCTACAGGCAGAGGGTGTGGCGCAGGAAAAAACAGCTGGAAGAGGACAGCATCATCTGGGGTTACACGGCCGTTCTTGATGAGAAGAAGCTGGGGCATGTTTCCTACATCGTCCTGATGAAGACCAAGCCCATGACGGACGAACTCGTGGAGATACTTCTGAAACGCCTCACCAGGGATGAGCCAAAGAAGCAGAATGTCAGGTTGACGAATTTCTTCTATGTCAACGGTGAGTTCGACTGGGTGCTGAGATTCTCCGCGCCGGACCATGCCACGGCCAGGCGATACTACGACACGCTGCGCATGCTCTATGACAAGCATCTTCTCGATAAACCGGTCATGATAGATGTCAACATGTGCCTGGTATCCGAGGGAAAGCGCAACCCGGACATCGAGGCCCTCAGGGAGTTCATACCTGCGCAGAGATGATCACTCTACATAGATTGCCGGCTTCCCCGGGCTTCCGATGTTCCTCTTGTTCCCGGGATCGAAGATGCCATCCTCTTCCGGCGAGAAGACATGAACCGGGCAGCCGTATTCCTTTTCCAGGAATTCTCTTATTGATTTCAGGATTTGAAGCTCCTCAGTTCCTGATGGCGCGTCCAGGCCGCCGTCGCCGAACCTCTTGATATCCTTCATACGCTTCGATGAAAAGGCGCTTATCTCCTTTGACTTGGATTTCATCACCGGGTCGGCCAGCATCTCCTTCATGACCGCGCCCATGTCCTTCTTCTCGAGGACCATCATTCTCTGGACCAGGTATTTCCAGGCAGGCGCCGTGTAAAGGCACAGCTTCTTCGGGCTCAACCCGGTCATTTTCAATATGCCGGATATGTCTTCCAGGAGCTTGACGACGAATTCCTCGGATTTTTCCGCACCGGGTTCAGCCCTGAAATCCTCGCTTTTTGGATAGCTGGCAATCGATACAATCTCACTGTGGCCCGCAAGCTCCCAGAGCTCCTCTGCCATGTGAGGCGTGAAAGGCGCCATCATGCGGGTCCATGCATCCACTGCTCTCTTCAGTAGTTCGGAGTTCGCGCCGCCCCTTCTGAGATACCATCTGAGGTCGTTCGGCAAATCGAAATAGATGATGTTGGCCGTGTCCCTGAGTTTCAGGCCGTCCATATTGGTTACGGCCCTTGCGACATAACCATGCATCCGGGATTCAAGCCATCCATCCATGGGCCCCTCGCCGCCGCTCATGTCCAGAAGCTCGCAGGCGAAGTTCCAGGCCCTCTCCACGCTCTTTCTCGAGTTGTAGGCATCCGAGGGCTCCCATTCGACATCGACATGGGGACTGGCTATGTGGCAGTAGTAGAGCCTCAGCCCGTCAACCGTGTAAGTGCTTGCTGCATCCGGTATCGGCTCGGCGCCGCCCTTCGACTTGCTCATCTTGCCGCTTTTTCCTGTTATCCAGTAATTGACGAATATTCCTTTTGGCAGGAAATCCGGCAGGACCGCGGCATGGTTCATCAGGAAGACCGGGAAATGGACTGTCTGGTGCTCCTTCCCGCCCAGGTTGATGTCCAGGGGATACCAGTAAAGGAAATCCCTTCTCACGGATTTCACAATGTCCAGTGTGATTCCGGTTGAGGCCGCCACGTCCTCGGGGTTGCCAATTCCATGGAACGCGAAATCGAAGAACGCATCATCCAGCTTGCTCGGGTCGATGTCCCCGCGGGCCACGTATCCGGAGACCATGTAGTAGGCCGAGTAGAGGGTCGAATCTGAAATCGGTTCAATGGTCCAGCGCTCGTCGAAAGGGAACTTCGTCCCGAGCCAGTTCCCGAGCCTGGCGCAGGCCCGCTCCTTGAACCAGTCCAGCGTTCCTGGGAGATTGTCCTTGAAGTCCTGGGGCTGGATGTTCATTCCCGGAACATGGGCCTTGGCTATCTCCGTGACTTCCGGGTGGCCGTAATCAATGAACCACTGGTCGGGAATCTGCTTGACTATCACCTTGGCTCCGCATCTGCAGATTACCGGCTCGGAGAGGTCATACATGACATCGGCAACGCCCATCTCCAGCATCATGGCCTTCACTTCCTCCTTGGCGACCATGACGGGTTTACCCGCGAAGCGACCGCAGTTCTCCCGCATCCGGCCCGTGTGGAACCCCGCTTTGTAAATCTCCTTGGTCGCCTCTTCAAGCTTGAGGTCATTCTGGTTCGTTATGCCCATCTTCTCGCATATCTCCACCGCCGGGTTGGGCCCCCAGCCCTTGGACTCTATGATTGGTATCGGCTCTATCTTCTTCACGATTTCCCGTATGCCGAACTCGTCCTTCGGGTCGTTCCTCAGGTCCACAAGCGCGATCCAGTCATAAGGCGCGTCGGAGGGCACGCTGGTCACAAGTCCGGTGCCGAAGTCGGGGCTGGTGAATGTGGACGGCAGTATCGGAATCTCCCTGTTGATGACTGGCGCCATCACCATCCTGCCGATGAGCTCCCTGCCTTTGACGGTTCCGATTATTTCAACGGAATCCTTCTGGAAGCTGAGCTTCTCGGCGCCCTCGCGGCTTATTATCCAGGTCTCCCCGTTCACCCTGGCTTTGACGTATTCCACCTCGGGATTCGCCCAGAAATTCGTCTGCCCGAAAACGGTTTCAGGCCTCAGCGTGGCCGCGACGACGAATTCATCACCCATCCTGAACTTGAGAACTGTCCACTCCTGCTTCTCTGCGTTGCCGCCCTGCGATATGTCTGTTTCCGAAGCGTCCACTGCAACCGGCCCGCATTCCATGCACGCCGTCCCGTAATACGGCTTCTGGGTGAGCATCCCGCGCTGGTGCAGCTTCCTGAACTGCCAATGTATGAACTTGCTGTAACCGGGGTCAATGGTGGTCATGAACCGCTCCCAGTCTGCCAGGAAGCCGAATTTCTTCCAGTACTCGTTTATGTAGATATTGCTGAAGAATCTCACAACGTGAAGCGGGTCCTTGAGCCGCTCCATCTCCTCGTCAGAGCAGCCATTGGATTTCAGGATGTCAATGTGTGTCTGGCTACCCCTTTCAATCTTTCTGGAGAAAGTGATCGCCACATTGCCGGTTGGATGCGCTCCCACCGGGAAGAGGACATTGAATCCTGCCATCCTCTTGTACCTGGTTATTACGTCGCTGTAGGTGTACCCGCGCATATGGCCCACATGAAGGTATCCGGATACGCCTGGATAAGCGAACATCAGGAAGAATTTTTTCCGTCCCTCGGAAGCATCGCCTTTCCAGATTCCGGAATCGAACCAGCGCTTCTGCCATTTCGCCTCGAAATCTCCAGGTTTGTATTCCACTCTCATCACGAGCCCTCATTTCCTGCTTGCTTCCAGTTCCCGGATTATTTCGGAGGTGGATTCGGCCTGCTTCTTCGCGCCAACTGATTCATAATAGTTCTTGGAAATCTCGAAATTGTCAATCGCGACCTTCGCATCGCCCATCTCCTGGTAAGTCAGTCCGAGCTGGTAATAGGTGGCGGCAAGGTCGAACGGTATGTCCAGCATCTCGAGTATCAGGATGCTCTTGTTGATGTTCTCCAGGGCCAGGTCCCAGCTCTTCTTCTTCCGATAGACGATCCCAAGGCATCTGAATATGCCGTTCATTCCAATCTTGTCGTCCTGGCTCTCGCAGATGTTCAGGGCCTGGATGCAGTATGTCTCCGCTTTCTCCAGCTCACCAATGTTTGCAAGCGCTTCCGCGCTGTTGAACATCGCCCACGCGACCATGTTGCGGTTGCCGATCTTCTCGGCGGCCTCGCGGCACTTCTCCAGCGCTTCAATGGCTCTGGCCCATTCCATCATGTGAAGGTAGGTGTCTCCAATGTTATTGTAGGCCCTCGCCAGCTCCGAGTATTCATTGATGTTCTCCAGTTCCTGGACGCTCTTGTTGTAATACTCAATGGCTTTCTCATACTGGCCCCAGTTATTGTAAACATTTCCAAGCTCGATGAACGCTTTTGCCATGGATGATATGTCCCCGGCCTTCATCGAATAGCTTATGCTCTGGTTGTAATGCTCTATCGCGTCGTGGTTCTCGCCGCGGCGCCAGTGGACGTACCCGAGACCTCTCTGTATCTCACCCATACTCAGCATGTCGCCGATGCGCTCGGCTATCTCGCTGGCTTTCAGGTAATCCTGCTCAGCGTCAGCGTGATTCCCTATCGACCTCTTGGCATGTCCTCTCAAGATTAATGCTTTGAGTACAAGGGCATCATTACCGGTTCTCTGGCCCACTTTCAGGACATCCTCGTAGAACTTCGCTGCGCTGTTCCAGAGGCCAAGCCCGAAGTAGAGGTTTCCGACGCGCATTGAAAGCCGGACTTTCTCCTCATCCAAGTTGGAGCCTTCGGAAGCCGGGAGCATGTCCATCGTCCTGAGCGCGGTTATGTAGTAATCCACAGCCCTGTCGAATGCCAGGGCTTTGAATGCCTTGTCGCCTGCCATTATCGCGTAATTATACGTCTTCTGGGTGTGCTTCCCCAGGTTGTAATGCCTTGCCAGGTCGAAAGCCCAGTCATGCAGGTTGTCGGGGTAGAGCCGCTCGATGACCTCTCCCATTGACTTGTGCATCAGCCTCACGCGGCTCTGGCTCATGCTCTCGTAAATGACGCTTCTTATCAATTTATGGTCGAAGCGGTATTCCTCCTCAAGGCTGTTCGGAACTTCCTGGACTATGTCCGCAACCATGAGGCGGTCCAGGGAATCCAGGAGCGATTCCTCGCTCAATCCCGTTACTTCTTTAAGTATGGCGAATGAGAAGGAATCGCCCGCAACTGCGGCGAATCTGAGGACCTTTTTGTCATCCTCGCTGAGCCTGGCAATGCGGTTGCTTATGACATCCCTTATCGTGGTCGGGATCCTAATCTTCGAGATGTCCACGCCCGCGTCCCAGATATGGCCATGCCTCAATATGATGCCCTCGTCCATGAGGGACCTGAGGACCTCCTCCACGAAGAACGGGTTACCGGAGCTCTCCTCGAACAGCTTGTTGGAGAACTGGATTGGCATGTTCTTGATATTCAGGATGTTTCCTATCATCTCGGAGATGTCGCTGCCGGACATCCTGTCAAGAACCATTTTGCTGTGGGGAATCCCCTTAATTGCCTGATTGAATATATCGTAGAAAGGCAGAGGCTTACCGTCCGAGCCTACCTCGTCAATCCTGTAAGCGGTGCACAGAAGCACCCTGGATTCCGAGGTGTTCCTAGCCATGTAAACGAGCATCTGGAGGGTCCCGGCATCCGCCCATTGCAGGTCATCGATGAAAAGGAGGACCGGCTTCAGCCTGGAAGCCCTATCGATGACATCCAGCATCTTCTCGAACAGCTTGTCCCTTTCAGATTGCATATCTATCCTTGAAACATCAGCCTCTGATGCCTGGGCAATCGGGATCAGCCCCAGCGGAACACCGTCAGAAGGCCTTGAGAACCTGGAACCGGAATCGTCCATCCCCATCAGCCCCAGCGGTACATCCTGGTCATCATTCCGGTAATCTTTTCCGAGCTTTCCCTCCAAAGCTTCCAGAAATGGCTGATACGGCTCTGTCTGCTCGATGGAAAGGCATCTGCCAGCTAGAAATTCGAACCCCTGCTCCTGCGCAACTCTGGCAATCTCCATGATTAGCCTTGTCTTCCCGATGCCGGCCTCGCCGCCGATGACCAGGAACTGCCCCTTTCTGTCCAGGGCATCCTGGATGAGTCTTTTGACGTCTTTTATCTCCTTTTCCCTTCCGACGAATTTCGTCAGGGTTTCGGCCGTGTTGCTTATGACCATATGTCTCCCGCCTATGCATTTATCACTGTTTATTCTAGATATGGCGCTACTACTTATTCGTTTCTGATGCGGCATCGATCGCATCCATCATCTCGTTTGTAGAGCTCCGTGCTGATGTACTTGTCGCCCCCGTCTGGAAGCAGCACCACTATGACCTGATTTTCAGTTTTCCTGCTCATCTCCGCGGCAACATGCATGGCCGCGCCGCAGCTCATTCCGGAGAATATGCCCTCCTCAACGGTCAAGCGCCTGGCCATTGCAAAGGCATCCTCATCCTCCACATGGATTATCTCATCCAGCTTCGCGGGGTCGAACACGCCCGGGACATTCTGCACAATCAGATTCTTGAGTCCCTGGATTCTGGTGTCTGGCTTAGGCATGACGCCGATTATCTGGATCTCTTTCCTGTATTTCTTGAGGGCCGCGGAAACGCCCATCAGGGTTCCAGATGTGCCAATTCCGGCAACGAACATGGTGACTTTTCCATCCGTGTCATCCAGTATCTCGAGGCCGGTGCCGTTCTCATGGGCGGCTGGGTTGCCTGGATTGAGGTATTGGTTCGCCCAGAAATATCTCTCCGGTTCGGAAGCATATATCCCGCGTGCCGCCTTCTGGGCGCCGTCTATTCCTTCCGCCCCCGGGGTGAGAACAAGCTCGGCCCCGTAAGCCCTCATGGTTGCCTTCCTCTCCTCGCTGGCCGTTTCCGGCATCACAAGCTTGAGCCTGTAACCTTTCACATTGCACACAAGCGCCAACCCGATCCCGGTATTCCCGCTGGTGGCTTCCAGGACAGTCATGTCTCTCTTCAATATCCCGGAAGATTCGGCGACCTCTATCATTGACAGAGCAATGCGATCCTTCACCGAGCCTGTCGGATTGTTCTTCTCGAGCTTGGCCAGGATTATGTTGGAAGGGTTCGGGTTCAGCCTGTTGATCCGAACGAGCGGTGTTCCCCCTATCGTGTGCAGGATGTTCTTCGCGTACCTCATGCGCCCTCACTTTATCAATGGAGAATCCCTGAGCCAGTCGACATCGGAAACATACAGCTTACGGATGTCATCAATGCCAAGAACGGACATGACCAGCCTCTCCAGGCCCAATCCCCACGCCAGAACGGGGTGCTTCACGCCCAATGGTTTGGTGACCTCCGGCCTGAATATGCCGGCGCCGCCGAGCTCCATCCAGTTTCCGTTGTGGAATATCTCGGGTTCGATGCTGGGCTCGGTGTAGGGGAAATAGCCCGGCCTCATTCTCAGGTTCTCGACGCCCATCCTTCCGTAGAATTCCCTCAACAGGCCCACCAGCATCGTGAGGTTCGCGCCTTCCTCCATTACTATCCCCTCGACCTGGATGAACTCCGGAAGATGTGTTGAGTCAACAGCCTCCTTCCTGAACACCGGCTGCACCGAGAACACTTTCAAAGGCGGCTCTGGATGCTCTGCCAGATAACGGATGGTGTTGACGGTCGTATGGGTTCTCAGGAGAACTCTCCTCGCCTCGGACTCCTTCCACGCGTATTGCCATCCGTCGGAATCCTCATCACCCTCCTGATGCATCCTCTTGATCGCCTCCACGAGTTTCGCATCAGGCAATTCCATCGTGCCGGGCTGCTTCAGGTACAGCGTGTCCTGCATCTCCCTGGCTGGATGGTCCTGGGCAGTGAACAACGCATCCATGTTCCAGAATGCCGATTGAACGTAACCGTAATCTATCTCCTTGAAGCCCATGTTCAGGAAAATGCCCCTCACCTTCTCGACATACTGCTGGAGGGGATGCATCTTGCCCCCGTTGAGGCAAGGCGCGAATGTGTCGATGTCATACCTGCGGATGCTCCTCCCATGCCAGCCTCCGTTTTGGAGTATCTCGGGGGTCAGGTTGGTTATCTCCTCGGTTATGTCCAGCCCCGCATTGACCAGGTCGATGCCTTCCTGGCTTATTATTACCGTCCTGACGACTTCCTCCCTGATGCGAACTATGTCCTGGCGCTTGATGAGGTTGCCTATCTGGTCCTCATCAATCTCGGATTCATGAAGCTCGCCTTCCGCAAGCCTATCTATCAAATCTTCATCAAGCCCCTTCTTGGTGAGCATGTTCTTGCCGTCCTGGGTGAGCTCGAGGACAGTCTCGCCCCCCTTCTTCTCAATCGTCACCCAGCCCTTTCTCTTGAGCCAGCCCATCGCTATCGGGACCTCCTCCGATTTGAGGTTCTTGTCCTTGCGCAGTTCATCAACGGTCATGGTGCCATGAGCCTTTTTCAACGCCTTCAGCGCACGCCTTTCCGGAAGGTCCATGGACCCGGCCCTCTTTGACAGCAGGGAATAATGCTTTTCCAGCTTCTCGGACAGCTCCACAAGGTTCTTGGCCCTGAGCCAGGAACATGCGTTCATGACCTCCACCTGGCTGATGAAAACCCTGTTGCCGCTTGCCATTATGCTCCTGAGCGAGCTGACGACCGATGGAATGCAATCCCCCAGCAGCTTGGCCACCGAATTCCTCTGGCCGGGAACGTCCAGGCCCATGATGTGATTGGAGAGCTGGTCCATGAGAACGACCATGACCTTGCTCCTCATCTGCTTCTCGTCCTCCAGCATGCAGGTTCCGAGCAATGCCTCGATGATGACCGTGCGTTGATGCTCGCTGACGCTGGCGCCCGTATCCTCGAAGGCCTTGCCGAGGTACATTTTCAGATTCTCTGAGAGCCTGGCGACATCTTCCGGAAGCAGTGCCTCCTGTATCTGGTCCGGAGTTCCGAATCCCTTGAGCTTGACAAGGGCCGTCAGAACCATCTTCTCGGACATTCCCAACTCTCTTTCTGTGGCAGGACTCATGCTGTGGGCTATATGTCACTTGAATAAATGTGTTTTGAGTAATGCGGCCCGCATACCGGCATCGAGAATCGTGGCATATTGCAGCCCGTACATATCTCCAAATCCGATCGCATATGCCACCTTTTTAAAAGCTGGTAGTATCTGTTTCACATCAGCAATTTTATATAAGAGTGCTCGAAAAATTTTAATACACAAAACCTTAAATAACTATTTTATATTCGTTGCCAATATTAATTGTGAGAGTATCAAATGAACACACAAGAATACAATCAGATGGCCAAGCAGCTGAACTTCCCATCCGACATAGGCAAGTTGGCCCGGGACGCCAATCTGAACCGCGAATTACTTCTCATTATCTACACACAGAGGGTTACCAGGGACTCCACCAGGCGCTACTACCAGGTGAAGAACCGGGCAAGGCAGCTTCTGGCCGAATGGAAGAAAGGCACGACGCTTGTCCAGATCGCCAGGAAGGAGATGTTCCCGCCGGTGCTTCTCAGCCTCATTCTTCTGCAGCAGGACGGCATGCCCAGGAAGGATTTCTGGAATTACATCAAGGACCCAAAATCCGCTCCGGAGAAGCGCCTGAAAAAGGAATTGTTCGACGTCGTCCGCGAGGACATAATCTACTCCCCGGCAGGCATGGAGGTCCAGTACCAGAGAGGCAAGAAGGGAGAAGCCAGGCTCTGCGAATGGCTTGACAGGAACGGCCTCACCTATCGGACCGAGAACGACCTCAGGGGCGAGTACCAGAAGACTCCGGATTGCCTCCTGGACAAACCAATCACAATCGATGGCATGGAAGTACACTGGTTCGAGTCCAAGGCCAATTTCGGCAACCAATTCGAGGTCAAGCGGAACAACAAGAAGCAGCTGGCGCCCTACACCGAGATGTTCGGCCCCGGAATCGTGGTCTACTGGTTCGGGTATGTCGACGACCACGAGAAGATAGATGACGTGCGGGTCGTGGACGCAAAATTCTTTGACAAGGACCTGACAGCTTAATATTGTTCAGCATATCCATTTTCATATTATAGATAGGTATAAATACGTTGGAATTTTCCGACACCCTACCGGGCATAATGCCCACAATCACGGGACAAGTCCCGTCGGAGATGTGCCCAGACAATCGGCCTCTGGCTGTATGTCCGTGTTCAGGAAGCCGCACACCTGAATCCCCGAAGCCCCCAAAGCTTCGGGTTTCCGTGTTGATAAGCGCACGGTGCGCGGCGGTGGACTGACGCGAGATGGTGAATCCGGAAACATCCAGAAATGGAGCGTGTACTAATGGCAGCAGAAAAGAAAGCGGCAAAAGCCGCGGCACCGAAGAAGGCGGCAAAGGCCGCCCCGAAGGAAACCGAGCAAGCGCAGGCCGAGCCAGTGAAGGCACCTGCGAAGAATTCTGAGAAGAAGACTGGACCAACCGGTCTCTATGGCCACATCAGGGAAGCCTGGAAGGTTCCTGACAAATCATATGTCGGGGAACTCCAATGGAACCGCATGATAGAATGGCGCCAGCAGGAGACATTTGTCAGGGTCGAGCACCCCACAAGGCTGGACAGGGCCAGGTCCCTGGGATACAGGGCAAAGCAGGGCTACGTTGTTGTAAGGACAAGGGTCAGGCGCGGAAGCCTTAACAAGCCCAAGATACGCAAGGGCAGAAGGGCCAAGCGCAGGGGCCGTGCAAAGATCACCATGTCAAAGAGCATCCAGCGCATTGCCGAGGAGCGCACAGGCGCTAAATACCCGAACCTGGAAGTACTCAACTCATACTGGGTCGGAGAGGACGGCCGCCACAAATATTACGAAGTGATAATGGTCGACCCCAGCCACCCAGTGATAATCGCGGACCCCAAGATAAACTGGATTTGCGGCTCAGCCCATACCAGCAGGGTGGAGCGCGGTTTGACGTCTGCGGGAAAGCGCGGCAGGGGCATGCACAAGAAGGGCAAAGGCACAGAGAAGGTCAGGCCCTCAAGGCGGTCCCACGGGAAGCGCAGCAAGTAATCTCCCAGATTATTCATCCAGAGCGACAATCCAGTCTCGCAGCGATGAGACTGCAAACAGCATGCCCGGCCTGTGAGGGCCGGGCATCATTTTCCCATATAACCGAGTGCGAATGCCCCAGCATTCTGATACAATCTGGAATTTCTGTATGGAAAGCCTCGGGTGTACGAGCATTGCGGGCAATGCGAGCAAGCCGAGTTGCGCACAATTCGGCGCAGAGCCCGAGGATGAAGGGTACTCGCCCAGCATCTCGCACGCTGGGCGAAATTCATTACGCGGATCTTGCACAGGGGGCTTTTCTCTCTAACTTCGCATTGTGGCGGTTAACTGGATGTCTTGCAAGCACACACAAAATAATGATGAATCGCTTTCTGTGCAAGAGCTTCCAAAATGGGGGGCCACTGTTAGCATTGGGTAAGGCCCCATTCCACTGCCCTCACAGGCAGGGCTAGGGGATAAATCCACGCTGTGCATCACAACAGCCAGATTTTTAAAATCTGGCATTACCACCCCGTCCTCCAGCTAATTAAATGGGATATTCAGACGGAGCATGATGTGGTTGCCCGGTGCCCCCTCGCAGTCTCCGGCAGGGTACCGCGGTGCGATATTCAGGTCGCCGTCCCCTCAACCATCCTGACCATCCGTCCCACGTCTTCCTCGCTCATCCCTATCAGCGGGTAGAATACCGGAATCTCCATCCCTGCCAGTTCCTGGATGTGTTCATCGAACCCTTTAACGGTCCAGCCGACGCAAATTCCCTCTGTGCGCCTCCTCCTGGCCATCTCCTTCAACCCCTCGGTATTCTCTATCGTTTGAACATTCAGATCCGGGTCCCATAGCTCGAGCGGCCTGGCGTCGTCCGGATTTTTTACGGCAATGATGACCCTGCAGCCCCTCTTCATCATATACCAGCATGCCGCGATGTCCCGCTTCTCCATCACCAATCCAAGAACCCGCCCCTGGGTGCCGGGCGGCATTCCCCCGGGCCCCGGCGTGCTTCCGGTGTAGATGTAAGCGCGGTTCTGCCGGACATCGATGAATATCTCCAGCTCAGGGCGGGTTAAATCAACCTTCGGGCTCATGCCCTCATTTGCCAGAAAGACAGCGGAACCCGCGTCCCTGGCAAGCTCCATGCTGGTGTAAGGATGCTCCCCGTTCCTTCTCGCTCTGACGCAGAACCTTGTCCCTTTCATGAACAGGGGCTTCGACATTTCAGCGGCCAGCGCGAAGATGTCTTCCTGTTTCGAACTGGTCTCAACGACCTTGCTGAAGCTCACCACGCCGAATGTCCTCGCAAGCACCCTCTCAGCGAACAACTCATCATCCGCCCACAGGAATATCCTGCCCCTCTCAAGCTCGATGCGGCATTCCTTCCCCGCTCCGGCAAATCGGGACGCTATGCTGGAGGCCAGGCTCTTCTCGAATCTCGATCGCACCCTGTAGCTTTTGAGCGCTATCTCGCCATACCTTATCAGGAACAAGGACATTGCATGCGAAATGCGGGTTCCGGGCATAAGCCTGCCGGTTGGGTCGTCTGGCGTCATTATAAAAAATATATTAAAGGGGTAAGCGATACCATTTTTAGGATTGTGGGCAAGCAATCAGCTTATTGGCGGTCGGGTCATGGCAAAAAGGGGGCACACCTCGG
>CALKWP010000163.1 GCA_938004075.1 uncultured Methanomassiliicoccales archaeon
CCATGATTTAGGCAACTATTACAGCTGGAACCCATATCCGGATATCTGCTCCCCAAATCACAGGGCCGGCACCGACTTTACTCCAGCCAGCGGCATTACAGGACTAGAGGTGCGCGATCCGGGTAACGGCAACGCCGTTGTCGCCGTTAGCACGGCTGTACGCCAGTCGGCTACAGTGTTTCGTGTTACTTTAGCGACGGCACCTGTTAGCCCCGCGCCACTGTTCTCATATCTACCTGGAGCGTCCCCTGATGTAAGTGGGGTGCTTGTTGATAATAGTCTGTTGGCTTTGCCGCTTGGCTGGGCACCGGATATCCCCGCGTCCTCTGCAACCATCCTCAAGTATTGGGACGGCAGCGTTTGGCTAATCGGGTCGTTGAAATCATGGGACGGTGCCGACTGGGTTGCTGCACCACTAAAACGGTGGGACGGGGCAGCTTGGTTGTCTGTTTGATCTAAGCCTTTAGGCAAAAGGATTCAAATTTATGAGAAATTGTTGGACTGAAGCAATGGAGAATTTCTTGTTAAGGTCAGATATTGAACATATTCTGTTTCGTCATACAAGAAAGAATGAGGTAAGTTGGTCATCCCCGTTATGGGTAAGAAAACTTATAGGGTGGGGAGTTATCGCCCCTT
This sequence comes from uncultured Methanomassiliicoccales archaeon, assembly GCA_938004075.1. Lineage (GTDB taxonomy): Archaea > Thermoplasmatota > Thermoplasmata > SG8-5 > SG8-5 > UBA147. Next base: position 637 of record CALKWP010000163.1, read on the forward strand.
GCCTGATAGTGATTAATGTAGCTATTTTTAGTTTATCAGGAAGATGGCTTCACTGTATGTGGGAGGAAGAAGGGAGGTTTTATGAGTATATACCTTTAACTAAATATGGTATACGAAAACTCCCCTCTTTTTCTTTTGAAGGTAGAGTGAAAGACACAGGTATGTCTTTAAATAAGACACGTTAATAAGTTAAAACCCCGGCTCCTTAATTGGATGACCGGGGTTTTTATTTAAATTCCGCAAGTCCTTTTTCTATTTGATTCTGCAATAGCCTCTCTGTTATAAGGTAGGGACCTATCGTATGGCTTACAAAGTCCATTAGCCCAAGCATGGTTAGTATTGTACTTGTGAGTACACCATTCAAGGTTGGAAACATGATTGTTTTCCTTGTTACCATCCTTGTGATTGACACAAGGCAGATCGAAGGGGTTTGGAATAAAAAGTTCAGCGACGACCCGGTGAATCCTGACTACTACCTGCCTACGGCCATCGAGAGTAAGGGTTACACGCTTATACCCATCTTTATCGTAACGCTGTTTAAGATAAAATCCTCCCTGCATTCTGCCTCTAGAATCGACCCTTTCAATTGAAAGGATTGACCCGTCTTCAAATATTTCATATTTGTTTAGATACCGCATATGCCCCCTTTACACATATCATTTTCTTCATAAACAATACCTTTGTGCTTTACAGCCTCTTCGTAAGCTATTTCTGTAATGGGCTGACCTCCTCTTGAGGAGTCTGGATAGGCAGTGAAACCTCTAAGTCTTGGTGCGTATTCAGCAAGCACTCTAGCAAACTCCTCGACTCTATCCTCATTATTGTCTTTCGTACCCCAAGCCGGAAGGTTAATTGTAGAGGAAATTGACATGTCGACAAAATCTTGGATGTCCGCTTGGAATCTAATTCTCTTTTCGTAATTATTAGAAAGTCCATATGCAGTTTCAATTTTATCTGGATTAATCCCTTGTTCAATTAACACTTCTGCAGTAGCATCAACACAATACTCATATTTCCACTTGGTCCCATCAGTTAAATATCTTCGCTTATAAGCGACAGAAAATACAGGCTCAATCCCGGTGGAAGTTCCAGCAAGAATCCCGATAGTACCAGTCGGCGCAATTGCACGATATGCTTTAGGGTGAGAAAGGTAGAATCTGTCACAATGCTCTTTAGCTGCTATTTCTGATTCTGATTCATATATCTTTAACCATTCCTTTAGCTCATCAGTCACTTCATATTGGCAGTTCCTTTTCAAGAGCCATTCATGAATTCCCATAAGACCTAATCCCAATCTACGATTGCGTTCTCGCACTTGATAAACCTTTTCGTAAGGAAGGTCTGCCCGAATTGTACCACAGACAAGGAACTTGGAAGCTAAATTTACCACATCTTTAAATTCGTCAATAGAAGTAATGTTCCCAATATTGACTGAACCGAGGTTACCTGTTGTCGGTTCTAGCAACATAGACAAAATCATCATCCGTTCTGGATGCCTCCTTTTGCAAAGATTCAGGCAACTTATATTGGTAAGAATCAACGATAAATGGGGAAATGTTCTCGAACCATCTATCTCTTGATTGTTTAGCAAGATTGAGTTGGTATGTTGAGCCGTTCCTATTAACGTTCCACACCACACCAAGTTTCTCAATAAAAGCTTTCCTCAAGGCTTCTTGCTCAATCTGTGAATACGCACAAGTAGAGATACGTACAATCATACTTCCTTTGTTGTTGTAGCAGGTTGAACCATCATCCATAAACAAGATAGCTGCCGCTTCCCAATCAAGCATGGTAAGCTGGTGCTTATCAACAATCCTTCGATTATTGATGTACTGTCTATCTCTAATTCTGCTAAACAAAGGGTGAGATGAGGTTCTCAGATCAAGAACTGTTTTTCCATTATCACGTCTTGTGTATTCATCAATTCTTACATTACAATCCTGTAAACCAATAAATTTATTGGCGATCATCTCCAGATAATCTTTGTGCTCAGGACTTCTGGAAATAGAATAATGGGCATTCTTATTGTTGGTAGAACGGCCCACATAACCATCACCAGTTACGCTCCAAGAAACAAACTTGGAAAGTTGCATCATATTAATCTTCATAGTCGTTACGGCTCCTTTATAGGCTGCCTCGGTGTTACTCATTACAGCTTCCACCGATATTAAGAGGTTTGCTTCACACATCCCTGTGTGAAGGTGCATTCATTTACACGTCGCTGTCGTCTTCACTGGTTACTTCAGTGCATGCATTACGAAGTGTCTCATCCTGTTTATCCCCAAAGTTGAAAGAGAAGCCCGGCTCACCTGTCTCCATAGCCTGACGGCAGTTTTTCAAAAATACTTTGTTAATAGGGTTCTTCAACCACACATCATCATAATTGACAGAGATGTTAGTCATATCGAGAGGGGCGGGGAAGTTAAAGTCCTCATTCTTCTTCCTCTTAATGAACTCAGGCCAGTTCTTAGCAGTAAGAAAGCTTTCAATATCATCATGCTGCCAATTAAGGGAAGCGTAAATGGCAGAGCGACGTGGCCCCCCTTGCATGATGTAGCGCCCCGCTTCGTTAACCATACGCATTAATCCGATTGGACCAGATGCAACACCCCCTGTTTTACGGATTACTTTACCTTCACCGCGAAGGATTGAGTAATCCACACCAATACCACCACCTGTCATAAGGCAAGAGACAGCCCGATTCATCAAACTACCCCATTCCTCCCTAGTATCGTGTTCAGCCCGTAACAGATAGCAGTTGTTGTAGTAATGATTAGGGCGGCCTGCATAGTAAATATAACGCCCGCCGGGGAGAAAACGCATTGTCTTAATATATTCTGTAAGTTGCTTTCTTTCATCTAAAGACATCAATGCATGAGCAGTCCCCCAGCGTGTCCCGCAAACATCTTCTACAATACGTTCTGCGCAGTTATCCCATGTGTCCGATGCCCCTTGCGCATACTTATGGCGGAAGATGTTTTCCCCGAGTACGCTACGAAACCTTTTTTCAGACATTAATGTGCCTCCATGTTCTACTGTTCCAGATGTCCAGAACATTTGTTTTAGAAATATCACACGAATGTAATACAACATCGCCTTTTGATGCGTTGATTACTAATCTGTGAGCGTAATGTTGTTTCCCGTTCTTCCAAACAACCCCATCCCCAGAACTATTAATGGCTTTAGTCCATTCAATACACTCTGTCAATTAAACTTCCTCCCATATTCATATTCCTCTCTACCATCTAAACTGTTGTGTGAATAGACAATATACCCATCTTCCTCATCAACTAATGGGGAACACCAGCATTCTTCAGAACATTCATGTTCTCTTATATCTTTTTCTGGTATTACATGGCAGATGTCTTCATATACTAAATTAATCCATTTATTACTCATCGTCTTCATACATCCTTTTCTCGTATTCATCATATTCATCCGGTTCATTAAAGAACACAGTAACGAAGAATACGACTAACGCAATAATAGAGAGAGGCCAGAATGCACTTGCAATAATAGCATCTGAAATGGAGAAGTCCATATCACGATAGGCAGCTAAGAAAGAAAGTAATGCACTAAAGAACATTGCCATTAATACGTATTCAAGAATTCCCATATTTCTTCTCCAAATAAACCATAGGAAGAAGATTCAAATCAAATTGCCCATCTTCTACATTATGAAGCATAAGACAGCCTCTCCAATGGTTGTTCTGTTGTGGGCCAAGATATTCCTCGTCATGCAGGTAGAAAGAGCCAGAAATAATAGAGGTTAGGAGTTTTCCATCCGCCCTTCTACCTGTTGCAATTTGCAAACCTTGCTGGTGTCCTGCAATACAAGATTGGTGCTGCTTCGAGAGTTGAGCATTAGCAGTTGAAGCAGGACGCCCTGCGACACCTGTTGGGAAGTAGTGACTAAAAGCGACGCCATTAATGATAACGACATCAAGAAAAGGAGAAACTTCCCAACCAAACTCTTCATACTGGAGATCGCTGATACTGATAACACCATCGAGCACAGCATCATTATTAATAGCACGGTTAATTCGTTCATCATGGTTCCCCAGTGTCATTATAAGCTCTGGCTTATAAACTTCTTTCTTATTCTTCTTCTGCCTCTTTTGCAAATCTTTTAGAGGCTTGAAGAGAATCTCTTGTGCTGCAATTACAGCTTCAACATCTTTTGTATATCGTCGCCCTTCAAATGACTTCTTTCCTTTATCGTAGGAAGAGAGGGACTGCATGTCTGCAAAATCACCAATCTGAACGATAACATCTGGCTGTTTATCAATTATAAATTTACCAATCCATTCTAGATGATCTGTAGGAACATCTGGCTTCACTTGTGTATCTGGAATTACCAATATCTTCATTCCGCATACTCCAATAATGCCTCAGAAGATACAGGAAACAGTTTATTGATGATACCATAAATCTTCTCTGCCACTTCTCTAGTTTCTTTTTGAGAATGACTATCCATTCTAAGCTTACACATCTTCATAAAGGCGTATAAACTACCACTCCAAATCCATTCCGTCATAACATTCTGGGGAAGTGTCATGCGTGCCTGTTCTGAACACACACCTTCTTCAAGAAGAGCTTTATAGTTTGCTAAACTATCCATTACATTTAAATATAAGTCTCTCTCTAACCCTTCAGAAAGGCATGCAGTTTCATCACTACTCCCTTGTTTCACATTACCAGCTTTCTTTCTCCACATATTAGGAAAATAGAACTCGGGCTCAGAGGTTACATAACGCCTACTCACTTCATTCCAAGGGAGGTATTCATGTTTTACAAGCTGCCTTGCTATGAAAATCGGAGCCTTAACACGGAAGCTCAGGAAAGCGTGATTAAAAGGGCTTTTATGTTTATTTCTAGCTAGAAAATGAATCAGTCCCTTATCTTTATCTGAAAGGTGTCCTCCACCTTCATAGTCAGCATAACCCTCTACAATTTCATATTCCCAATCACTCTCCTTAGCAAAGCTCACCCTCGCAGCATTGACAACTGTAAGGTCCGTTCCAAAAGAGTTTAATAGTTCTACATTAATATCAACTACTTTCATCTTCTACCTTCCACATTCGGATATAAGGGAGTTCATGTGTATAACCATGCCTTGCTAAACACTCATCCATAGTTTCTTCCTCATCATCCCAAATATCTGGGAATCCATACTTCCACCCACTAGGCGGGTCAATATAATATCTCACTTAATAGTCCTTAAAAATGGGGACAGATTGTTCTTCAATTGCTTGGCGGAGATATTGGCATAAATCAAGGGCTTCCTCATAAGCATCGAGAAGGGCGTCCCGCCCATTATCTGCTTGAAGCGGGACACCATAACGTCTAATACCTTCTTCTTTACGTTTTTTCATATCCTCAATTACTAAATCTGTAATATGAGGATTGTTATTTGGAATAGGCTTATTCTGCATTAGTGTGTTTTCCGTTTAAATCCACGATCTTCTAACATACTGGAGAAAGCTTTATGCAATGCGGCGCGCTCTTCTTTCGGAACTTGATTGAAATAACCAAGAACTAGATAGCTCCCCTTATCTGTAATACTTCCTTTATTAAAATGCTGCTCAACAATATTAGTCATGAGAACAGCACGATTACGAGTGCGGAGACTATTATCTTCAATCTCATTGAACAAGGAATATCCCTTAAAATTATCCATTATATTTCTTCCTTTTCGCTCTCTCAGCGGTAGATTTAACTGAGTGGCAAGTACGGCATAGTACTTGAAACCCCTCTTCTTCACAAAACATACGCTCAATTACTTCTCCCCATGTAGTGAAACCAGTTACAGGGACTACAGGGTTTATATGATCTACTTCTACTTCAGATGTCGGGAACAATCCCCTACATTGAGCGCATGTGTAATGTTTAGACATCCTGTTTGTCTTTATATTCTTCTTATTACATGTGTAAGCTTTCTTGAGAGCACCGAATTTAGGCGGCCATCTCCTACTAGCCGCCCTAAGGGCACTCTTTATGAAGCTATTGAATCTAGCTTCTGTCCATTGCCCATTATTCCTCATCTTCTTTATCATTATCAATTAACACTGGAATAATTTCTCCATCAACAATCAATTCGTATTGATGGGAGATTTCTTCCACAGGTTTAGTGTTTCTCCACCATTCAAACATTAAATTCTCCACATAATTGGTGTACCATCTTCATTAAGTTCTCTCACCAGCCATAGTAATTGACCTTGCTCAAGGAGCATCTCTCCCCAACTATCCCCGTAAACGGCCTTATAAGCCTCTATAACAGCTTTTAAACCCTCTTCATAGGTGGAGGTAGCTTGAAGGATTTTAAACGCCTTAGAAGGACCATATCCCACGATTCCTGGAATATTATCTACGGTATCCCCCATGATACACTGGGCTAAGAAGAATTTATCCCCTACACCCTCTAGTTTCTTACCTCTCATCCATATCCTACCATACCCCTCCACATATTCAGGCCCAAAGCTGGGTTGATTACCAAGTTCCCATGAGTAATACCAACCCGGAACTTGCCGGAGGTCTTTATCTCTTGAACAGATAATGGTTGGCAGGGGAGACTTACATTGCATAATAGACATTAAGTCATCAGCTTCTATTCCATCAGAAATCATACATTCATATTGATTCTGTAGATAGGCTTTAATGTTATAATAGTGATAAGGTTTAGTGTCTTTACGCGTTCCTTTATAAGGCTTAGTCTTAGCAAGTTCTATGCGGAAGTTAGAAGGGCCAGAGAAGAAGATGATTGGAGGGGTAGTACCCCCCGCCAGTGCGCATATATTCTTAATACGCTCATCTACCAATTCTGATACATAGTCAAATGAAGGTATTCCTTCCCCTTGCCAACCTGTCTCCGCTGCAAACCCGCACTCATAGAGGATTATATCCCCATCTAAATAGGGAGTCACCAAGGGACATCTTCTTCTGAGGGTTCATCATCTGCTGTAACACCCTCAATAAGAGAATGCAACTTACTCCCTCGATAATTTAGATTACCTTTAATCTTCTCTCGAACCCACTCTGGCAGGCTGCCGAAGATTTCCATATCAGGGTTGGACAAGTCAAACACTTTAGGTGGATTAACAAGTTCAGGACACTTCTCTGCATCTTTAGGACGCATTACAGATACACCACCTACATTCTCATAATCGCCATTACGAACTAATGCCACCATAACCGGGGAGTTAATACATTTAGAGAAATCCCCTTCGTACAATCCATCAGGATCGAATACGTTATAACGCTTAGTGGATTTAGCAAGTTCACTTGAAAGTGAACGAAGCGGAATAGTTTCAGATAGCCAACGAGGCTTGTCTTCACGATCTTTACCGTTTTCATCTTTCAGGAATTCATCTACAAATTCATACGTGAGCATTACTTCTTGCGCAGGAGGCTTATCTTGTCCTTGATAGGCACGTTGAGGCTGAAGGCCCATATCAATCACTTGTACCAACCGAGCAGGATAGTTACCAGCTTCAAGTTTCTCTTGTTCCACTTTAGACGTGTTATTCCCTTTAGGCGCTTTCAAACCCATATTTATTCCCCTTTATAGCTACTAACAAAACTCTCACACAAACGCTCAAGTTCTTCGTACAGATACGTAACATTATCATATTTGATATTTAGAGCATCATACTCTTCTTTAAGCCGGTCGTATTCATATTTCCAATCTACATCATCCATTTAAAACCTCCATAATATAATTATGTTCCTCATTTACTCTTATAATGTCCCCTTCTCTGAGGAGAAGATGAACCCAAGACCTTTTACCAGAAGAATCGGGTTCAACTGTTACAATATAATTTATATTAATAAATATAGGTGCTTCAGTGTTAGATAAAGTTAGTTTAATGAATTTCATACCAATTTCTTCCAATCTTACTATCTCCCACATGAGGACAAGAAATGTTATAAAAGTTTCCTGCCCAAGCTATAGCATCTTCTGCTTCCTTAGCTACTATGTCAGCAATATCTTCATCACATTCACAAGTAAATTCATCATGCATCCACATAATTACACTCCATTGCCTTCCATATTCATATCCTAGTTTAAACATACGTTGATGGAAACGACAATAGGCAGCGGACATCATAATACTTTCATCACTCTGTAATAAATACACTAGAAGTTGATGCTCAAATGGAACCAATATAGGGCGTCCGTCGAGCCCTGTAATGTATCCATTGTAATACTCCATCTTATTCCATTTAGTATTATATCGTCTTTTAGCCGTCATCCTCCATTCTTTAGTGAGGCTATCCATAAGTTCCCCAAGTCCGTCAAGACCCTTGTAGAGCTTATCTCTGAGGTCAGCTCCTGCCCCAATAGGTTTTCTAGCCGTTTTAGCAAGTTTAGTATCTCCACCACCGAACAACAGGCAGTACATGACGTTCTTTGCAATGTCTCTGGATTCAAGCTCTCCAATCTTTGCCG
>CALKWP010000164.1 GCA_938004075.1 uncultured Methanomassiliicoccales archaeon
CCACCGAGATCTACACTCTTTCCCTACACGACGCTCTTCCGATCTAGAGGGGATGAATCTGCATCCACTCCGGCCGCTTTCTCTGGCCATCCGAGTTCAGCATGTATCGACGAATCCAGGCATTGACTTCTCGATTATCATGAGCTCCGAGAAGCAGAGACATGCCGTATGAGTGAACAACAAGGCAAACGGTTGGAGATTCAGCGTTGTCAGCATAAGCTTCGCCGAGAATCATGCCTTCAATCACAGAACTGGCGAAGTACGTGTTGAATGGGACATCGGCCAGTAGCTCTGCAAGCCGCCCGAATCGTTCCGATTGAAGTGGTATCATTGCTGCTCCTTTTTCTCGCATTCCTCATCGCACGCGGAGTAATCTCCGGTGCATGGTTCCAGATGAATGTCCGCCCGGTGATTTGGAAAGTCCTTCTCGACACGCGCCATTATGCCGTGGACCAGCTCATGGCCCTCCTCGATGGTGGCCTTGCCATCAATGAGAACATGCATGTCCACCATTGGGCCGTCCTTGCCGTGGAGTATCTCGATCTTGTGTACCGAAATCACGCCGGGGAAATGTTTCACCAGCGCTTTAATCAATTCCAGCTCGCATTCATCGCAATGCCGCTTCACGGGGTCTATGTGGACCATTGGCCTGGTCTTGAACTGTTCCAGGACACATCTCTCCACCTCCTCAGCGATATGATGTGCGTCCGCCGCGCTCATGGATTCGGCGACGCGAACATGCATGGATATGGCCTTGAAAGCGCCGTATTCATGAATCTCGATGCCATGCACACCGATGACCCCGGGGACCTTTCTGGTGCACATCTCTACTTCCTCCAGGGTTGCCTTGTCCGGGGCATTGCCCATTAGCGCCCTCGCTGAATCGTAGGTGAGTTTTAGGCCGACACCTATCACGAACAGGCCGATGCCGATGGCCAGTATCGGGTCGAGGATGAGGTATTCCGGCATGATAATCGTGATCGCAACACCAACCGAAACCACAATGGATATGAGAGAATCCGAAAGATGATTCCAGGCGTCCGCGCGTATCGCGGCGCTGTCTATCTTCTTGGCCACTGAGAATGCAAATGCCGCAAGTAAGACCTTAACGGACGTGAATGAGAGAAGTAGCAGGACAGTGAATGCATTGGCGCTTATATCGGGATTGTCAAGACTGGATAGCGCCTCGTGCACCACAAGAACGCCCATGGAGATGACAAGAAATGAAACGAGAATCGCCAGTATCGACTCCGCGCGCCCATGCCCGTGAGGATGATGCTGGTCCGCGGGCTTGGCGGATATCATGAATGAATAGAGTATGACCGCTGAAACGGCGATGTCCATCAGGTGATTCAGGGAGTCTCCCAGTATTGCCATGCTTGAGACTGCCAACGCTAGAATCAATTTCCCGGCGAACACTATTGCGTTTCCGCCGAGGCCGACCTTGGCCTCCAGCTTGCCATACCTGGCGCGGACCTCTGGGTCGCGAACATCTCCGTAATCTGGCAGAAAGCCCATGATACCTGGAACAACGATGTCCGATAAAAGGTTGGCGTTCACGCCAAAAATATTCTGGCTTCCTTGACGCCGACCAGGGTTGATAGCTGGTTATAAGACCTTTTCACATCGTCTGCTTCGCCGCAGAACATCAGGACCTCGCAGCAATCGTCGCCGCCGTCGAAATCTGCGTGCATGAATGATTTGAAAACGGACATATGCCTATGCCTGACCTCGGAGACCTGGGCGGCTGAGCCATGGTCATAGACCAGCATCAACACACCATTGATGTGGCCTTCGAACTTGGATGCCTCGGCCTTCTCTCTGAGGAACGCGCGCACAGCGTCCCTGACCAAACCGGAACGGCTGGAATATCCTATTGCATCGGCAGCGGCGTCAATCTCCTTAAGCATCGCATCGTCAAGGCTCAGCGAGACTATCCTGGTTCCATGGGCCCCTTTAGTCATCTGCCCATCCTCCTGTACGCAGCCACGAAAGCGAATATTGCCGCGGCCGTGAAGACTATTACACCGCTGGTGGCGACATTGTAAAGCGAAGATATGACAAGACCGAAGAAGGTGCTCATGGCGCCGAATCCAACCGAAGCCGCAACCGTGCGCCTGAAAGAGAGGTTCAACTGGAGCGCGGCAAGGCCGGGAATCACCATCAGGGCCGTTACAAGCACTATCCCGATGACCTTGATTGACAGCACAATGGTCATGGCCACCAGTATGTTGAAAAAAATGGACATTGACCTTACCGGGATGCCCTTCATCCTGGCCGCGTCCTCGTCGAATGTCATGGAGATAAGTTCCTTGTAGAATGCCCCAAGGAATGCTATGGTGACCAGGCCAAGCACCGTGACCAAGATGAGGTCCTGGGTGCTGATGGTGAGTATGGAGCCGAACAGATAGCTGAACAGCTCCACGTTGAACCCGCCGGCAAGCGAGACAATTATCAGGCCAAGCGCGAACCCCATGGCCATTATCACCGCGATGGCCGCGTCGGAGTTCGCCAGCCCTTTCTTTCTCATGTAGGAGATGCCCAGAACGGAGAATATGGATACAACAAGAGCGGTGAGCAGAGGGGAGACGCCAAGCAGAAGGCCGATGGCGATTCCGCCGAAGGCCGTGTGAGCCACGCCGTCGCCGAGCATGGATTCTCTGCGAAGTATGAGGAAAAGCCCGACCCAGGCGCAGGCAGCGGATGTGATGATGCCGCCCAGGAGCGCGTTCTGGAAGAATTTGTAGCTGAATATTGCAAGGATGTCAATCATGGAATTCCCCCTTGCACTCATGCTTGTGGTACACGAAATGGAAATGCTCGCCGTATGCCTTGCGCAGTATCTCGGTGGGCTCGAAATCTTCCCCGATTTCAGAGACGTGGACATCCCGGCTTACGCAGAGAACCTTGGACATGCGGCAGAAAACCGCCGTCAGGTCATGCGAGATTATGATGATGGTGATGCCCTTGGCTGCATTGAGGTCGCTGAGCTTCTTGTAGAACGCCTCCTGAGTCTCCGGGTCAACCCCTGCGATGGGCTCGTCCAGGAACAGTATCTCGGGATTGCGCACCATGGCCTTGGCAACGAACACGCGCTGCTTCTGGCCGCCGGATAACTGGCCGATTCTGCGGTCCCTGAGGTCGCCCAATCCCATCAGCGAGATATGCTCGTCAACCGCTTTCCAATCTTCGGCGGTGAGCTTCCTCCCCAGATTGTGGCGGCCAACCCTGCCCAGGGAGACCATCTCCCGGACGGACATGGGAAAGCTGGAATCGAAGTTCACCGCGTTCTGTGACACGTACGCAACCCTGTCCCACTGGTTGAAATCCTTAAGGTCCTGGCCGAATAATCTCACGGACCCGCTGTCCGGCTTCAGCGTTCCGAGTATCCCGAGGATGAGAGTCGTCTTGCCGCCGCCGTTGGGGCCTATCACGCCGGCGTACTCACCTCTGTTGATTGTGAAAGTCGCGTCCCTGACTATCACCTCGTTCCCCCTGCTGATGGTTAGTTTCTCGACCTCAAGGACAGCTTGGCTTTCCATCAACCCACCAGCCCTATCTTGAGATTCTCAAGGTTCTGCTCCATCTGGGCGAAGTAATCCATGCCATCGGTGGGGCCGAGCATGAGATATAGCTTGAGGATGTGGACTGCATTTCCAGTCTTGGACTGTATCTCCGTTTTCAGAGTCTGGATGTATGCATCAGAGTAAATCGGATTGACATAAAGGGTGTAGGTACCCTCATCCATCATGAGATCCGCGAGCTCCGCGATGGTCGAGGCCCCAGGCTGCTGGTCCGCGCTGACGCCTATGACGCCGTGCTGCTCGAACTCATATCGGTGCGCAAGATAGCCGTATGCCGAGTGGGCGACTATCGCTGTCTGATTGGTCTTGTTGGAAAGCTCCGATTGATAGTTTGCGTCCAGAGCGGTTAGCTTTGCAGAAAGTGCATTCCATCTCTCCGTGTAATACGATTCGCCCTCTGGGTCCGCGTTCACTAGGCCATCGTATATGTTTCTGGCCTGCTGGTGAGCTATGAAAGGGCTCACCCAGGTGTGCGGGTCCACGTCACCATGCTCATGCTCTTCTTCCTCATGCTCTGTTCCGAGCAGGTCAATGCCATGGGTGGTTTCCACAACGGTTCTGTTTCCCAGGCCCAGAGCAGGAAGAATATCTTCCTCGAACCAGTGGTCCAAACCTGCGCCGTTGTAAAGCAAAACTTCAGCGTTATCAGCCGCGACTATGTCGCTGGGGGAAGGGCTCCAGGTATGCACCTCGGAGTTGTAAGGAATCAGGCAGCTCACGGCCACCCGCTCGCCGCCTATCTCCTCGGCCATGTAAGCGAGAGGGTAGAAGCTGGCAACCACCTGCACCTTATCGTCATTGGTCATAACCCCAAAGTACAGAGAAGCGGCAATTAGAAAGGCGACGAGTGTCAGGCAGACAACAGTAAGCATCAATTGTGATTTATTCATGATATCACTGCTTTATACATAAGATTATTAAATATTTAAGGATTATTAATAATTATTGTGTTAAAAGACGTGCAAAATTAATAAATGAAATGAAAAGGAGCTGCCAGCAAATTGCTGGCAGCCATTCTCTGGATTAATCCTTCCGGGGGTCGGTGTCCGGCATCAGCCCTGAATCCGGGTCCACTGGGCCATGCCTCTTGGCTTCCGGCTCCATTGGCGGCCCGCTCCCTTCCGGAGGCGGGTAGTACGGTTCCTCGCCTGGTGGCGGCGGCGGGTAATTGCCTTCCTGGTACTCCGGCGCCGGCTCGGGTTTCTTCTTCCTCATCAGCATTACGACGATGAGAACAACCGCGATAACCGCAACCAATACCAGCAACAGGATTATCCATGTGAAGTCTGCCGGGGCACTGTCCGGGTCGTTGGGGTCGGTTTCCGCCTCGTACTCCTCCAGGTTGGTGGCGCCGTCGCCATCAGCATCCTCATCGGCATCGTTGACGGTTGGGTCCAGGTCGTTCTGGTATTCGTAGAGGTTCGGCATCCCGTCGCCGTCAAGGTCTCCTGCCGCGTCGTTAGTCAGCGGGTCGAGGCCGTTCTCTATCTCCCACGAATCGGACATCCCGTCGCCGTCATAGTCTGCATATGCCACAGTGAAATACCAATTGAATGCATTGAGCATCCTGATGCCGTCAACATCCTCCGCGGATGCTGCGACGCTCACCGAGTAGTTTCCTGCCAGCATGTATGAGGATGGCGTGAAGGTCATCATTGTTCCGGCTGCATTCCAGGTGAATGTACCGTTCAATTCGGTTGTCCCGAGCTTCAGGCTGAAAGCGTTCTCCGCCTTGGTCCTGTTCATCTCCGCGTCGAATGTGACCTTAACAGGCGAGACAATCGGAACCGAGGTTCCTGTCGGTGTGTTGTTGGTCACTTCGGGATGGTCGATGATGGTCACTGTCATCGTGTAGCTGACATTGTTCTGGACGCCGTAAGTCATCTCGTCGACCAGATAGACAGTTACTGTTTCAGTTCCGATGCCCTTGGGGTAGAGCAGGTGGAGAGTGTGACCGGTCACGTTGATGTGTTCGGAATTCGTGTACATCAGAAGATTGGCGTCATTCGTCTCCTCATCATCCATGTTCAGGGGCACCGCCTTCGACACTGTGGCATCGCATGTCACCGTGGCCGGGAATGTGGTGAATTCCGGGTCATCGTTGATCTGAGTCACCGTGACATCAAGAACCTCGGAATCCTCGAGGCCGCTCCTGTCGCGGACCGTCACCGTCACATTCTCATGAGTCACGCCCTCCGGATACAGGAACCTGATGACTGTTCCGTTGACGGTGGCAAAGGTGGAACTTGTGCTTACTGTGAGATAGGCAATCGGGTCGTCGATGTCCGATATCAGGCTCTGGATGTTAAGCGCGTAGGCAATGTCCTCGACGCAGGTAATGGGGGTTATCGGTGCCAGCACAGGCGCGTCGTTGACCGCGTTTATAGTCACCTGTATCAGTTGGAATGTGGAACCGCCGTTGTTGTTGGTCAGGGTCAAGGTCACGGAACCGAGGCCGAACTGGTTTGCCTGGGGGGTGATAACGAGTTCCCTGTTGAGCACGATGGCGCTGAAGAGCAAAGGCATGTTGCTGACCGCGGACCATGTGAGGTTGGCGGAGTCGGCGAAGACGAAGCGAGCATTATACAATGTGCTGTCTGGTGATGCGGTCGTGGCATTGATGTTCGATTCGCATAATCTGGAATAATATGGGCATGACCAGTTGGCGGTCAGCGTCAATCCACTGTTCGCTCCCAACCCAGAATATTCGCTTTCCTGCCAGCGAATATCAATGATAAGATTGTCGACATTGTTGTAAACGAAGGTATCATCAACATCGATAACAATCCACCTGAATCCTGGGTCGCCAGGGCTGGTGAAATTGTAAGAGGGTTTAGTGAAAACTGTCGTCCAGGTTCCAACTACATTGCTGTCAAACGTGTCCGTGAGATTTGTCCGTGACGTGTGCCCGAGACGTATCGAAACGTTTTCCAGAACACACCAATCGGCAATCCCTTCGTAGGCTTGGAAAGATATCGTATCTATGCATCCGCTCTTGTTCACCATGCTGCGGTGGTAGAGCATCTGCATTCGCATGGACCAGACTCCATCGGTCTCATCCGTAAACGGCCAGTAGTTCCAATTATTGCCGCTTTCGACTGCAACGTTGTCCGCGGCGTCGACGAGGAACCTCATCTGAACGAGCATATCATCCAGTAATCCCGTTGCTGCACCTGTTACATCATACAACATCGTGTTCGGGTATGCTCCACCTATTGCGAAATTGACCGGCACATTCCGACCGTCATCCGATGTCCATGTTATGTCGATGAGCAGATTGTGGGCATTGTCGTAGGTGAAGTTGTTGTTTAAATCGAAGTCAAGCCATGTGCTGCCATTCGAAGCGTTCACAAAGATATCGGCTGTGGGAAAAACCTCGGTGAGGAATCCATTGCAGTTGTTGTCGAAGGTAGTGGTCAGTGCCATCAAGTCCGTATGCGCCACCCTCACCCTAAATCCTCCGAACCACCCAACATAAGTCGGAAATAATTCTTTGTTGAACGATATTTTCCTCAAAACACCCTCTGACCCCACTTGATCCGGCGTGTAAAGATATTGGACGCGCATCTGGTCGCCCATGGTTCCACCAAATGGAAGGTTTGACCCGGTGCCGAGTGCAGTGTTCGTGAAAGATATATGCTCCACGCTCCCCGCACCCCTTCCGCTCAGCGGTATGATGCGAGCAGCATCGTCCTCCTGCATGACCTGGGCGCCAATCGGGTCGGTTATCTCAGCGGCATAGGAGATGGTGAGCTTTGGATGGAAGCGTGCGTCAAAGTAGTCGCTGGAAGCGAACTCGACCAAATCGTTGGCACCGACCAGGTTATTCCCCCTTAACAAAAATCCGTTATTCATTTTCACATTTGTATTCCAGTCATTGACGATTGCGGTGACATTGAAATTCATCCATGTGTTGACTGGCGTCTCCCACATGTAGGCCGAGGGTGTCGCGGAATAATCCCCCCCAGGAGTGGCCCATGGGCTCCCAGCCGTGCGATATGTCCAGTTGGCGGCTTCTGTGCCACCGTTGCCTTCATCCCAAGAGCTGTTCAAAGCGTGAACCGAACAGTTGAACGCCGCGTTCCAAGTCTGCGTCACATACAATGAAAGGGTGGCGCTCTTGACGGTCTTTGGATTTGACGGCAATGGGAATTGAATGCATGTGTGAATCTCGCTTAGGAGGCTCCAAGAACCCGCGAAGATGTTGGGGGCATCTCCGTAGTTGTCATTCGGCCAGACTCCCCAGATGTACGTGTCCTTACCCACTGTCGCGTTCGGCTGTATCACTATGGTGTCTGGCAACTCCGGCTCCGGGGCGGTCAGGGCGATGGGCGGTGCTGCCCGCGGCAAGGCTTTCAGCGGTTGCCCAGGCTGTTGCGCTACTTTGATGGGTGCCACACCCGGTGCGGCTACGGATGCCATCGGCGCGAACATCACGATGCAGAACACCAGCGCTATGGCCAGGGCAGTCAATCTCTTTGCATAGTCGAAATTAATGGTGTTTAACATTTTCATGTCATTCCCCTCGTTTTAACCTAATAAAAGCATATAAGATATATCAAGGATATATGTTTATCTGTAAAATATTATAATCAATAGACGAAATTCACACTGCTATTGGAGCATCCAAGATATTCACCATGGCGCCGACCAACCATTTCATGCCCCGCCTGTGAGGGCGGGGTTGCGGGCCAGATTGTCAGAATCTGGCCTGGTGACAATTAAGCTCATCCTTAGAAAGCCTCGCCCGTGAGGGCGGGGATGTGTTGATAGCGACATTCAACCCGGTTCCAGGGCTATGGCACCGATTATCCGATTGAAAATTTCCTCGCACAATTGTAATTATAAAAAATGCGAGGAACCTCCGAAGGCGAGGATTTTTGCTTATTTCTGCCCTCGCCGAGGCGCGGACTAATTTCAGTTTCATTTTATTATAAATTAGCCCAGCGTCCTCGCACGGATGGAAGCATAAAAAAATTTAGTGCGAGGAACCGGAGTTTCGCGAACAGGCAATCCTCAACGAGCAAGCTCGTTTCGGACCCGCTCCAATGCTGCGCATTGGGCAGGGCCTCGATGAACGACTATGATTTTTGTCACGTTCATCTTCGGTTCGAACCGGCGAACCACTAAGGAATAGATCTTGAGTCTATCGCCGTAAGCCTGCGTTTGTATGCGTTAATATTCGGCTCACGGCTTAGTCGCGGCCACAAGTGTCCGCTCCTATCGTCGCGCGCCAATGAACTCCTATAGTCTTTCGACCCGCACATCTAAACGCAATTGGCCAGGCTTGGCTATCCTCGCACGATGCGGCCAATAGCGTATACCTACATAAGTTTTTGGAGCGGGGATGTAAACATTTATACGCGATGCACATTTCCCGAGTTACCAGATGGGCCGGTGGTCTAGTGGTTATTGCGCCTAGCGAGCAAGGCTGACTTGCATCTGCTGCGCAAACGCAAATGACGTCGCCCTTACAAGGCGAAGATCGGCGGTTCAATTCCGCCTCGGCCCACTCAGCTTCTTTATTGCTTCGATTCGTGGGCCGAGGGGAATTCACAACTTATGTTTGCAGAGTGAAGGGTTCTTAAGTTGTGAACTGCGCCTAATTCTTTTAATATCATAAATGAAAAAGACAGAATTAGGCTTGGTCGCAAATATTGTTCACAATATGCTTGGAGAAAATTTGCGACTTCCGCCTCGGCCACAGCACATGTACTGCCTACTCGTCCCTCATCTTCCTGATCAATTCCGCCAGCTCATCCACAATTATTCTGTTGGCCTTCTCCCCGAACTCCCTGTTGGCCAGCTGGGGGTCGCCCATGACGCCATCGGGGAAGAATTTTTCGGAATCCTTCATGACGCGGTACCTGGGGAACTCGGGGTGGCATGGCTCTGCCGTTCCCTTAACCAGATCGGGGCGGATTGCCATGACCCGGGAGGTTTCTATCATGCCGGCATGACCATCATCCTGGGGGATTTCTATCTCTTTCATGGCGTATGCTATATCATAGTCGGAGAGCACCATTATCTTCATGTCATGCTCCTCAAGAACCCTCTCGGCCGCAAGCCTCAGGGCGGCCATGTGCAGCCTTCCCGCGTGACCCGATAGCACGACGACGTTCCGGAACCCGGTCCTGTGGAGTTCGGCAAGCACATCCTCGGCTATCATCTGGAGGGTCTCGAAGCTCAGGGATATGGTCCCGGGGAAATTCCTTGTGCTGGAGCACTGGCCGTATTTCAGGATCGGCAGGACATAAGCGTTGCCCAGCTTCTTTGCCACCTCTATCGCGACGTATTCGGGCTGCAGGCTGTCCGTCGACAATGGCAGGTGCGGGCCGTGCTCCTCCAATGCGCCTATGGGGAATATTGCCACCGAACTTTCATCAATCTTCTCTCCGACTTCCTTGCTCGTGAGCTCTTCGAATAACATGAGGTGGGGAAAGGCATTGCCTCTATTACGGTTTTCGCATGTCAAATGTTTATGTATCGGCTGGTTTCGCCATGAAGTCCTTTATCCTGCATCTTCCGGTCTTCAGGTTGGTGACGATGACCTTGCCTGGGTCCGGGTGGAAGTTATGCATCTTCTGGAACGGGGTTTGAGACTGCCATGCGGATGCGTTCAGCAGGGTCATGCCGCTTATCCGGTGCACCGCGGTCCTGTGCACGTGGCCAGTTACCAGTATGTCCGGGACCGGGTTGATCACCATGTAATCCTTGGCCTCGGGAGCAAGAGGGGTTTTCCCGCCGTAGGATATCGCGAGCAAGCGCCGCTTCAGCATCTCCAGCATGGGCGGCACCGGGTCCTGGTAATTCACTCCCGGAATTGCCCCGACAAGGTCATCGATGCTCCTTCCGTGATATGCCAGTATCTCAACGCCCGCAATGCTGAAATAGCACGGATTGCCCACAAAAGTTACGTTGCTCCCGAAGGAGCCCCTGAATTTCTCGTGTATGGCCGGCTGCGGTTCAGCCGGGCGAACGGCGTCGTGGTTCCCTGGCTGCAGGATTATCTTGATGTGCCTGGGTATTGGCGCCAGAAGATTCGCAACTTCATCGTACTGCTTGAATATGTCCAGAATCTTGAGCTCCTCGTCCTGGTTCGGGTAAATGCCGATGCCATCCACCAGGTCGCCGGCAACGACAACATATTTCACATTCTTCGCGTCCTCGGAATTTATCCACTCCGTGAACCGGGTCCAGGAGTCGGAGAGGAAGTGGGCGCTGCCAGCATGAATGTCGGAGAGGAAAACAACATCAATATCCTTCGCGGCGCGCCTCTGGGTCCTGCCGACTGGAAGCTTCGGCCTGTGTATTGCGGTCGGAATGAACATGTCGCTTCTCTTTTCCGAGCCATGGCCAGGCGCGCGGGAACCGGCGCTGAGCTTCCCGATGAGGCCGATGACCTCGTCCTTGAGTATCGCCTCATGTATCAGCTCGCTGTCCTTGTGGATGAGAACGAAAAGCTCGCCGGTGTCATCCTCCACCGTGATACCTATATGACCGTTCTTGGTCTTGCTCACGTCCATGACCATTCCGATTATCTTGGACTCCCTGTCCATGAAACGGCTCTGGGAAATCTTCATGGGGCCGCTCATCTCCACATGGCCCTTGATCACCCGCCGGATTATGCGGAACCTGTCCCTGAAGAACTCGGTGAAATTCTCCACCGAGCCGTCACACGTGCTGGTGCCAGTGACGTCCGATATTATGTGGAACTCCTCCGAATCCCGGGTGCCGACCACCAGCTTGGGCGCGGGCTCGTCATCCTCCCCGGCGCCACGCAAGGTCGCAAATTGGGTCTGGGGCTGCGGCTTTTCATCCGCCGGGTGCGGCGGCTCGAATGTCTCCTGTGTGGTATCACCGGCCTGCAGATCGGCAAGGGTGAGGAGAAGCGGAAGGTTCTCCCGGCTCGCAAGAAATCCCTTGACGAATGCGAGCGGGTCCTTCTGTGCCAGTATGAACTTCGCGGCATCCGGTTCGACAAGAGTCCCATGGTCCAGGAGGACCTTCAAAACCTTTTCCCTCATAGCCCACCGGGTATTGCGGAAAATGCTTTTAAAATCTTGGATGTTACCGGCATAGGCCCTGCCATGAAATCATGGCACCGGCCAACCGCCAAGTCCAAAATCATTGCAAAATTTAATTAACCCTATCCGTATGCAATGATGCTGAAAACGATTTACGACCTAAGGCCGAGGTAACATAGAGGCTATGTGGCGGACTGCAGATCCGCATACGGGTGTTCAAATCTCCCCCTCGGCTCTTAGCTTCTTTATTGAGTATATACGAGCCGAGGGGAAACTAGTTTATTATAAAATGAAGCTGAAACTAGTTTTACCCTCGACGAGGTTTATTTAATGTTTCTTTCTCGTCTCGGTCTCCCCCTCGGCCTGTGCAAGGCATTCCATTGTTTAGTTCTCGGGGTCCACCCCAAAACTTTTATCATGGTCCTCCATTGGTCATACCGAAAGTTATGGTCATGGAAAAATTGGGCGATTCCCTCAAGAACGTCCTTAAGAAGATAGCCAACGCCTCCCACGTGGACCAGGACCTGGTCAAGGAGATCGTCAGGGATATACAGCGAGCGCTCCTTCAGGCCGACGTCAACGTCAAGCTTGCGTTGAAGATAACCAAGGACATCGAGAGCCGCGCGCTCACCGAGAAGCCGAAAGCCGGCGTCAACCCGAAGCAGCACGTAATCCGGATAGTCCATGAGGAGCTGGTTAATTTCCTCGGGGAGAAGCGAGAGATAGGCCATAAAAACCAGGTCATCATGATGGTCGGCCTGTACGGTCAGGGAAAGACGACAACCACCGGCAAGCTGGCCAGATTCTTCAAGAAGAAGGGCAACAAGGTCGGCCTCATCGCTGCCGACGTTCATCGCCCGGCAGCCTATGACCAGCTGAGCCAGATAGGCGCACTCATCGAGGTTCCGGTCTTCGGCATTCCCGGTGAGAAGAACGCCCCCAAGATAGTCAAGGAAGGACTGAAGCATTTCGACAAGTATGACATCATCATCCTCGATACGTCCGGCAGGCATTCTCTGGAGAAGGACCTGATAGAGGAGATCAAAGCCATCTCGAAGGTGGCGAATCCAACAGAGAAAATAATGATTGTTGATGCCGCGATGGGGCAGCAGGCCGGACCCCAGGCAAAGGCGTTCCATGACGCGGTCGGCGTTACCGCGGTAGTCCTGACAAAGCTGGATGGCAGCGCAAAGGGCGGCGGCGCGCTCTCGGCGGTCAACGAGACCGAAGCCCCGGTTCTGTTCATTGGGACAGGGGAGCACATCGAGGACCTGGAGCTTTTCGACCCGTCAAGATTCATATCGCGATTGCTGGGCATGGGCGATATCCAGTCATTGCTCGAGGTCGTCGAAGGCGCCATTGACGAGGACAAGGCCGAGAAGACCATGAGCAATATCATGCATGGGAAATTCTCTCTCATCGAGATGCGAGACCAGATGGAGATGCTGACAAACATGGGGCCGCTGAAGAAGCTCATGAGCATGTTCCCGGGGGCTCCTGCCAACCTGCCGGAGGGGGAGATGGAGGCCATGCAGGAGAAGCTTCGCAAGTTCAAGATAATCATGAAGTCCATGACCAGGGAGGAGCTGGAGGACCCCAAGCTGATTAAGTCTTCTCGGGTCAAGAGGATTGCCAGAGGCAGCGGAATGACGGCGCAGGACGTCCGGGCGCTTCTGGCCCACTACAACACCACCAAGCGCCAGATGAAGGGGCTCATGGGAAACCGCAAGCTCAGGAAGCAGCTGCAGAAGCAGATGAAGGACGGAACCTTCAGCGACATGGGGATGTAGATGCCAACTTTTCTTGTCATAGGACAGAAGACCTGCACGGACGGAAAATTCTCGCTGAACGACCTTACTGGCTCCACCGGGCGGTTGGATGTGCTTCTGAGATGCGTCAATTCCGCATTCATGCTGTCCAACGACATCCGCCGAGACGTTGACCTCTACCTTCTTCTGCTGGGAGAGCCAGACCCGCCCAGGGCATTGCTCTTCAAGGGAAGCGAGCTGAAATACCTCAACCCGGATGAGCGCTCCACGGGTGCGCTGGTGAAGAACGCACTCATGAAAAGGCCGGAGACTGAGTGGGTGAAATCCACCCCCGGCATCCAGGTTGCCAGAATGGGGCTTGCCGAGCTGGTGAAGGAATTCGAGGGGCGGCGCATTGTCTACCTGAGGGAGAACGGCGCGGATGTGAAAGGCGCTGGGCTAAGCGCGAATGACGTGTTCGTCCTGGGGGGCAAGGAAGACTTGACTCCGGAGCAGGAGGAGATAATCCAGGCATGGCCAGATACTCTTAAGATTTCACTGGGGCCAAGGAGCCTCCACGCCGACCATTGCATAACTGTGACTCTCAACGCGCTCGACAATGTCTGATCCCTCGTTACAAGGGACAATAATTTCACCATGTTTCACTTCTTCTTTCTTAACGGATATATACCGAGAAAACCGTAGCTATCATTGTGAAAAATATGCCGTCAGAGACATACACCATCGTAGCAGGTAGCCTGAAACCCATCGTCGGCGATATACTCGCCCAGGGAATCGTGAAGATAGGCCTGAAGAAGGTCGGGGCCGACCCGGAGACCACGACCCCCGAGCAGATGAGGATGGCCATTGACGCCCACATTGCCGAGTCTGTGAAGTCATTCATGGGCAGCGAAAATGGAGCCGTTTGGGTCAGGAAGACAAAGGAGACCCTCGACAGGAAAGCGATTGAGTCTGCCAGCTGCTGATTTTCAACGCGCTGAAAACCCAATACGATTGAGTTAAAGCTGCCCGGCAACCACGCTCTTTCCAAATTTTTCCACTACCAGCTTCCCGCCCCTGATTATCATGTTCCCGCGCAGCATCACGCCCTTGGGGAATATCGCGTCGAAGCCCTCGAACGGGGACCAGCCGCATTTTGAATGCAAGCGATTCGAGTCAATTTTCACAATCTCGTCCATGTCATAGAACGCGATGTCCGCATCGTAGCCGGGTTCTATGCGGCCCTTCTTCAGGCCGAAAAGGTCCGCGGGAAGCTGGCAGCACATGTCCTGAACCGCCTGGTGCTTCAGCACGCCTTTCTGCGCCAGCGCCAGCATGAGCGGGATGCGAGTTTCCACGCCGGGCAGGCCAGAAGGAGCCATGGGAAAGTCCAGGGATTTTTCCTTGTTGGTATGCGGCGCATGGTCGCTGGCTATTATGGCCCTTCCGGATTTGAGGACATCAAAAAGCTTGTCTGCTATCGCCCGTTTTCGCAGCGGGGGATTGACCTTGCCCCGGGTCCCGATGGGCATCATCTCGTCCAGAAGCGCATGGTGAGGAGTGATCTCAAAGCTAGTTTTCCGCTTCCTGGCCATGTCCACGCATTCCGCGGTCGTGAGGTGAGCGATATTGAGCTTCGCGGGGGTTTCGATTGAAAGAATCTTTCTGAGAGCCTCTGACTCGGCTTTCATATTTCTTATCTGGTTATGCATATGCAGGTCTGCGCATTCGCCCCTTGAGAATTGTCCCGGGTCCTCGGCATGAACAGTGATCACGCGGCCCTTGAGATGGGGGTTGTTGAGCAGGACCTCCAGAGAAGCCGTTGATGGTCCAGCTGAAGTGGTTTCAGCCATGAAAAGCTTGAACCCGACAGCCATCGGAGCCATTCTTGCGATTTCGTCAACGTCGGAAAGCTGGGCGAACAGCCCGAAGTCCACATTGGCCTTTTCCCGAACGATGTCGAGCTTCTCTTCAAGCGCCCGGGCATTGTCCGCCGCTGGCACGGTGTTGGGCATGTCCAGCACTGTTGTCGTCCCGCCAAACGCGGCGGAGCGGGTGCCCGTGAAAAAATCCTCTTTCACTTCGAACCCGGGCTCTCGCATATGGGTGTGGATGTCCACGCCGCCCGGCAGTGCCAGGTAATCCTCGAAATGGAACTCCTTCTCCCCGCTCAGGTTGGGCTGAACCGCGGTTATCTTTCCACTGTCAATGCCAATGCTGACGTTTCTGAATGTACCGCCCTGGGTGACCCTGGTCCTTATGACCAGCTCATGCGCCATCAAGCACCTTCCTGGATACCTGGCCCCTTGGCTCCGATTCACAGAAAACCTCTCCGGTGAAAGTGTACAGCCTGGTCTTGGGGTCCTTCCAGGCATCCGCGAAAAGCCCGGCTTTCATGCAGGTGTGAGCGAGAAACTCCTCGACGCCCCAGCACTGCTCCACAGGCACCTGGGGAAGCAGAAGCCCGCGGAAGCCGCCGCGCTCCACAATAAGGCCGTGAGTGCCAACCTTCACAATACCCAGATAGTCCTTCGGGTTTCTGGCCTTCACCGGTTCCGGGGGCGTCAGAAGACTGACCTCGACGACCACCATCTCCAGCTCATCCGGGCCCATTGACCTGAACCGCGGGTCGCCTGTCGCCGCCTCCCTGGCCGCTCTTACCAGCGTTTCCTTCAGAGGATAATAAGGCCCCGGATAACCGATGCACCCCCTGAGCTCATGCTCCGGAAACGTGTTCAAGGTCACAAAAGCGCCGGTCTCCACCCGGAACTTGTCAGGGACGGGAATATCAGGCATGGGAACCCTCTTCACCGCATTGTCTATCGACGCCCTGGCGATTCTCACTGCCAGCGCGCCATCCTCTTCTCCGTACATGAGCCTGACAATGCGGCCGCGTTTAAAATTGTTATGCTTTTTTGTTGGTTATCAATTGCGTCATTTGCCGGAGCCGCGCTTCTTGGGCCAGCGAAGAAACACCATGAAGAGAATGATGCCCGCAACCACCGTGATGGTTATGGCGATATTCTGCACTGTCCAGATGTTCTTCTCGATTGTGATGCTCCCCTCGATTGTGACCGGCCCCTCGGGATTGGCGCCGCCCAGGGTGTTGGCCGTGTTGTCGATGAGCAGAACGTAATCATTGCCTATGGCCGAATCATATGAATACTGAAGAAGGGAAGAGTCCTGGCGGGACTGGCCGCCCAGGAAATAGAGCGAATCAAGATATCCCGATTTATAGAGGTTGTAGGCAGTGAGATTCGTCAGGTAAAAATCCACATGGCCGCCTTCAGTCACACGGAGGTTCACCACCAGTTGGTCGCCCGCTCCCACGTTCATCAGGTATGCAGCCTCCTCGCCCGATTCAATTGTGACAGTTATCCGATTTTCGCCATAATCCAGGGTGGTGAGAGCAGCCGCTGACGGGGCCAGCAGGATGGCGATTGTCATTGCCGCCAGATATTTCAGATGACGCATGAATATGAATCGTTGTTATGATTATAATAAACTATTGAATGGGACGGTTGATTTTGATAATCAGCCGTAAATATGTGCGATTTTAACATCCCGGCCATCTTTTTATACATCTCCGCCAATCCTCGGTCATGGCAGAAGGCCTAACGATGACCGGCGAGGAGCGGGTGCTGCTTTACCTCCTGAACTTCGGCAGCCTTGAGGATGTTTATGAGTGCGATTCCGGGCTGACGCAGAAAGGCATTTCAGTCAATGTCAGAATCCAGAGGAAGCACATCTCCAGGCACCTGGACAGGCTTGCCGGGCAAAGCCTCATTGTTGAATACACAAAGCATGTGAAAGGCTCCAGGCAGAAGATGAAGTGTTACGGCTTGACCCCGCAGGGCTTTGAAAAGGCCAGAAAAATCATGGAATCCGTGAGCAATGCCACCGTGAAGGTCCGCATCAACGGTGATACCAGGGATATGAGATTCGCCGAGATAGATGGCGCCACTTCAGTCCATCTGCGATTATCCGACATCGTTTTTGAAGCGCTGGAATCGGGCGACATCCTTGACATGGCCAGGCTGGAGAAAATAGAGGAAGAGAACCGCCGTTTGATGGATGAGAAGACCATGAAAACGGATGTCTATCGCCGCGCGCTGGCCGCGGCGTGGCGCAGCGGCATCCTGACCAGCTCGGAGGAGCATCTGGTCGATGCGTTGAGGACTCACCTCGGAATATCCGACGAGGACCACAAGGCCATGGAAATCGTGGCGATGAACTGCACTCCCGAGCCTTATGAGACGCGGGTCGACCTGCATGACGAGATTCTGAATCTTCTGGCAGGGCAGCCACCCGAGATGGTGGAAGAGATTCTGGAACTGGTGAGGGGCAGAGTCGCTAAAAAGCAATAAGCGCTGCCAACATTTATTTGCTGCGCCGCGGTAAAGGTTGACATGAAGGTTCCGATAGGCAATGATTGCATAGACGACCTGCTGGGCGGCGGCTTCGAGACAGGCGCCATAACCCAGATATTCGGGGAGGCGGGCAGCGGCAAGACCAACATGTGCCTGGTACTGGCCAGGGCGGTCATCCGCTCAGGGAAAAAAGTCATTTTCATAGACACCGAGGGATTGTCCAGGGACAGGATTCAACAGGTCTTCGGCGCAGATTATGATGTGATGATAAAATCGCTTTTGATATTCGAGCCGTTCGACTTCGAGGAACAGGAGAACGTCATCGAGAAAGCGGTGGGCCTGGCGATGAAGAACGAGGAGATCGGGCTTCTGATCCTGGATTCCGCAACTGGCCACTACCGGGTGGAGCTCTCCAAGGACCTTGAAAGGACCGAGCGGAGGACCTTCGTCGCGCAGATCACGGCCCTCCTGACCCTGTGCCGGCGCAGGTTAATCCCCATCATCCTGACCAGCCAGGTTTACACAGATATCGAGAGGAACGAGTGCAAGCCGCTGGGCGGGCATGTTCTTCGGCACAACTGCAAGGTCATTATCAAGCTGAGCCGGGATGAGGATGTCCCGGGCAGGCGGGAAGCCGTCATCATCAAGCACCGGTCCCTGGCGGAGGGAAAGCACGCGGAGTTCTGGCTGACCGGGGACGGGATCAAGTGCGGGCCGCAATGAATAATAAATTCGCAATAACCCGAATAACACCCAATAAGCGAAGCGGAGCTATGCGTATAGGAGTTATCCGAAATTTTGGTTTGAACAGCCCCGGAGGAAATGTTTATATGCTATGGCACACTATAGTTTGCTGTGGTGATGCCCTGTGGTAACGACTATCCAAATAAGTGAGGAATTGCAAAAAGAACTCATCGACATGAAGCTTTTTGACAAGGAAACATATGAGGAAGTTATTTGGAACCTGGTGGAAGACACTCAAGAACTGAGTGAACAGACCAAAAAAGAGATCGAGATGGCCCGTGCTGAAATAAAAGCTGGGAAAACCCACACTATAGCAGATGTCAAGAAAGAGCTGGGATTATGACCTACAGCGTCATTTTCTCGGACAAAGCCCGGAAACAGATTAAAAAACTGGAGAGAGATGTCCAGGAGCGAATCATTTCAGCATTGGTGAGAATTAGAATTCGACCGGGCGCTTATGTGACGAAACTTGTTGGCGATCCAGGTTATAAGTTGCGAGTGGGTGATTATAGGATAATAATGGATATAGATAATAAAGAACTTCAAGTCCTGGTCTTGAAAGTGGGGCATCGTAAAAATATATATGAGAAATAGTTTATCAAATCGAAACACTAAATTCTGCGGAATTCTAGTCTGGCGCACTCGTATAACATGCGGACATGCCTCCGCGCCCCTGCGGGGCATTTCAACCTCGTTGAATGCACTTTTAACATATTCCCGCAAAGCATTCGACCATGGCCCGGGAATATTCTGCAAACTAAATTCAGGGGCCATGCTGCATGCAGCATTTGGTAAACAATTGGTGAATGCGAAAACTGAATTATTGCATTAAGGAGCATTCGCCCCGAATCGCCAGCGCGCCTTCCAGCGCGATTCGCTCAGAGGGCCGGCAATTCCACCATTTAAGACGCGAAGAATTGCCGGGTTACAGTTCCCTATTAACAATGAACTCCACCGCGTCCTTCAGCGCGGCCTTTCCCTCTTCCGAATACGGTATCTCGTCGATGCCGCCCAAGGCCTCCCTCGCAAACTTGATGGCCCTCTTCCGGACCCAGTCCCTGCACCCGTGCTTCTGGTAGAGTTTTATGACTCGGTCCACATCTGCTTGCGACTTCTCCTCGCGCTTCTTGTTGAACAGCATCTTCACGTATTCCCGGTTCCGTGTGTCGCCGACGCGTTCCAGCTCGTCCAGAAGATGTATCAGGAGCAGCGTCCGCTTGCCTTCGAGTATGTCGCCCCCCAACTCCTTCCCGGTCTTGGTCGAGAACACGTTCAGCCAGTCATCGTGAATCTGGAAGGCGCGGCCAAGGGCTTTACCCATTTTCTCGATGGGGGCAATTGCAGCTTCATTCCCGGCAATCATGGCGCCGAGATGGAGCGGCCCTATCACGGTGTACCAGCCGGTCTTGCGGTCCACCATCTCGAAGTATTCCTCCTCAGAGATTGTGTGACCGTTCTTGTTCCATGAAAGCTCAAGATACTGGCCCTCGCATGTGGTCTGGAGGATGTCCTCCATCTTTTCTGCGATTGCGCAGGCCTTCCCGCACCCCAGCTCATTGTGATTGGACATGAGTATCTTCCACATTATCAAGTGGAGATGGTCGCCGGCGTTGATGGCGAGCTCTTCGCCGTACATCAGGTGCAGCGTTTTCTTCCCCCGCCTCTCAAGGGATTTATCTTCCAGGTCGTCATGGATGAGAAGCCAGTCCTCGGATATCTCCATGGCGGCCGCGGTCGTCATTGCATCGGCAACTTTCCCGCCGCTGGCCATGCAGGAGATCAGTAGTAGTCCGGGGCGGACGTATTTTCCGCCGCGCTCCGGGTAATCCACGACCATCTTCCAGTGGGTGTCCAGGCCGAACCTCATCGGCTTTATCTCGCTCGCTCTGGGTATGAACTTGAATATCTCGTCAACTATGGACTGCCTCTGGTCCTTGAGGAATCCCAGGAAGGCACTTTCCAGCGTCTCGCCGTCCACGGTATCATAGGTGGGCAGCAATCTCATCCCTCCGGCTCCATGGCGTTCATCCATTCGGACAGATGGCCTGTTACGATGACTGGCGTGTCCTGAAGTCCCTGGATGCTGGAAGAGCCGGTGAGGAACATCGCGGCCTTGAGTTCCGCAATTATCATCTTCAGTTCCTTGACAACGGCTTCCGGGCTGTCCATTGCCGGACAGAGAAGTTTCCTGGCGAATCCGCCGGCATTGGCGCCCAGGGATATTGCCTTTGCCGCGTCCAATCCTGTGTTCAGGCCGCCGGTCGCTAATATCGGAAGGCCCACATCGG
>CALKWP010000165.1 GCA_938004075.1 uncultured Methanomassiliicoccales archaeon
AACATAGCCGAATTCGATGAGCCGGTGAGGATGAACCTGTCTCCCACGCTGAGTCCAACTTTATCTGCCAGAGTCCTTCCGAGAGCCGCAAACCTTTCCGGGTCCGCAATCTCGCCCCCGGTAACTTCCGCATCCTCCATCTCCATGTAATCGTCGAAGATCACGCCCCTCACAAGGACCGGTTGATCATTCACGACGCTGAAGCAGGTTATCTCCGCGCTGGCCATCTGAACATTGGGCTCGGACCGGATGGTATCCAGCATGCTGACATTGAGCATCACGGAAGAATTCACCTGCGATACAGCCACCATGTCGCCGCCGAAAACGGTCTGCGGGGTGTTCTGAATCCCCAGTAGCATAGGCACCGAAGCGCTCAGTATCAGCGTGCAAAGTACCAGGCCTATGATGTTCTTCTTTTTCAGCAGCATCATCTGGCATCCCTCCGGGGAGTGAACATCCTTGATGCCTTCATGGCTGGCCAGAATCCGCCGATCACCCCGGAAATCACGGAAATGAATATCGGCAGCGCAATGGACTTCATGTCGGCGACGGGAGTGATGAATGTCATGATCTTCAATAAGCTGGATAAGGATGTGATGGCATTTGCCGCGCAGAATCCCATTGCAGTTCCCAGAACACCCCCGACCAATGTGATGAACAGCGCTTTCATCATGAAAATTCGGACTACGTACTCCCTGCTGGCGCCCATTCCTCTCAGTATCTTGATTGTTGGCGCGCTGTACTCGGTCTCGATGGAGATGATACAGTAGACCAGGACAGTGGTCATGGCCCCGCTCATCAGGACGATGCCCCAGAGCCCCTTTTCGACCTGGTATATCCCTTTTTCGAAGAAGCCGACGACGCCGGTCGTGGGCGTGGCGATTGCATTGCTGGAGTGGAATGGCTGGTTCTCAAGGGGGGTTTCGGATTCCAGAATCATGAGAAAGGAATAATCGCCTGCGAGGTCCGGCCTCAGCTTGTCCATCGTGGCCCTGGGCACCAAGAGCCAGTCATCGGGCAGGATCGACCCTTTGGAATAGAGGGCTGTTAAGCGAATGTTGGACGTCAGGTTGCCGTTGTTCAGAATGTAAGTGATGTTGGATGACGTGCTGATGGACCTCTCCGCGAGCATGCGCACCAGCTCGCTGCCGACCCACACTCCCGAATCAACAGACTCATTGGTCATGTTGAGGCCCAGCGTATCCTCAGGGTCGAAGACCGAAACAGCGAAGACATTGCCCATGGAACGGCCGTGGAAATCCTTGAGGGTCACGTTGGCGAAGCAGAATCCCACGAATGTCGTATCGTTGCCTGGAAGGAGCGCGCCGTCGATCCGGCTGGCGGCCAGGTCATGGTCGGAATAGATGAGCACAGGGCCCTGGTCGAAGCTGTTTGCCAGGTTGGAAGTCGTATTGTGGAGCCCACCCACCATGGCAGTGGTACCAGCAAGATAGGTCACGCAGAAGGCTATGCCTATGATGGTGGCGAAAATGCGGCGGTTCATCTTTGTGGAGAGGCTGGTGGTGATGGACAGAGGGGTCACCTGAGTCCTGAGTATGTGTTCGCGTATATTTAGTTAATGCGGGAACCTATAATGAACAGCGGGATGCAGGATGGCCCCTCACATCCCGCCATTCACTTCGATGACCGTCCCAGTGAGATAAGTGGATTCAGCCATGAAGAAAATCGTGTCGGCAATCTCCTCCGGCTCTGCAAAGCGCTTAAGAGGTATCTGAAGGATTATTTTCTCCTTTATTTCGGCGGGGATGTCACGGGTCATCTCGGTGTTGACGAAACCGGGGGCGATGGCATTGACCAGGATTCCCTTCGGCGCAAGTTCCTTCGACAGGGATTTGCTGAAGCCTATTAGAGCAGACTTGGATGCGGAATAGTTTGATTGCCCGAAATTGCCCCTTTCCCCGACGACTGAAGACACATTGATGATGCGGCCGAATTTGTTGGATATCATGGAATTCACAATGCATTTCGTCACATAGAACGTGCCTTGGAGGTTTGTGTTTAGGACCTCGTCCCACTCATCATTGGCCAGTTTCTGGAACGTCCTGTCACGCACAATGCCCGCGTTGTTCACGAGGACATCGATGCGGCCGAACCTCTCCATTGCTTCAGCGCACATCCGGGAGACATCTGTATAACTAGTTATATCTGCCTGGACCATCATCGAATTCTCGGGCCCTATCTCCTGAGCGACCTTCTCGGCATTCTCTTTTTTCACGTGGTAATGGAATATGACGTTGTACCCGGCATTACCGAATCTCTTGGCTGTGGCACTGCCAATGCCTCCATTCGCCCCTGTGATCAAAACCACCTTTTTCATTGCCTCACCTTCAGCTCCAGCTCCTTAACCTTTTCTTCAAGAATGCAGATTCTTTCCTGGAGTGCGCTGAGCTTCCCGACGGGGCTGCCGCTCACGATGGCATCATCGGGAACATCCTTCACGACCACGGACATGGGGAGGACTGTTACTCTATCGCCGATCGTCACGCCTGGATATATCACAGAGGGGCCGCCGATAAAGCAATTTTTTCCTATCTTGGTCGGGGTTCTCCTAATCTTCTCCCTGCTGATGCCGGTTTCACCCGATATCGCTTGGTCCCTGCTCGTATGGGTCCAAACCAAAGTGTAGAGTCCGATCTGTGTGTTATCACCGATGGTCAGACCGCCTGATGCGTCCAAGATGGCGCCTTCACCGATCCAGACATCCTTGCCGCATTTCAAGTTATCCGGCGAGATTATTTTGGCATTTTCCCGAATCCTGCAACCTTCCGGCAACCCGAGGAGCTTTGCACGTTCCCTATCTGTCATGACATCGCTGATTTTATACGTCAGTATCTGCTTTCTGAGTTCTGCATCGGTTTTTTCGTCAAATGGCATATTCAATCCCTTCTTTTTTGCCTCGATTCTCTAGGCATAAGCTCATTTGTGTACCAAGCCACAGTTTCTTTGATGCCTTTGGAGAAAGTTGCCTTTGCCTCGAAACCCAACAGTTTCTTGGCCAATTTGATGTCACCCCTGTGGCGCCTTACATCTGCCAATCTGGGGGGTTGGAAATCAAACTTCCCGGAATAGCCCATCTCATGAGATATTGCTTTCACCATGTCAATAACAGTGATTTCCTTGCCTGTAGCAATGTTTATCACATGCCCCCTGGTTTTCTTGTGATTGTATATCTGCACCATGGCCTCCACCGTATCGCTCACATAGATGTAATCCCGCGTCTGGAGCCCATCCCCGTAGATGATGGGTTTTTTACCTTCCATGATCCTCTTGATAGTGATTGGGATGATGCCTGCGTATGAGCCTTCGTTCTGCCTTGG
>CALKWP010000166.1 GCA_938004075.1 uncultured Methanomassiliicoccales archaeon
AAGACAGAATACGAGTTGGTGATTCGTGACTGGAGTGCAGACGTGTGCTCTTCCGATCTAATCGTATATCTTCATGGCATGGAACAGCTCCTCCTGTGCCTGGGACCCGAGCCAGTGCGCGAATCCGGCGAGAGACTTTCCCTGCATGTCTGCCGACATGGAGAGGTACAGGTATGAGGAGTACATCTCCGCGTTTATCTGCTCATTGAGAGCTTTCTCGACTTTCTTGTTCATCATGTGAATCACTCCTTCTTCCACAAGCCGTGCAGATTGCAGTACTCCTTGGCACTGAGCTTCTCGGCTCTGCACAGGAAAGTGGCTACAGGCTTATCACCTGGCTTCAGGAACATTCTGTGCCTTCTGGTGTCGCCAATGAGTTCGATCCATTCGATGTAGTGCTTCTCCTCCATCGGGTGGGCGACCGAACCGACCGTGACAGTCACAAGGTCCCCGTGGCGTTCAATCACAGGCACGTGCTTCTCCTTTGAGGCGTCAACGGTGTTCTCTTTGATGAGACGCATTGGCTCTCCGCAGCATACCAGCTCACCGGGCCCGCCGTGGAGCACTTCCACGATGTTCCCGCATATGTCGCATTTGTAGGTTTCATTCAATTCTGCCATTCATTTCACTCTCCTATCATTCTATGTTACTCTCAGCATGCTTTCGCGCTATGGCATCGGCCAGAGCGTCGATCTTTGTGTAATCTTCCACTGTGGGCATTCCTTTCACAAGGACCGGTTCGATGACCTCCACTTTGAGGTTGCCTATCATGCCGGCAAGTTGCTCCACTGTTTTCCCGCCCCACCCGTATGAGCCGATTATCGAAACGAACCTCGTCTTTGGCCTCAAGGCATTGGCCAGGTAGGCCGCGTACACGGCTGCTGGATGAGCGCCGCCCAGGACTGTCGGCGTTCCGATGACTATGGTGGATGCGTCCACAAGCTCCATGGCCAGCTCTCCGATGTCGGTGCGGCTCAGGTTGAACGGTTTCACAGAAATTCCGCGCTTCATGAGCCCGTCAATAAGATGTTCAGCCATCAATTGGGTGCTGCCATGCATCGAGATGTAAGCTAGGACAACCTCCTTTTTGACTTTGTCAGATGTCCAGTTTTTATACGCGTCGATTATGAAGGTCGGTTTCGGGTATATCGGGCCGTGGCTCGGGCATACCATCTCGATTTCATATTTCGCGAGCCTTTCCAGATGCTTGATGATGTGCGAGCGGAACGGCATCATTATCTCCGCATAGTACCTCTTGGCGGAGCGATAGACAGCGGCTTCATCGGTTGCATAGATGTCGCTCCGGGCGAGGTGCGAGCCCAGAAAATCGCATGAGAACAGTATCTTGTCCTCACGGAGATAACTGAACATCGTCTCCGGCCAATGCACCCAAGGGGCGTGGATGAACTCAAGCGTTCTGCCTCCGAGATCCAATGTGTCGCCGTCGGCGACGGTGATTATTCTGTCGTCCGGGACATGCAATAATATCTTGATCTGGTCCTTGCACTTCGGGGTGCAGACGACCTTTGCCATGGGGAAACGAGCCAGTATCCGGGTGATGGTGCCGGAATGGTCCTGCTCTGCATGGTGGGTTATCAGGTAATCTACCTTGTCCACGCCGGCTTCGCGCAGGTTGTCCAGCAGCATCTTTTCCTTTGTCGGGTCGACCGTGTCGAGGAGAGCAATTTTATCGTTCCCCTTGACCACGTACGAGTTGTAGGTGGTTCCGTCAGGCAGCGGTATGAGCTCGTCGAATAGCCTGCGGTCCCAGTCCAGGGCCCCGACCCAGTGAATACCTTTCTTTATCTCCATGGCAGGCATGCTCATCCCTCGGGGGAGAAATCATCCTTGCCGACGCCGCAGACAGGGCATACCCAGTCCGCCGGAACGTCATCCCATTCCGTGCCTGCGGCAATGCCGCTGTCCGGGTCGCCGGCCGCCGGGTCGTACACATATCCGCACACATTGCAGACGTATTTCGTCATGTGAGCACCTACCAGTTCTCCGCCAGGACTTCGAAGTGTTCCTTGGGGTGGGCGCAGGCCGGGCATTTCTCGGGGGCTTCCAGGCCCTCGTATATGAAGCCGCAATTGTCGCATTTCCATTTGACTGGCTTGTCCTTCTTGAATACCTTGCCTTCCTCGATGTTCTTCAGCAATCCGAGATATCTGGCCTCATGGAATTTTTCGGCCTTGGATATGTTCCTCAGGACAACGGCCACTTCCTTGTAGCCCTCTTTGTCCGCTGTGTCGGCGAATCCCTGGTACAGCGTGGTCCACTCGTGGTTCTCACCGGCAGCGGCTTCCTTCAGGTTCTCAGCGGTGGTGCCAATCTTCCCAGCTGGGTAGGTGGCTGTTATCTCGACATCCCCGCCCTCAAGGAATTTGAACATGCGCTTCGCATGCTCTTTCTCGTGGTTGGCTGTTTCCTCGAAGACCTTGGAGATTTGGACATAGCCCTCCTTCTTGGCCTGCTTGGAGAAATAGGTGTATCTGTTGCGCGCCTGGCTCTCGCCGGCAAACGCCATCAGGAGATTCTTCTCGGTCTGGCTTCCCTTCAAGCTCTTCATGCTATCACTCCATTGTGATGGCCTTCACAGGGCAAGCGGCTTCGCAGGCCCCGCACTCTATGCAGGCGTCGGGATTAACCACGACTGCCTTCCCGTCCTGTATCTCGAAGACCTTGGGGTCTGCCGGACACACATCATAGCAATCCCCATGGCCTGCACATTTGTTCCTGTCAACTTTCGGTGGCATCTTTCATTCCTCCTTCACTTCAATTCCTTCTTGCAGAAGTACCAGTCCTTGCACTCGTACCCCTCTTTCATCCTCTTCTCCGCGGCATCCTGGGTCCTCGGCGGCGGGACAATCACCTTGTCGCCCGGGCGCCAGTTGGCCGGCGTCGCGACCTTGTGCTTGACATGGGTCTGCAGGGCGTCAATCAGGCGCATTATCTCGTCCATGTTGCGGCCTGTCGTCAGCGGGTAGTAAATCATGGCCCGCATTATTCCATCTGGGTCTATGACAAATACGCATCTGGAGGTCTCGGTGTCGCTCTCGCCAGGCATGACCATGCCGAACTTCGTTGCAACGTCCTTGTTCAGGTCCGCAATGACAGGGAATGTTATCTTCACTCCGAAGTTCTGTTCGATGTTCCGGACCCAGGCAATGTGGGAATATGTGCTGTCGATGCTCAGGCCCATCAGCTTCACGTTCTTCTTGGCCAGTTCTTCAGCGATTTCCTGGAATGCGACAAACTCGGTCGTGCAGACCGGAGTGAAATCCGCCGGGTGGCTGAAAAGTATCAACCAGCTTCCCTTGTAATCACTCAGTTTCTTCATTCCATGCGTTGTCTCGGCCTCAAAATCCGGGGCTGGCTCTCCGAGCCTGGGCATCCCGTGGCAATCGCATTCGCATCTCTCATCAATCTCTATGTGCTTTTCCATATATATCCCTCCTTTATTCTATACAATTGGCTTAAATCCATCATTTCACCTTCTCGAACCATTTCTTCATGGCACCGCACATCGGGCAGCGCCAGTCATCGGATGTGTCCTCGAAGGCGGTTCCGGGTTTTATGCCGCTGTTCGGATCCCCTTCAGATGATTCGTAGATATATCCGCAGATAGTGCATTTCCATTTATCCATAATCATTTACCTCCCAAACAGTCCTTGCAGACTCCCCTGAAATAACCGTGAACTTCGTCTATCCTGTGTCCCCCCATTGCCTTTCTCTTTGTGAACGGGCACTCAATATCAATGTCTATGACATTGCCGCATTCACTGCATAGTAGATGGTGATGATTATTTATAACACTATCGAAGCGCGATTCATGGGCAGAAAAGGCCAGGCTTATCAGAAGGCCATGTTCTTTCAATGACTGGATGGTATTGTACACCGTGGTCTTGGAAAGAGCGGGATTTTTCTTCTTGAGTTCGTTGTAAATATCGTCAGCAGTGGGGTGTGTATGATGAGTATCCAGGAACCTGAGAATCTCCAGGCGCTGGGGCGTGACCTTGATGCCGTTCTTCCTCAGTATCTTCACATATTCTTCCATGTTTCCACCAATTTGTAATCAGTACAATTTGGGAGACATTACAAGTTGGTATATAAGCTTATGCGCGAATCTTGCACTATAAATTTCAGCAGGAGGATCGCACCGCGGCACCGTCCATCCCCATCATGCCCC
The DNA here is from genome assembly GCA_938004075.1 of uncultured Methanomassiliicoccales archaeon. GTDB lineage: Archaea > Thermoplasmatota > Thermoplasmata > SG8-5 > SG8-5 > UBA147. The sequence goes on from CALKWP010000166.1 coordinate 4,190, forward strand.
GCCTGTGAGGGCGGGGTAATGCATCGAAGCCCTTCGCTTCGATGGCTGTGATGCACAGCGCAAATAAATCCCTTCTAACCCCGCCCGTAAGGGCTGGGTACGAGGCCCTACCCCACGTTCACAGTGGCCTCTTATAAACTACTTGAATATCTCCCCGGTCTCCCTGCACCACAGCAGCATGTCCAGGTGGTCCATGGGTATGGCGGTCTTGAGGCAGAAATCTGCCACCCTGGCCTCTATCTCAAGATACCTGCCTGGCGATAGATGGCTCGGAATTTCATCAATGACCCCCAGCGCTACCAGGTTCTTCAGGATGTGGCGGTCCAGTATCGCCAGGTCCCTGCCCATGCCTATGTTCCTGAGGAAGTGGCTGGATTCCTTGTAGCTCATGCCAACGACATTCTTCACGAGCCATTCCCTGGCCTGGATCGGGGATTCGAAGCTTGCGATTCTGGCCTTCAGGCCGGCCATATGCTCCCTGGCGCCGACTATGCGCCTGGCTTTTGTGTGATGGAACCTCACGCCCCTGAGCTCGCCGGATATCTGCTTGGCTGCGCCCTCCTTCACAAGGTTGCACTCCCTGAGCCGCTCCACCGCGGACCAGCAAGATCTAGCTTTGGACTGGGGGGTGAGAAGGCAGAACACCATTTCCCTGAATATGGATTCGTCGTCGCCGCATTCCCAGATTGCGGAAAATTCCTCAAGCCTCTTCTCGATATCGGGCTTGAGCTGCTTGTGAAATGCTTTGAGAGATGCCAGTTCATCCATTTTCTTTCCTGCCATATGCTGAATTTCAGACCACTTTTTCATTAATCTTGAGTATCTTTTCAAGCTGCTCGATTGTTTCCATTCTGGATTTTATGGTTTCGTTGCCCACCTCGCTATCTATGCGCTTGAAATCCTCAAGAATTTTTGACAGGTCGGTATCGGTTAGATAGCGTTGGCTGAATGGCAGGAAGACATCCTCTTCCCTGGCGGCGTGGAAGCGTATCAAGGGAATGTATCTCTGAATTATCTCTTTCATGTTCAGGACGGACTTCCTGTTGTCTATGTTGTAATTTTTCACAGCAGCCTGCATCTCAGTCAGCAACGACTTGATGAGCTCGTGCTCCTTCATTATCTGGGTGAGCGATGAGCGGGTGTATATCTGGGCGGTCTTTCCATGAATGTCCTGCGCCCTAAGTATGAACAGGTCGATGTAATACAGTTCCTTCTCCTCGTGAAGCTGCCAGTTGAGTATGAATGCGGACGACGTCCCCCATTGAAGCAGTTTCTTCGGCAGGGGCCTTCCTTCCCCCAGCATATTGGCCACAACCTCGAGGATGCCAGTGATCTTGTGCACCATCACATGCTCCCTGTTCAGAATTGCTACGGGCTCGGTTTCCATGTCCTTGAGGGGCTGCACTTTTGGGATTTTGTTCTTCTTGGTTTGAAGGACCCTTTCCGCCACATTGATTCTGGAGCGTATCACGCTTTCTGAATACGGCCTGATGATGAAATCATCCACCCCGGCATCTAGGCCTTCGACCATGTCATGTTTCTCGGTTCTTCCCGTGACAAGGATCAGATAAGATGTCCGGCTGGTCTTGAGATTGTAGTCCCTTATCCTCATGCAGAGTTCCGGGCCGCTCATCCTGGGCATGGTCCAGTCTATGAAAGCGATATCGATTTTGTTATCCTCATAGGCGTGAAAAGCGTCTATTCCGTTGGATGCTGTGATAACCTCGTGACCATCCTTCGCCAGCATTTTCTCCAACCTGTCTCTCGATTTCTTGTTGTCATCAACCACCAATATTATCATGCGTCATGCCTCCCTACGGATTGCATATCCTTCTGATGATATATTATGCTCATCCCTGAATTATAGCCCCGACGGTGATGCGAACCTTATAAAATTTTCGCTTGGATTATCATGCGCCAATGATGAGCCATAGCCCGGAAGCGATGGTGCCGACCAGAATGAAGAAACACAGTGTCGAGACCGCCATGTGCAGCCTCTTCCATTTATTCCCAAGCATCATTGCCAGGCCGCCGGTGATCATGCTGGCGAGTGTGAGAAAGAACACGATGAGGCCCAGAGTTCCATGTCCGGAATAGAACACGCCGCCCCTGTTCTGGAGCGTGGTCCAGGCCCATAATCCAAACACTGGAATTGCCAGGAAGAAATAAGCCTTTGATATCCAGATGTGGAACTTCACAGAAACGAAATCGGGAAGGTCGGTCCAGAAATTCTCCTCCCTGTCGAACTTGAAGCCGGAAACTGTGGCAAGGCCGCAAAGGACGGTTGCGGTAGCGAGGCCGACAGCATGCCAGCCCCAATCGCTGAACCTTGTGATGCCAGCATCGTCATCCCAGCCCCGACTCTCCCAGAACCCGAGGTGGTCGTAAGATCGGAAGAGCACACGTCTGAACTCCAGTCACGAATCACCATC
>CALKWP010000167.1 GCA_938004075.1 uncultured Methanomassiliicoccales archaeon
GAGATGGTGATTCGTGACTGGAGTTCAGACGTGTGCTCTTCCGATCTCCCCGATGAGGACAAGCCCGTCCGCTCTTTCCACGCCTTTCGCGTCCCTGTCCCAGTTGGGAATGCCCTTTTCCTTGCCCATCTTCAACATCTCCTGGGCAATCATCTTTCGCTCGATTTCTCCGCAAATCTTGACTTCTATGTAATCCTGGCCCGCGCCTTTCGGCGCTGTCACTGCCGCAATGCGCATCAGTTCCGCAACCATGTCAACTGCTTTGTCCATTGTATCACCCGATCTTTATGATGTCTCCGATTTCAAACTGCGATGCCGGAGTTACCGTGAGATTCCTTCCGGCCTGCCTGAGCGCCAGTTCCGCCTCTTCAAAAGCTATCTCCGGCTTGTTGTTCTCCTGGCTGAGATGGGCCAGCGTGACGTGTTTTGTTCTTTCACCCACTACATTCACCAGCATCTCCGCGGATTGAACATTTGAAAGGTGCCCTTGTTTCCCCAGAATGCGCTTCTTCAGGAACGCCGGGTATGGCCCCTCCTTCAGCATCTGCACATCATGATTAGATTCCAGGATGATGGCATCCGCATTCATGAATCGCTCTTCCAGGCCGGGCGTGATGTGCCCCAGGTCTGTTGCGATGGCCAGTTTCGAGCCGTTGTTGGTGATTTCAAAGCCAACTGTCTGGCTTGCGTCATGGCAGACCTCGAATGGAGTTATTTTGAATAAACCCAGAGATTCAGGGATTCCAGGTGCCAGCTCCGGCTCGGTCATTGTTCCGTACTTCGCATCGAGCCACCTGTGGACCGCGGATGTGGAAAGCACTCTTGCACCCAGTTTTCTCTGCATCGTTCTGGCGCCATTCACATGGTCCACATGCTCGTGGGATATGAAAATGGTGCTGAGATTATCTGCATCCAGGCCGACACAATCCAGTCTCCTGACGGTTTCCTTGCAAGAGAATCCCGCATCGACCAGGAAGAGGTCTTCGCTGTCCCAAACCGCCACCGAGTTCCCGCTGCTGCCGCTGCCGAGCACGCATGCGTAAAACATGCTCAGAGTTTCCCGGCAATGGCATTGGCCATGTCTGTCGTGGTCGCGCTTCCACCCATGTCGTATGTGCGAATCTTGCCTTCCTTTATGACTTCGGAAACGGCCTTCTCCAGTTTCTCAGCCATTGCCTTCTCGCCTAGCCAGTCAAGCATCATCTTGGCTGCGAGAATTGTTGCGATAGGATTCGCCTTCAGTTTGCCGTAATGCTTGGGAGCGCTTCCGTGCGTGGGTTCGAAGACCGCGAGCTTGGTTCCGATGTTCCCGGAGCAGCCGAATCCAAGGCCGCCGACCATCTGGGCGCAGAGGTCGGAAACGATGTCGCCGTAAAGATTCGGAGCGACCAGCACGTCATAGTTGTGCGGGTTCTTGAGCAGCCACATGCACATGGCGTCAATGTTTGCATTGTCCATCTCAATACCTGGATAATCCTTTGCAACGGTTTTTGCCTGTTCCAGGAATAGGCCGTCAGTTGCCCTTACCACATTAGCCTTGTGAACGACCGTGACCTTTTTTCTGCCGTGCTCCTTGGCGAACTCGAAGGCGGCGCGGATTATCCTCTCCGAGCCCTTCTTGGTGTTTATCTTGCAGGATATTGCATACTGGTCGCCTGGCAGATCCTTGAATGGCGCGAATGTCTTCGGCGCGGTCTCTTTCAGAACGTCTCTCAGGGAATCCGGGACCGTGTTGAATTCCACGCCAACGTACAGGTCCTCGGTGTTCTCCCTGAATACAACGATATCAATGTTATCTTTGTAATTCAACGGGTTGCCGTCATATCCTTTTATTGGTCTCAGGCAGATGTAAAGGTCGAACAGCTGGCGCATCCTCACGATGGGCGAGCGATAGACCATGCCCTTTCCCTGAAGCGCGGGAACAAGCTCCTTCTCGGCTTCCTTAACCGGTTTCGAGGTTATAGCCCCGAACATCGCAGCATCGACGCTGTTCAGCAGGTCAACCGTCCTCTGAGGGAAAGCGTCCCCTTCCTTGCACCAGCAGTCCCACCCGATGTCACCGTGGATGTACTCGGCATCAAGGCCGAGCCTGTCCAGGACTATCTTTGCTGCATCCATTACCTCGTTTCCAATCCCGTCGCCCGGCAGCCAGGCGATTTTGTATTTTGCCATTGAACAATACCTCCGAAAGGGGGTTGCATCCCTTGCATATAGTGATGGTAAAGTGGTATAAAAGCAGTGTGCCGTACTTCGAAAATTTGCCGCGATGTTAATATACGATATCTACTTTTCAACGGGTATGGACATATCCGTGATACTGCTGACTGCCATAGGCCTTGCCATGGACTGCCTGGCAGTTTCCCTTTCCTGCGGCATCGTCCTGCCGGGATTCGAGAGAAGGGACGCGCTCAGGCTTGGCCTGTTCTTCGGTGGATTCCAGGGGCTGATGTTCTTTCTGGGCTGGGCGGGTGGAACCACATTCGCGGATTACATTGGCGCGGTCGACCACTGGATTGCTTTCATCCTCCTGCTGGTGATAGGCCTGAAGATGATTCGCGAAGGGTTGGAGAATGACTTCGAATGCGCCAACCTGGACATCCGCAATCTTAAGGTGATTATCACACTTTCAATAGCTACCAGCATCGACGCACTCGCCATTGGCATATCGTATGCATTGCTTGACATAGCGATACTTGTGCCAACCCTGGTCATCGCTCTGGCATCGTTCGGATTCGCTTTCGCCGGAGGAACATTCGGCTGCAAGCTCGGAGAGCGATTCGGAAAGAGGATGGAGATACTGGGCGGAATCATCCTGATAGGGCTTGGCCTGAAGATACTGCTGGAGCACCTGTTTTAAACAAGCCCGGAATTGAATCCCCCGCTCCTGTGAATCATCTCCTGCATCTTGATGACATTCTTCTTGTCATTCACATCTTTGTACCAACCCAGCGCTATCTGCAGACTCTCAAGGGCCCTCTGGCCATCCCCCTTTCTCAGGAATAGGGCTCCCAACTCCGCCCTGGCAATTGCAAGATGGTCTGGGGCCTTGGCGTTCGACACGACATCTATGCTTCTCTGGAACCTTTCAATGCCATCTGTCCATTGGCCCTTCTCCCTGTGATACTTTCCCCATGTGCAGTTCAGCTTGCTGTAAGCGACAGCGTCGGCAAAATTCCCGAGTATGTGCTCCGCCTTCTCGAGATGCACCCTTGCCTCATCCGCCCTTCCACTTTCTATCAATGCATTGGCCAGATATGTCAATGCCCATCCCTGGAGCACCAGCGCTCCCGAGTTCGCGCAGAAGGCGATTGACTGCATGTATCCATCTATCGCGGTTGCGAAGTCCCCTTGCTCCTCGTGAGCCCTAGCCAGATTGCATAATGTGCGCCCAGCTTCCGCATAGTTGTCAATGGATTTGTAGAGGTCTATTGCCTCCTGGCTGTATTTGACTGAATTCTCGTAATCTTTCTGTTCGAGGTAAACCCTTCCCAATCCTGATTTGATGAGCGCGGTTGCACCGATCTTCTTGTTCTTTTCGTTCCTGGATTCGGTCTGCATGGGCTCGAGGGCATCCAGCGCTTTCATGTAATAATCACGCGCATCATCATACATACCAAGGTGCCAGGATATGCCCCCAATGCCATTCCAGGACAGCGCCACATCGTAATGAACATCTGACCCGGCACCGGCCGAAATGGATTTCTTGTACTCATCCACAGCATCATCGTAGGTTTTGCTGGAAAATGATAGTGCCCTTCCCATTATCCTGGATACTCGGGAGTCGAGCACCTTCCTCTCCTCGGGGCTGGCTTTCTCGAGCATCGCTCTTGCATTTGTCAGTGCCTCGATGCATTCCGCGTGGAGGCCGAGATCGAGCTTCTTGAGTGCGATAGTGATGTTTGCCTCTGCCAGATGCCTGAATGTGAATTGCTGCAGGTCATCATAGTTGCTTCTTTTGGCCTTATGAACAACATCCATTGCCGTTCTGTACTCCAGCATGCCCTTGTGCAATTCTCTTGCCCTCTTCTCTCCAATGTAATTCTTCAAAGCCCATTCCACTTTTTCAGAGAGTGGCTCAAGGTCAACATACTTGATGTTCTCGGGGTCAATGTTCAAGGTCTGGCATTGCTTCTCCAGTATGAATTTTCCTGTGAACCCCACCTCCTTTTCTAACATAATTGTTAGTTCTTTCTTTAAGTCAACTTCATCCAATTCCAATCCCCCCCACGGGTATTATTGTTTATGAATTTCCTGATATAAATACCCTATGCAAATATGTGTATTTTATTGTGAATAATGATATTGATTTCTCTACAATATCACAAAGGCTCATCCGCTTATCTGGGGTTTTCAGCGGCCGAGTATCGCCCTCGATATGACAATTCTCTGCACCTGGCTCGTGCCCTCGCCAATCTCCATCAATTTCGTATCGCGGAGCATGCGCTCGACCGGGTAGTCCTTCGTGTACCCGTATCCGCCGTGTATCTGGATGGCGTTCAGGCATGTCTGCGTCGCCATCTCGGATGCATAAAGTTTGGCCATTGACGCCTCCTTGGAGAACCTCATGCCCTTGTCTTCCATCCATGCTGCGCGATAGACGAGCAACCGTGACGCCTCGATGCGGGTAGCCATGTCTGCCAGCATCCACTGAATCGCCTGGAACTTGGCGATTGGGCGGCCGAACTGCTCCCTCTCCTTTGAGTAACGGACGGACTCGTCAAGCGCGCCCTGGGCTAATCCCACGGCTAATGCGCCCACTGCAGCCCGGCCCCTGTCCAGGATGTTCATTGCGCCGGTGAATCCGGTGCCGGGTTCGCCGAGGATGTTCTCCTTTGGCACTCGGCAGTTCTCGAACACAAGTTCAGAGGTATGCGAGCCCCGCAGCCCGAGCTTGTCCTCGCTGGTTCCAAGGCTGTAACCGGGGGTTCCGGTCGGAACCACGAAAGCGCTGATGCCTTTCGGGCCTTTGGTTTTATCCGTGACTGCCATGACTGTGACATAATCTCCGATGGCGGCGTTCGTGATGAAAATCTTGGTGCCGTTGATGACCCATTCATCTCCTTCCAGGACCGCGTTCGTGCGCATTCCGCCGGAATCCGAGCCAGCGCCCGCCTCTGTCAATGCCCACGCAGCCAGCTTCTTCCCGGCCGCGATGTCTGGAACCCACTTCCTCCGCTGCTCCTCATTGCCCCTTTCGAAGATATGCCCCAGGCCAAGCGAGTTGTGCGCTTCCATGACGATGCCAGTAGAGCCGCACACCCTGGCAATTTCCTCCAGGGCGATCATGTAAGAAATCTTGTCGCATCCCGCACCGCCGTACTCCTTTGGCACGGTCATGCCCATCAGGTTCATCTCTCCCATGCGGTTCAGGATGTCTCTCGGAACGTCGCCGTTCTTGTCAATCTCGCCAGCGATGGGCTTGATCTCCTTCTCCGCGAATGCGCGGACGGTGCTCCTGAGCATCAGGTGTTCCTTGGTGGGTGTGAAATCCATGTGAATTACCGACCCCTCAATTGACTCTGTTTATTAGTATTTTCGCTTGATTACTTTGCATGAATGTTCTCATTGGCGTTTCATTCAGAGGTGAGTTTCACCAGTTCCCGCACCTTCGCCTCTATCTTATCCCGGGCAATCCTATAATCTCCAATCGTTCCCCCATACGGGTCCTCGATCTCCCAGTCATCGAATAGGTCAATGTAAACCGCCGGGCAGGAGTCCTCCACGCCGCAGCCCATGGATATTAGGATATCTGCCCATTCCACCATCCCGGCGGAAAGGGCTTTCGGCTTCTGGCGGGAGATGTCTATGCCTTTCTCGTGCATCACCTCAATCGCAAGGCCGGACACCTTGCTGGCGGGCTTCGTGCCCGCACTCCTGACTTCCAGTTTGCCTTTGCCCAGATGCTTTGCAAAACCTTCCGCCATCTGGCTTCTGCAGGAATTTCCCACGCAGAGGAAAAGGACGCGGTTCAGAATATCACCGAGCCCAGGAATACAATGCTAAACATTAATATTAATATTATTATAATTATAAGAATTAATATTTTGGCTGGCGCCGAGAATATGCCGAGGTAATTGCCCGCAATTTTGGAGTAGGAATACGCATTGACCTTTCCTTTCTTCTGCTTCTTCCCTTTCATCGACCGGACAATGCCACTTGGATGCATTAATCTTTCGGAATGCATTTCTCCAGTATCCCTTCAAGGTCGCTGATTCTCTCCAGCGAATAGACCTGATGCGTGTCGAATTCAATCTTTGCCGCTCTCATGTACCAGGTGACATGCTTGCGCATCCGTTTCATCCCGGAAAGCTCCCCGAAGAGTTCTTTCTCCATATTGGCATGCTTCAGCATGGTTTCCGCCAGCATTCCCCTGTCCATCCTCTGGAAACTTCCGCTCTCCAGCAGGGAATGTGCCGTCCCAATGATGTCCGGCCGGCCCCTGGTCGCTCTGCCAATCATCACGCCGGCAGCTCCAGTATCTTGCAGAAGCGCAACCGCATCCGCCTCCGAGCGCGCATCCCCATTGGCCAGCACCGGGATGTCAATATTTCCAACCACTTCCTTGATTGCCTTCCAGTCGCTCCTTCCGGTGAATTTCTGGGCGACCGTTCTCCCATGGATTGTTATGTAATCTGCGCCCGCATCCCTTACCAGGTTGGCCAGTTCCAGGCAGTTGTTTTTTGTATATCCCAGCCGAATCTTGACGGAAACAGGAATCGAAACCGCCTTTCGGACCGCGGAAACTATGCTCGCTAGTTTCTCCGGGGTCTTCAGTAGCGAGCCCCCTGAGCCGGTTGCCGCGATGCGCACCTGCGGACATCCAGCATTGATGTCGATTATGTCTATCTCCATGCTTTCGGCAAGCCTAGCGGCTTCGGCCATTCGCTCGGCATCTCGGCCGACAAGCCGAAGCGCGACTGGGCGGTGCTCCGGCGTAGTTCGCGTGTAATGCATGGTCTTCCAGTTGCCCCGGCACAGGCCTTCGGCGCTTATCATCTCGGTGTAGATGAGCCCGGAATGAAAATTCCTGGACACCTCTCTGAAAGCATAGTCTGTCACGCCGGCCATGGGCGCCTGGACAAATGGGTTGTCGATTTTGAGACCTGCAATCCTCATGGAAATCCCTAATATGTTTTCTTTCCAGGCCTGGCTGCGAATTCCCTGAAAAGCTCGATATTCTCTTCGCGCATGAATCCGCCGACTATATGGATGTGGCTGCATCCGTCTTTCTTCAGTTCCTGGTTGGATATGGCCAGCTCATTGAAGCCGGCATCGGCCGCGTCCCGAATAGACGTTCCGAAAACTATCTTTTCAATGCGGGCCCAGTGTATGGCGCTGAAGCACATGGGGCATGGCTCGGTGGTCGAGTAGATTGTGCAGCCAGTCAGTTCAACAGTGCCCAGTTTCCTGCAGGCTTCCCTGATGGCGGTTATCTCTGCATGAGCCGTGATGTCAGTGGTCTCCCAGACGCGGTTATGCTCGCATGAGATTATCTCTCCGTTCCGAACAATGCAGGCGCCGAATGGCGTCTGTCCGGAGCGAATTCCCTCGAATGTCTTCTCGATCGCAGCAGCCATGAATCTCTTTTCGGGCATGAAATCGCCAATGGCGGGATGGTATAAATCTATTGAGGATGCGGTCATCACGCGCGAACCCTGGTGATGTACTGCCCGCAGTTGCTGCCTATCTGGTTCTCCTCCAATTCGCCGATGCTCAGTATGGTCTCGAAGCCCCTTGCCCTGAAATCCGCAATCAGCGATTCCGCGTCTCTGGGGTCTTCCGGGTCAAAGCCAGGCAATATCTTGTGGTACTGGGCCCGGTATGTCGGATTGAGCGGGGTGAGCTTAATCAGAAAATTCTCCGGGTCGAAGAGCTTGGCAATCCTGTCAACATCGATCGGAACGTCTTTCATGATAATGAAATTCAGCGTTATTTTCTTGTCTTCCGGGCTGCGAAACTGCCTTCCAAGGGCTGCAATCTCGGGAAGCGCAAGCGACCTGGCCGGTATGAGCCTCCGGCGAACCTCATCATCAGTGGAATGAATTGAAAATTGCAGCTGGAACCGTCCCTTGAATCCCGCATCCTTTATATTCCTGAGTTCCTGGATGAACGGCGCGGAATTGGATGGGCCTACCGTGCTGAGGCTCACAACCAGATTGTCATGGTGCTCTGCTGCCAGTTCCCTCAGGAATTTCAGGACATTGGGATTCAATGTAGGCTCGCCCATCCTGGCCAGCTGTATCTTCCATATCCCGGTTTCGATTCTGCCATCAGGAAATTTGGCTGCTGCCAGCACGTCCAGCTGCTCCCGCATCTCCTGGGCTGTGAGCGTCCTGATGTACCCGCCGCCAGCATCGCACATCTTGCAGCCGACAGGGCAGCCCACCATGGTTGAGATTATGTTCACCCATTTATCGCTCACGGTCCTCGGAGGTTGGACAGATTCGACGAATTCGATTTTGCTGCCATCCTGCAGTTCCCCCACATGGACGGTCGCCAGTTCCGGATTCCCGGCGCTGGATATAACCTTCATTTCCTTGCCTCCCGGCTGGCTTCCATTGCCGCCCGTACGCCGTCCCCCACTGCCATGGCCGCTTGCCCCAACCCTCCATGCCTGGCATCTCCCGCCACATGGAATCCCGCGGGAGGGAATTCAACATCAATGCCTACAAGTTCGGGCAGCTGGCTCTCCCTGCCGACCGCGACCAGGACCAGGCTGAAGGGTTTTTCCTCTCCAGCAATCCTGGCGACTGCTTTATCTGAATGCACCCTGGCGCTTTCCACTGTGCCGTGCAGCATGCCGACTCTTTCCTCTCCGGAGATTGCATCCAGGAGATGTTTTATGCCTCTTGGTTCGGATCTGTGGATTAGTGTGACGAACATGCTCTTCTCGGCCATTGTGAGTGAGATGTCCATGGATGCTTCCCCGCCGCCGATGACAAGGACCTGGCTTCCCTTTTCGATTTCTGGCAATTTGGCAACTCCGTAATGCAGCAGCCCTGCGGCGGCCAGTTCATCCTCTCCGGGGAATCCTGCTTTCAGTGGGCGGGTGCCAGTGCAAAGGATTACGCCATCGAATTCCTCTCCATTTTTGGATGTAATGACAAATGAATTGCCAGTGAATTCCACCCTCTGGACCATTTCCTTCCTTACAATAAACTCATATTCCCAGAACTGCTCCTCCATGAGCCCGGCAAGGTGCCAGCCAGCTATTCCGCCGGGGAATCCCGGGTAATTCTCCACGAATCCCGCGTTCCAGAGGTTGCCCCCTACCCTTCCTGACTCGAAAACTGTCACGTCATGCCCGGCCCTGCGCAACTGGATTGCCGCAGCGATGCCCGCCGGCCCTGCGCCAATTACCGCAAACTTCGCCATCAATTCACCCCCAGCAATTCAATCGTGTCATCCGTTGTGACTATGTAAGCGAAGCCGTGCGCCAGCGTCGCCAGCGCCGATAGATGCAGCATGAAATCGCTGGTGGCAGTCGCATCGCCCACGAAGTACACGGTATAACCGAGCTGGAACGCCTCACGGGCCGTGGTTTCGCAGCACAGGTCGGTCATCACGCCACAGATCACCACGGAGTCGCAGCCAATTTTTCTCAATCTCTCATCCAGGTCGGTGGCTGAGAATGTCCCGTACAGGTGCTTTCCCAGCACCTGAGCGTCATTCGGCAGCTTTATTCGCGGGTCAATGTCAACCCAGGGACTGTCTGGCTCCAGGCTGTTCCCCCACCATTTTTCCGTGGGGCCAATTCCGCCTTTGGAATGATACTTTGTGGCGAAAACCGGGAGCCCCCTGTCGGCAAAACAATCAATGAGATTCTGCGCCGGCTCGATTACCAGCTCGAAATCCCGTCCGTAAGCGGGCCCTTCGGGGTCGCAGAAGTACCTCTGCATATCTATGACCAGCAGTGCGGGCTTAACCGGTTTCGGGGGCGAGTTCATCCCTCTGAGGCCCTGCAAGGCATACTTCCACTCTGGCGCCATTTTCTCTGACATAGGCATCACAAATCGAATCATTCTTGAGGTTCCTGGTTTAAGGAGCTGGAACTGAGAACAATGCTCAGGCTAAGAACGCAATCTAGATTAAAAACGTTGCTTGCGGGTCAATGGGTTGCCGCGGCGCATGCTGCAGCAAAATAAATTTCACAACTCTTCCGGAGCCATAATGCCCAAGGTATCCAGCGCGTTCCCCAGCACAATCTTGGATGCCTTGACCATCGCCAGCCTTGCACTCTTAAGCTTCTCCTCAGCCACCAGGACCGGGCAGTCCCTGTAGAACTGGTTGAACATGGCTGCAAGGTCGTAAGCGTAAGCAGCCAGCAGATGGGATTCCTTGGAACGGCCGCATTCCTTGATAACCGACGGGAAGCGCGCCATCATTTTGGCGAGCTGCACCTCTGAAGGGTGGGTTAGCAGCGAGGCATCATGCCCGGCGGATTCCCCTGCCTTTCGCAATATGCTGCTTGCCCTGGCATGCGAATACTGGATGAAAGGCGCGCTGTTTCCCTCGAAGTTGAGAGCCTCCTCCCATTTGAATACGAGTTGTTTCTCTGCCTGGATTCGGATGATGTTGTATCGGATAGCGCCGGTGCCGACCGCATCGGCGATGCTGCTCTTGAGTTCCTCGGAAACCTCCGGCCTGCGCTTCTCCACCTCGTCCCTGGCGATTGCCACCGCTTCGTCAATGAGGTCATCCAGATAGACCACGCGGCCCCTGCGGGTGGACATCTTTCCCTCCGGGAGCGATACGAATGAATAGAACACCGGCTCGATTGGCTTCTCCTGGCCCAGGAGCCTGACGCCGATTCCGACGACCCTCGCTTTGAGGCGGTGGTCCTCGCCCAGCACGTCTATCGCGGAATCGTAATTCGCCAGCTTGTCCAGGTGGTATGCCATGTCCCGGGTGCTGTAAAGGCTGGAGCCATCGCCCCTTGTCAGGAAGAACTTGTTCTCCTTTCCGGAGATGCCGAATTCATTCAGGTCCAGGTAGAGCGCTCCATTGTCCACCGAAGTGCATTCCAGCGACCTGAGTTTCTCAATGATTTTCTCAACGGAACCATCGAATATGTATTTCGATTCCCATGCGAAGGAATCGAATTTTATGCCAAGGCGTCCCATTGATTGGTTCATGCCGGCAAGGACCTTCTCGCAGTTCGCCCGAACCCTGGCAGCTATGTCCGGGTCCCTTGCCTCGTATCTCGATATCATCGCGTTTATCTCAGCGAGGACCTTGGGGTCGGCTTCCATCCTCCTGCTGGCTTCCTGGTAGTACCAGACCATCGCATGGTCCGGCTTGGAATGTATCTCGCCTTCCTGGGTGAGGTTCTCGACGCCCCAGGTCAAGGTGACTTGCTGCTTTCCCATGTCGTCCACGTAAAATTCCGTGGTGACATCGTTACCGCATCGCCTCAGGATTCTGGCCAGCGTATCGCCGATGATGGGGTTTCTGGCCCTGCCCACATGCAGCGGCCCGTTCGGATTCGCGCTGGTGTGCTCCAGGTTAATCTTTTGGCTGGTGGGCGGGGCATTGCCGAATTCTCCCTTCAACCCGAGCACGGACACCAGGGTCCTGCCGACCAGTTCGTTTGGAGAAATATGGAAATTCACATATGGGCCAGCGCTCTCAATCTTGCAGAACATGGGATCGTTCCCGATATGCCCGGCCATGGCCTTGGCAATCTCGACCGGGGACTTCCTCAATTCCTTTGCAAGAGGAAAGCAGGGGAAAGCGAAATCGCCCATTCCATCCGGCGGGATTTCAACTGGCAAAACTGTTTCCGTGCCCAGTTTTTTCAGGCCGGAACCAATCAATTCAACAGCCCTTTCCCTGAATGCCTGGAGAGGGTCAAGGTCCATCTCAGACACCTACCCTGTATCTCAGTATCGCGGCCATTCCGTTGAAGGCCTTCATGAGCATCTCTCCCTCTTCGGATTCCATGGAAATCATCTCCACGTTGGTCCCGTAGGAATCGGCGAGCTCGTACAGCTCGTTAACGACATCGATGTGCTTGTCCACGTTCGCCTCCGCCGTGCACTCCGGGCATTTCACATGGTCGAAGGATTTCAGTGTCTGGGTCCCGGTCTTTCCGCATTTCGGGCAAGTGTATTCAACGATGTTCTTTTCCATGCCTTCAGAGACGAGCAAGGTATCCACCGCTCCCCTGGCCATGGCCTCCCTCACCTGCACCTCGCCGTAAGCTGTGAGTCCGCCATCCGGCTTCCTCAGTTCCTCCATGAACCTGGTGATGAGCTTCTTCTCCTTGGTCAGGCTCAGCTCTTCCAGCGCAGGAGCGGCGTTATGCATCAGTTCCTTCAAGCCGTATTCATCGGTATAGCCGACTTCGAAGGTTCCGATGATCTTCTTCATCAATTCGTGGTGAAGGTAATTGTCCTCCATGAACTTGACCTTTGTTGAGCCTGGGCCTCCGATGATGACGCCCTTAAGATTTGGTATGGACATGAATTTATCATTCGCAATCTCCGCCACGTTCTTGAAGTACTCATGAACTGCGATCTCGATGAGCCTTTCGAATCTTAAGGCAGACTGGCCGCCGGATTTGTGCTTGCCCATGACCAGGGATTGGAAGTTTTTGATGACCTCAATCCTCCGGCCGTTTAGAATTCCTATTGTCGCCTCGTTCCTGTCGATGACAATGAGCCCGTAAATCTCGCTCTCCATGAGCATGGCCTCAAGCTGTTCCAGGTAGAAGTGAGAGTCGCAGCGGTAGAGGAATGTTGTCACGGGCTGCGGCGGTTCAATCACAAAGGAGACCGGAACCGTCTGGTCCCCGCTTCCCGCCTTGTGCCCCACAAGGAAGACGAGTCCGTTCTCAGGGACCTCCTTGAACGTCTTCAGCTTCCCGGATATGGAATCAATTGCCCACATGACGTTCTTTTTTGTGGTCCGGGATTTGATGTTTGATGACTGGGCATACTCGTTTCTGAGATAGCCGGTTACATCAGAGACCCTTTTGCCGGGCGGCACATAAAGCGATATGAGCTCGGTCGCCCTGCCCTTGATGCTCTGAATCTCTCTGAGCTGCTTCTTGAATTCGTACTTCAACAGGTCTTTTGATTTGGTCATCTGAGTCTCACGCACCCAACGCTAAGGCCTATGCGTTTAAAAAAATACTGCTAGACAATCGCTTCTATGATATCATTGACAATCCTGTCGCAGAACAGGCAGCGAAGCTTCACTTCCTTGCCGTTGATAACCGCGAACTCGGTTTCGACGGGTTCGTCCTTGTTCGTGATACAATTTGGATTTGAGCACCTGGCTATGCCGGTGATGACTTTCGGTAGAGCGACGCGGCCCTTCTTGATCACACCTTCATCTTTGATTATGGCAATGCTGGCGTTGGGGGCGATGAGTGATATGATATTCACTTCCCGCTTCTTGAGCTCTCTATCTTCAATCTTGATGATGTCCTTGTATCCCATCTTCCCGCTCTTGACGAACATGGCTATGCTCACGGTTGAGTGAGAATCCGCCTCCGGAATCCCAAGAAGCCTGACGACCTTCATGGCCATACCAGGTTCTATATGGTCTATCACAGTTCCATTCTTTATAGGTGTAATCTTCAGTTCCTTCATTCCAGCACCCCCGTCACAAGCCCGATGAGGGCCATCCTGGTCGGAACGCCGTAGAACGCCTGCTTGAAGTAAGCTGCGTACGGTGTTTCATCCACGTCCGGGTCGATCTCGTGGACTCTTGGTAGCGGATGCATCACTATCGCGCCTTTCTTGGCCTTCTCCAGAAGAGCGGCATTGACCTTGAATACATCAGCGACTTTCTGGTATTCCGCGGCGTCCGGGAATCTCTCCCTCTGGATCCTGGTCACATAAATCACATCGGCATCGCTGACGACTTCCTCGAGGGTACTGGCCCTCTGAGTTTTCGCGCCCATCTGCTGGGCAAGGTCCAAAACTTCCGATGGCATCTGCAGCGATGGCGGCGCGACGAATGTGATATCCGCATCGTACTTTGCCAGTGCGTATGTGAGCGAGTGAACTGTCCGACCGTATTTCAGGTCTCCAACAAGCGCGATCTTCCTGCCGTCAATCTTGCCGGTCTCCCTGCGAATCGTGAGAAGGTCAAGAAGCGTCTGGGTGGGATGCTGGCCTGCGCCATCGCCCGCATTGATTACCGGCACATCCGAGAACCTGGAAGCCAGCCTCGCGGAGCCTTCCTGGGGATGCCGAAGCACTATCAGGTCGGAATAAGCCGAAGCCATGCGTATCGTATCCGCAAGTGTCTCTCCCTTTTTGACGGAGGTGCCGCCGGGGTCAGCGAATCCCAGGAATCTGCCTCCCAGCCTGAGGATTGCGCTCTCGAAGCTTAGCCTTGTTCGGGTACTGGGTTCAAAAAACAGCGTGGCGAGAATCTTGCCTTTCATCAGGCTGCTGGATTTCTCCCCTCTGGCAATGGGTATCATGTCATCCGCTAAGTCCAGAATATGGTCGATATCTTCCCTGTCAAGCTCCCGGGCGGAGACTATGTGCGCTCCCTTGAAGTTCATGTTAACCGGGAAGCCACATAGGGGATATAGATTATAAGTTTATCTATAATGGTTGCAATAGTCGAACGCAGCCAATTGCTTAATCCCCCGCTGCGTTCGACCATGGTGCGGAACAATTCTGTAAACTAAATGCAGCACCATGCGGCTCGCAGCATTCTGCAAACAATTGGTGAACGCCGGAACAAAATATCCGCAATATGGAGGCGTTCGCCATGGGTAGTCAGTCTTCAAACATTTTCTCCCATCCCTTATGGCCGGCAATCGTCAGTCTGCAAACGATTAGATTGCCGGGGGAAAACATTTATTTCATCCCCCCCATTGACCTGCGGGAAACAATGAAACTCACATATGCGGAAGCGGGCGTTGATATTGACCAGAAATCTGAAGCCATAGGCTCATTGGTGAAGATGCTAGGATTCACCAGGCAGGGCGTCGGAAAGAGAGTGGAGATGGACGGCGGATATGCCGGATTCATCGAGTTCGGCTCATACGCACTGGGCCTGTGCACCGACGGCGTCGGAACCAAGATACTGATAGCCAACGCGATGCGGAAGTGGGACACCATCGGCATCGACTGTGTGGCGATGAACGCGAACGACCTTGTTTGCGTCGGCGCGGAACCGCTGGCGTTTGTGGATTATATTGCAATTGACAAGCCGGACAATGAGCTGGCCAAGCAGATTGGCATCGGGCTCCAGGAAGGCGCAAAACAGGCGAACGTGTCGCTTGTCGGCGGGGAGTTTGCAATCCTCCCTCAGATGGTGAATGGCTTTGACCTTGCAGGGACCTGCATGGGCTGGATAAAGAAGAGCAAGCTCATCACCGGGAAGAAAATCGCTGTAGGGGATGCCATTATCGGCGTGAAGAGCTCCGGCGTTCATTCGAATGGCCTTTCCCTCGCCCGCAAGGTCGTCGAGAAGAACGAGATGACTTTCGACGAGAAATTTGACCGGATCAGCAGGCCTATCGGGCTCGAATTGCTGGAGCCGACAAAGATGTATGTCAAGGAGATGCTCCAGGTCGTCAGGCAGTGCGAGGTTCACGGTATGGCGCACATAACCGGCGGAGGGCTGAGAAACTTCATCCGGCTTCACCCGAACCGGGAATTCAGGATTGAGAAACCATTAGAGCCGCACAACATCTTCAAGATACTTCAGGAGATGGGCGACATCGAGGACGAGGAGATGTACCAGACGTTCAACATGGGCATGGGAATGGCGATAATCCTGCCAGAGAAGCATGTCAAGAAAGCGCTGGAAATCATCAACAGGACCCAGGAGGCCCGAGTGGTCGGACACGTTCATGATGGCAAGGGCGTCTGCAATTCGGAGATCGGGCTGGAATACACCAGATACTGAGGCATTGGCATGACAATTTACGAATTCGAAGGCAAGAGGCCGAAGATTGGAGCCGGTTGTTTCGTTTACCCGGAATCCACATTAATCGGGGATGTGACCATCGGAGAGGGCTGCTACATTGGGCCAGGCGTGGTGATCAGGGGCGATTACGGCACCATAATCATCGGCGACCGGACCGCGGTAGAGGAGAATTGCACGCTTCACGCCCGGCC
>CALKWP010000168.1 GCA_938004075.1 uncultured Methanomassiliicoccales archaeon
TGAGGCCGCCTGACTCGCAGGCGGCTCGCCAAAGTACATGGGGGTTGCGAAGTCCGCGGCAGCGGCGAAGCAAGCATCATGTTCTTTGCATCGTATCCCGAGCCCCCGAGCCAACGGCGATAGCCCTATAAGGTTAGGTGAACCTGAGGCGACAGCGGTGAACCGCCTTATACGGTTATCAGGGGGCGAGACACATCGAACTCGGCGCCGCGCCCGCCGCGATCCCGCCCACAGGTATCACCACTTCCCAGTGACACCGCCATCAACTCCGGATGCCGGACCCCATTTCCGCCCGTCATCCCGCGACATAACCACCTTGACTCAGAGCCGCCACCTTGGATATAATCTCATTGCGATATGCGATTCATAGAGCCCTGAGTCCGGGAGGTTCATCGAATGATTGTTGTGCATCACTAATGTCCACAGGCCCCCGCGTATAGTCTCGCTTCCTCTCCCTCATCAAAGAACGCGGGGGCTGTTTTTCTTGCTCGCTGCCTTTGCTTCGGTCCGTCCGCTCTTGCTTCAGCACTCACCCTGCGAGTCGTCGTCCCTGTTCCTCCAAGTCCTCTTTCAGCTTGGTCACGAACCTGTTGTTCCAATTCCGGATACAGAACGCTATCAGCCTGCCCATGATGCCGGCGTTTTCCTCAGCCTGCTCCTGTTCCTCGGGGCTGCTGTTGCTCAATACATGGACATTCAACTCCTCAATGCTTCCTTCAGTCTCCTCCTGAACCTCCCAGTTCTCGCGGTTACACAGGGCCAGCGTTTGGCCGTCGCTCACGGTGAAATTCACATAGAATCGGCGGCCCTCATGGGTCACAGTCCAGTCCCGCGATATTGTATTCTGTTCGATTTCCATTTGCTCCATCTGCGTCTTTGCGCAGCACCCCCTTTCACCAATACTGAGTATGATGGCGAGGGCTGTCCTTCAGCCTCTTCGCCATTGCAGCAGACAATCTTCGGCCCGCTGCAATCCTCTATCTTCACCAGCGGACACCGACCCCACGCCTCCTGGGGCACCTTCCACAGGTGCCCGCCTGCGTCGAGCAGGGCCTCCTCTGCGAGATGCTGGAATTCTGCCAGCATCGGCGGCTCGAAACAGCGCACATACCCAGACAGGAACACCTGGCCTGCCTTCCCCCGCCTTTTTGTCACATACCAGCACCGGCCATTCCGGGCCTCATAGATGCCCACCACTGGCTGGCCTGCAATAGTTACGCGATTTGTCATTTTCGATTCACCTCCATGAACATGATGGCTCCCCTTCTGAGCTTCTGGCAGGCACTCCCGCCGCATCCCTGCCTGACTTTTGCACCTATAGACTCGGCCTTGCCGCACAGACTGGCCCTTCGCCCAGTGGGGCGGGGCAGGCCGAAAGACCTGCCCGTCACTGCCTATTCCCCGTTCTTGCCGAGTTCCTCATCCAGGAGCATTGATGCCTCCTCCTTGGTCACGGTAGCGGGGAACTTGATTCCCAGCTTCTTCATGTACTGCTTTTGCTTCTCGGTCGCCGGTTGGCCGTCGTTCGTATCGCTGTTCTTGGTCTCTCGCTCTTCGTGTATCTCTGCTGCCCGCCTGTCCTTGGAGAGTTCCTGCAGCAGGCTCACCGCAGTCCTCTCGTCACTTGTCTTCTGCTTTATCTGTTCAAGTAGTCGCAGGTACTCGTCCAGTTTCGATTGCGTATCGAATTTCATCTTCTCATCCACCTCCTTACAACTCCTTCTGAATATGCTGGGACACCGCCACGCCCTTGCAGGCGATCACCTGCATGCGGAGTCCTGTCGTCCGCAGAGGTCTGGCACTGTCGCTCTCGAAACCATGCTTCCATTTCTGCTGGCGTCGCCTGGAAGTCGCTGAGTTGACGTCCAGAGAGAAGTTCCCTGACCAGACCCTTGAACTCGCCGACACACCTGTCCAGCTTGGCCTCGGCAAGCAGCACCAAAGCCTCGGGTCTGGTGATTGACTGGACTTTCGAACTGAGAAGCACACCATGCGAGAGCAACCTCATGGTAATCTCCCTGTCCACGCGGTTGTTTATGCTTCCCATGTTTCACCCTCCTCCGTCGAGGCCACGGAAGAGGCCGGCTGAGAGACACAGGTCTCACAGCTCTCAGCCGCCACTCCGCTCAGCTCCTCCGGCACCTCTTCAACCTCCACACAGGGGCACACCGCCCAGTTTTTCTTCTCCACCTTCCAGACCCTCCAACCCAGCCGCATCAGCTCGGTCTCGGAAAAGTACCCAAACTCGGCACACTCCGGACAACTCGACAGTCTCACGTATCCGTAGAGTATCTGGTCTTGCTTGTAGACCTTGCGGCCGATGAGACTGTCCTGCTTCCAGGCTCTTTCCGTCACGAACCAGTAGCTCCCATCGAAGCTCTCGTATATCTCGATGACTGGCTTCCCCTTGATAGTTACAACACTTTTCATGTTCACCACCTCCCAATGGCGGGCGTCACCCACTTCGTGGCCAACGCCTTACTATATACAAGACATACATATATATAAATGTTATGGTCCTGGAATGTATATATTCCACTACAACAATACTTATATATGTGTGTCACGTTGTCATGCTTATGCCAACCATAACCATCTATTTGACGAACGACCTGTATGACAAGGTACGGGATGCACCCAGCAAGACCGTCAGGGCTGCACTGGAGCACTACTTCAAGGAGGAAGACGACGACCCCGCTGAAGCCTGCAAAGAACCTCAGCCGCTGGCGAAGAAACACTGACCGGCACTCAGCCTACCGACGGCCCGATAGCCCTGCTCCGGCCTGCCGTGGTCCATATTCTCCACCTTCTGTGACTCTGCTGCCTTGCTCCGCTGCTGCTATTGTTGAACCCCGCTCCGAACATTTTGTCAACTTTCCAAAACCCCTGGCAGCAGCCAGGCGTCCAGCAGGAAAAGCGACGCCAGGAGCGGCTGCTGGCCCTATCGGCGTGACATTGTGTCAAGCCCCACGGTCTAGCGGTAATCGACCGAAAGCCCTACAAGGTTAGCTGAGCGAGATCGGAAGAGCGTCGTGTAGGGAAAGAGTGTAGATCTCGGTGGTTGCC
>CALKWP010000169.1 GCA_938004075.1 uncultured Methanomassiliicoccales archaeon
CGACCACCGAGATCTACACTCTTTCCCTACACGACGCTCTTCCGATCTCAATCAACCGAAATGAGTTTTCCAGCTTTCAACTTCATTGACAGCGGGCTGGGAACGCTGCCCAGGTCGCCGATGCTGCCGTCAATTACCATGACGCCGTTCGCGCCATCCTCCACAGGGGCGCACCAGACCTCGCCTGCCGGGAGATTGCCGAAATCCCCTTCCCTTATCTTGACATCAGTCTGCCAGAGGCGGCTGGCCAGCTCCAGGGTGAGGTCGGTCCCGGCCGGGGCGGTTATGTGTACGCGCTCGACATTCCTGAAAGCGGTCATGAGGTTGTCGGCTTCTTTAACAATCTTGGAGTAATCGACTTTCATCGGGCCTTCCCTCATCATGCTTGTTGTGATTCCGGGGGCATGACCCACTCTTGCCTTGTACTGAATCTCCTCGTAAAGGAGCTGGACGCGGAAAGGCGTCTCGCGGGAATCTGAGCCGAAAGTGTTGATAATGACGCGGTAATCCTTGAACATGCCTGAAAGGTCGGTTGGCACCTCGAGAATGGGTCTAATGTGTTTGGAAAGGGAATAGGTCTGAGTGTTTGCGCCGAGAACCCTGGCGCCTTCCTGAAAAGCCATGCCAATATCTTTCTTGCTGTCGTCCAGAACAATTAGCAGGTCCTCGCCCTTCTTCAGGGAAAGAACTGTGCTGAGGGCATTCTTTGCGCCTTCGACCATCTCATCGAAGTTCGAATCCACCCCCTGTGACTTGTGGGCGCCGTTCATGTCTGTTGATAAGACGCATCTAATATATAAAATCTTACATCTGGCCATTATTAAAGATATCGGTATGAAGTCTGGCTGGCCATCAATCAATCGTGAAATTACATAACATTTTAACAAAGTTCCTGAAGAATTCTGCAATGCAAAAGTTAATTTAAATGATTGGCCATTTCCCGTCGATACTCATGAACGAATATGACATCAAGCGCGGGCATTACGAGAAGATTGAAGGCAACAAACTCGAGTTGCTCATGAAGGACCTCTTCGGGACAGTAAGCAAGAACGGGGATAAGCTGGTCTCCAACTTCGGCGCGATGGAGAATATCACTGTCTGGGGCGATGGAAAGAAGTCAATATGCGTCAAGACCAAGATGAACACAAAGGTTGACGATAAAACAGCTTCTGACACAATCCGCATGTACAACCAATTCCTGGAAAGGGCGACTGGATTCACTGCCAAGGAAAGGCGGAAGCGCGCCTCTAAAACAGAATAATCTCAACCGGAGAATTTTCTGGCCTGCTCCTTCAGGCTCGCAGCGAGTTGCGGGCCTATCCCTGGAAGCGCGTCCAGGTCCCTGAATTCAGTTTCAAGAATCTTGTTTATTCCGGTTATTCCGGCATCATAGAGCGTCCTGGCCCTCTTCCTTCCCACATTCCTCAGGCTTGCCAGCGGGAGCAATTCTTCCTTTATTCCATATCTGGTCCTGAGGACAAGGGGATTCAGCATGCCCGTGATGGGGCTTCCGAAGAGCCTGGCCAGTTCCCTCATGGAATGCAGCATCCATTCCGCAGCTTCCACGCGGTTGCGCACATCGCCCGGGCCGACGCCAAATTTCTGGACAATCTCGTTCTCCGGAATTTCCGACATCCAGCTAAGCAGCAGGCTGGCAGTTTTCACTGAAGAGAGAAATTGATCGTGCTCCTCGGTGCCTTCCTCGGGAATCTCCATGAGGAATGCATCCCTGTTCTCCTCTACCAGCGCCGGGACCCATTGCATGTCCGGCTTCCGCAGGTACAGCGCGTAAACATCCGGGGTGGAGCAGCAAACTTGAAGCAGAGCCAGCTCGTTGGTTTGTACCTTCTCCGAATTGTCTATTGCCGACTTCATCATCACAGCCGAGAGCGGGTCGATGTAGAGGTCGGATGTCCGCTTCCCGAACATGGTGGCTTTGAACTCGTCGAAATCCATCGTTATAAGGCCGCTCTCCTCAAGGAATGCCAGCATCCTGTCGATGAGACCTTCAATCGTCCAGACATCGGTTTGATGGGCGAAGAAGCTCTTGTCGATGAATTCCACAAGCTCGGTCCGGTTCTTCGCATACCCTGTGGCTATGGTCGCCAGTATGTGGCTGCGGAGCGCGGTCTCAGTCCCCAGCTTGGAGGTGATGGCTTCGGGCTCGCCCAGCAGGTATTCCTCCATCATCCAGGTCATGGCGCCCCTTGACTTGGCCACGAGCACAGCTTCACCGAACGGGTCGAATTGCGGGCGGCCCGCACGCCCGCACATCTGCTTTATTTCCATTACTGGTATGGGGACATTCCCGAAATTGGCATCGAACCTCGTGACATCCCGCACGACGACCCTGCGCGCTGGAAGATTTATCCCGGCTGCCAGTGTTGGCGTGGCCACTATGCATTTTATCACCCTGTCGCGAAAATTCCTCTCAATCAAGCGGCGCTGTGCTTCCGTCAATCCAGCATTATGGAACGCGGCCCCGCCCTGCACGCATTTGACCAGCCTCGCGCCGATGGAGGTTGGCTCGTCCTCAGCGGATTCGACATCGGTCGCAAGCTTGGCTAGCGTTTCCTTCTCCGCTTCAGTGAGGGCACTCTTCCGCAGTGACTTGCTGATGTGCTCCGTGGAGCTCTCGCTCGATTTCCTCGTATTGACAAAGACAAGGACCTGGCCGCCGTCCTTCACCGTGTCGCATGCCAGCGAACATAAGTCATTTTCATGATCGTCGACGAATTTCCTTGTGCTGTCAGTGAAATGGATGGAATCCTCGAGGAATATGCCCTCTTTGAGAGACACCGGCCTCCAGGCGCTCTTGACATGCCTGGCCTGCAGCCAATCCGCCACCTCGATGGAATTCTTGACTGTCGCCGAAAGTGCTATGAACTGGGCATTCGGGTTCAGCTCCCTCAGCCTGACAAGGGTGACTTCCAATGTGGGGCCCCTCTCGGGGTCGTTTATCAGATGCACCTCGTCGGCCACAACGACGCCTATCTCATACATCCAATCGGATTTGTGCCGCATCAGGGAATCCGCTCTCTCCGAGGTTGCGATTATGATGTCCAGCTTCCCGAGTTCCGGGTCCGGCGAATCGAAGTCGCCAACTGCCTTGCCGACCCTCAGCCCCAGGGACTCGAATTCCTTGAGCTCGTCATACTTCTCGGATGCCAGCGCCCTCAACGGAACTATGTACAGCGCTTTCTTGCCTTCCAGAACCCGCTTGAGCATGCCGATGTACGCGACCAGGGATTTGCCGCTGGCCGTGGGTATCGCCACGACAACATTCTTGCCAGCGAGAACATGTTCCATTGCCTCGGCCTGGGGCGGGTAGAACTCGGTTATGCCCTTCGAGATTATGATGTCCTTGATGCGCTGGTCAACGTCAATCTCCGATATCATCATGGAGCATCAATATCCCGTTCTTCGGCTTCTTCCGGGGGCTCCGGCTGAGCATCACTGGAATCTCCGGGGGACTCGTCTTTGATCTTTGCCGGACCCGAGAATTTCCTTATCAGGAGGAGCACCAGCAATATCATGAGCACGGCAAGAACCCCGCCCAGGACATAATAGATTGATATGCCTTCATCGACCCCTTCCACCTCTATCTGGAACTGGTCCTCCTCGAAGAGCGTGGATGCCTGGTTTCCCGAACTGTCTGTTGCATTGACGTAGTAGTAAACAACGCCGCTTCTGCGCTGGGCCGGGATTATGAATTCATACACGTCTCCTGAAACATGGGTCATCTGCCTTGATACCCATGCGTCGCCGCCAACGGTTTTGAAGTAGAGAACGACAGAGCCGACCTCCACATCATCGGTGATGTTTGCCTTGACTTGAACCCGCGTCTGGTTGTCCAGCAATTCCGGAATGACCGAAATTATAAGGGGCGCGGTTCTGTCCAGGATCCGAACCGAGAGGAAGCCAGTGGAATTGAAGTTGCCAGAGGCGTCGACAGCAGTGATGTTGTAATGAATCATTCCGGTTGTGTTCTGAGCCGGTATCATGTGCCTGAATGTGTTGGGTGTGTTGTTGAACGGCTGCATGGCAATCCTTGTGTATGTGATGGAGCCAATGGCACGGTAGTTGAGATTCACCGTAGTGAGCTGGATGCTGTCCGCGACCACAGCCCAAATCTCTATTTCCCTGAACACGTCGGCCTCGATGACAGGTACGTGCGATATTTCCGGCCTCACCCCGTCAATCACATCTACAGTGTAAAGCTGGGATTGATTTGTGTAGTTCACCGGGTTCCATGCCATGTTGTTGTATGAGTCAGTCGCCCTGATGAAGTAGAATATCGTTCCGAGTGATTGCTGGGCCGGTATGCTCGCTTGATAAATGTCGGTGCCAGAAAGGGACATGAGCACCGATCTGGTTGGCGAGGTGTCCGCCACACCCTGATAGAACAGCATGGCGTTGTCAATTGCGCCCCACTGGTCCTTAATAATGGCCATCACATTATAGTCCTGGTCGTAGCTGACAGTTCCCTGGCTCGGGTGGTATTCAATGGTGGGCGGGTCCGTGTCCGCGCGGGTTGTGAAGGCGAATATCATGTTCTGGCCGAGCAGGTTCCCCTCAATATCGCTGGCTGTCGAATTCCTTCTGAAGGAATACCCCCATTTCAAATATTGGAGCGGTTCCTTGGGCTTGAATATGAATGTTCCCCCGTAAGCCTTCCATGTGCCTTATTTGCCTT
>CALKWP010000170.1 GCA_938004075.1 uncultured Methanomassiliicoccales archaeon
CCCCGCTGGTAAGGCAAACGACATTACAAGGTTTGCTCCGGACAGATGAAGTGACTAACCATGCAGCACCTGCGAGTCCCTAACAGCCAAGGCGGTGCTCGACGGGTGCCCACCTCCTTCATCATTCCTGCCCGTGAGGAACGGCATCACCAAGAAGGCATCAGTGGCGTCGACACCAGAATGAAACATCTATGCACAGGCGAATTCACGATAGCAGCCCTAAGTGGACAAACGCACAAAGTACGTTATATCAATGACTTACACCACATTTCCCTGTAAGCTCCCAGGAATTTCGCTAAAATCGCAAATATGGCTAAGGAACTAACCGCACGTGAGGTAGATTCTGCTCAGCTCCCTGAGGGGAAGTCAGAGCATGAGCTCTACGATGGCGACAACCTCATCTTGCGGCTTAGGAAAGGCACAAAGAAGACCAGCAAGTCGTGGCTAATTCGATATTCCACCCCCAACGGTCGCAAGAAGATGACCATTGGCACCTATCCAGCCCTAACCTTAGCCAAAGCTCGAGAACAATCATTCCAGAAGCTGAAAATGCTGGAGCAAGGCATAGACCCGCTCATCGAGCAGGCCAACAAGGAGGCTGAAGCCCTCGCGGCTGCGGTAGCCACCGAGAGTGGAGAAATTCCCATTACGATTCGAGACCTATTCGCTCGGTGGGAGAAGGACTACTTGCAACATCACCACACCGACCGAGGTGAATACGTCCGAAACCTCTTTGAGAACCACATCCTAAACCAGCAGTACGCGGACCTGCGTCTCGACTTGGTGAAAAAGCCCCACACAATCGTGGCCCTCAACAACATCCGCGATAAAGGGGTCACCCGTACCTGTGGCATCGCACTTACCAACCTCCGTCAGATGTATGGATTTGGTATCGACCATGAGTGGATTCAGACAGACCCCACCCGGGGACTGACGCCAAAGACATGGAAAGGCCAGAGCGTTGAAGTGGAGCGATACCTTGAAGAATATGAACTCATTGACCTCTACAAGCGGATGTATAGGAATCAATTTCCCCTCCGGTGGCAAGCTGCAATTTGGCTGATTACTGCCATGGGCACCCGCGCAGAAGAAACTATGCTCACCGAGATTGCGCACTTGAATTTTGAGAAGCGAACCTGGTTCATCCCCAAGGAGAACCAAAAGAAGGTCAACAACACGCCGCTTAGAGACAAGACACTCTACCTATCCGAGTTTGCTGCAACCTGCCTTCGATACCTTGTCTCCATCGCAGGAGAATCCAAATACCTCTTCCCTGGCCGCTTCAATGGCCAAGAAGATAGACCTGTGGAAGACAGCACCCTGACAAAAGCTGTTCGCGACAGGCAACGTGACACTCAAATCAAGGGGCGCGCCAAGGGCTCGTTGGTTTTCGTGCTTCAAGGTGGCAGTTGGACGCCACACGACTTACGCAGGACTATGTCAACTCAGATGCAAGAGCTGGGAATATCACCTGACATTATCGACAAGTGCCTCGCCCACGCAGTTGACGACAAGATTCGGCGTACATATCAGCGTGCTGAGCTGCGAGGCTTAATGAGTGATGCTTGGCACAAATGGGGCGACAAGCTTGCTGGATTTCTCGTAAAGGCCGATGCCGAACTTAAGCTTGAACTACTCGAGGAAGCCAAGGCCAAGGAAGCTGAAGGCACTAAGAAAAACACCTACACGCCAAGATTGCGCAATGCCCGGTCAGGCCGAGGCGAAGCAGCGCCGCTCCTTGAAATCCTTGCGCAGTTTGCCCCCAAGTCACACACAGAGCATCTACATGGTTAATCAATACAAGAAGGCAAACAAATTCAGCGACCGACTGTCAGTCGCACAAGCAGCTGTTGAATGGCAAAAACTCACTCCTGCTCAACAAGAGCTTGTTGTAGTTGAGGGTGGCATACCCTACCTTGCCGGCGTTCCCGAACTCACCGAACGCGCAGAAGCTATCGCAGACGCGGCTGACCGCAGGAAGATTTCGGGACTCACGCACAATGAGGATGGAGCAACATTACCAGTTGCCTCCATGGTTCTTGATAAAGAAAGCGTTCGAGCTTGGATGGCAAAGGTCCAATCCTGGTTACCCCCTGAGGCTCCCATGTGGCCTCAAGCAACTACTGAAGAACATCCCAAAGAGGATGAGCAGCTTCTAAAGCTAACAGAGGTTTGTGAATTGCTTGGTATCAGCCGTTCGAAGCTTTATCGCGACATGAACGACAATAATTTCGACAAAGCACACTTCGACAATCCAAACCGGTGGCGTAAATCTTACGTGCTGTCCGTGCTTCAAAAACATGAACCTGACAACACAGACATTTGATGCGTGTATTTGCCGACCAGGAGTTCTCATCCCTACCCTTGCGTCGACAAACAAGTAAATCAGTTTCTACTCAAAGCCCCTCGGCGTCCAAACCCGAGGGGCTTTTGCTATTCTGCCTGCCATGTGCTCACACTATGACCCTCAGACAGACCCTGCCCGCCTCAAAAGCCATTTTGGGGTCACTGGCCTACCTCTTGGTCTGAAACCAAGTCTATGGCCAGGTTACCAAGGTCCATTCTTGAGAAAGCATGAATTTGCTGACGTCGGTGATGATGCCGTTCCGCTTCGCGAACTGCTAGTGGGCTCATTTGGCCTCATTCCTCAATGGTCGAGGGATGCAACGATTGCCCGGCGGACCTACAACGCCCGGTCAGAGACCGTCCACGAAAAGCCTAGCTACCGCGACGCCTGGCACCTTGCTCGCCACTGCATCATCCCTGCGGAAGCCATCTATGAACCTGATTGGCGCACTGGTAAATCTGTAGCCACCCGAATCTCTCGTGCAGACAGTCTACCGATGGGCATTGCAGGCATCTGGTCTTCGTGGAAATCACCAAGAGGCGATGTAGTGCAAAGCTACACCATGCTCACTATCAACGCGGATGACCACCCATTCATGCGTCAATTCCATAAGCCTGACGACGAAAAAAGGATGGTCGTTGTGCTGCAGGAAAGTGATTACGACGACTGGCTACAGGCTCCAGTAGCGGACAGCCGAGACTTCCTTAAACAGTTCCCAGCTGACAACCTGGTTGCCCAACAGCCCCAACAATCGTTGCTTTGAATCTGCGCAAATGTCCCTAGAAGTTGCTCAGTCTGCTCCAGGCATCTCTAAGCAGGAAATGTGTCTCGCTGAATATTTGGCATGCATGGCTAACGCCACAGAGCAACTCTCACGCAAACCAACGAATCATCACTTGCCCCATCTTTCAATGGAAAGCCTACTGCTAGAGCATGGGGAGCTTTTCACTAAGCCAGATAGACCTTTTCCGTTGCTTGGTGAGATGAAGGCATGTTTTGAGAATGCATCAAACATTGCGATTGCAAGAAGCGACTTCATCTATGTTGAAGGTATGGCTCTGTTCAATGGTGTGAGCATCCCAATTCACAGAGGTGGTTCCGCGAATCCGGACATCGAGTTAAGTGAAATCTCTGCTTCAAT
>CALKWP010000171.1 GCA_938004075.1 uncultured Methanomassiliicoccales archaeon
AAGTTATAGAATTTGATGTCGCCAGCCGGGTTCCAGTTGTATAGCGTGATGCCGTCAAAGTTTGTACTTTCAGTGCGCATAAACAACCTACTTGCATAGGCTGGCGTGCCGTGCGTCGGAGCGGCTGCACCTATATACGCCAGTCCGTCCGCGGTCGCAATCGTCAATATTGCTTGCGACGCATTGCCGTCCGTGGAGTTTGAAATGGTGGCACCTGTAGTCGCGTTCTGGTTTGCTCGAACATAGAGAATCCCGCCTGTCGTGTTTGGTAAAACAGCGGTGGAGCCAAGGGCCAGATTTTCCGCGTCCAGAGAAGCGTCAATGGTCAATAGCTCCGCCGTGCGAGTCAGTGTCACGTCACGTGCAGCGGTCCCATCACCGAAGCTAAGGCTGTTCGTGTTCAGCTTCATGCTAGGCACAACGTCACCGCTCTTCCGAATAGTCAGACTGTCAGTTGCTAGCCCGGCAAGCCAGTTCGTTGCACCAGACTCGTCCGACTGAAATGCGTTCGTGGACGAGGCAGAGTAGACTGCGAAGCTTGCTTTGGTATCTGTGTAGTTGCGCGCCCTGAACGGCGGAACTCCATAAGAAGCATATCCGCTGTCAGCGGTCACAAGCTCAGTGGTCCTGACGGCTGGCACGTTGGCCGCAGCTACGTTGTCTAAGTATACATCCTCTGCAAATAGCGCACCATCAATGAGCAGGTTGCTGACACCGCTAGCAAGCCACACTCTGGGAGCTCTGTAGACCGTGTTGGTTGACGCTGTATCCGCGATGTCGCCACCAGACAATGTGTAGTCGAAGGTATTAGCTGTGCAACCGCTGGCCGGCTTGTGTTTCATCGTGATTCCGCTGGCGATGTCACCCGTGAATAGCACATCGCCAGCGAGAATGTCATGACTTCCGTCTGTCGTCATTGTCACCGTCCCGCCGGACTTGACGTAGTTTGTTGAAGTTGTGGCGTCACGATTTTCATAACGGCAATCCCGAAACGCGAAGTTGTTACCCTTCACAAAGTACGCGAACCACGTCGGGCATTTAGACTCGAACGAGCAGTTGACGAATCTGGTGTTGTCAGGTGGCCAAGTGTCGCCATCCACATACAAATCGTGAGACGCATCATCCCTCACGCGGTAGCCTGCTGCGTCGAACGAGATTGAAACAAACGAGTTATCATTCACCCATCCGCTTGTGCTTGGGTCAATTTTGAGTTGCACCTTATTCTCGTAAAGTGCTCCATTCGCAAAGCGCGAGTAGGCTGTTCCCAAACTGGTCGGTCCAGCTGTGACGAGCATTCCAGTTTCAAATCGCTCACACCGAAAACCCGATACGTCGGCATAGTATAGGTTGATGAACGTAACACCGACAGAGCCAGCAGCGCGGGGGGTCCCGGACCAACTGATGTTGGGTAGCGTAATCTGCGGATAGAATAGGTTGTAGCTAGTTGTGCCTACAACCACAGTGCCCGAGTCAGTGCAAGAGAATGTTGCACCACCAGTATCGCAACGCACATTGCAAAGGAACGTTACCGTGTTGGTCAAGTAGTAAGTCCCATCCGGGATGTAGAGTGTCTTCTGACCGCTGAGTCTCGTTCCTGAAATCGTCGTTGCGGCAGCCCAGTCTGCTGCGGCTTGCAGTGCGATGGTGTCGTCGTTTGCGTCGCTTCCGTCCGCGCCCCACCATGCAACGCTAGCCCAACCGGTGAACTGCCTTTGGAACACGCCACCAGCAGCAGTGTTCGTCACCACGATTACACCCTCCGCCGCAATCCCCGTCGTTCGCGGGTAGATGCCG
>CALKWP010000172.1 GCA_938004075.1 uncultured Methanomassiliicoccales archaeon
CGTGACTGGAGTTCAGACGTGTGCTCTTCCGATCTCTACCGCGTGGTGAATGTCTGCACTGGAGACATAGGCAGCCTTGCAGCCAAGAAATATGACATCGAAGTATGGTTCCCCAGGCAGAACAAGTTCGGAGAGGTCACTTCCTGCTCCAACGATACCGATTACCAAGCCAGGCGCCTGAACATCCGCTGCGGAAAACACGGCTCGGACAAGAAGCAAGTTCCCCACACGCTCAATAACACCGCCATAGCCACTTCCAGGGCGCTGGTCGCCATAATCGAGAATTACCAGAATGCGGATGGGATTATATCCATACCCGATGTACTGAGGCCCTACATGGGCGGCAGAAAGGCGATTGGAAAAACTCAATAGTCTACATTCGCAACGTTTATGTATCCAAAGAAATTCCGAATCCTTATGGCAGAAGATGTGATTTCAGTCAAGGACTTGGTCAAGGTCTACGGCGATTTGCGCGCCGTGGATGGGATAAATTTCGCGATTGAAAGGGGCGAGGTGTTCGCCTTCCTCGGGCCTAATGGCGCAGGAAAAACCACAACCGTGGAAATGATTGAGACAATACGGGCGCCAACCTCTGGTGAGATCACAATTCTCGGCATGGATGTGAAGAAGGACAGGATGGAGATACTGAAGCGCATCGGTGTCCTCCCCCAGGAATTCAGCTCCTTCGACCGCATCACCGTGGAAGAGACCTTGAAGTACTATGCTGACCTGTTCGAGGCGAAATGCGATGTGGCCAGGCTTATCAAGCTCGTCAACCTTGAGGAGCACAGCAAGAAGCTGTACCACACGTTATCCGGCGGCCTGAAGCAGAGGGTCGGAATCGCAGCTGCGCTGGTAAATGACCCGGAGATAGTCTTCCTGGACGAGCCGACCACGGGACTTGACCCTAGAGCCAGGCATGATGTCTGGGAAGTGATTAAAGGACTCAGGAAGGAAGGCAAGACAATCTTCCTCACCACCCATTACATGGAGGAGGCTGAAGTACTTGCGGATTACGTGGCAATCATCTCGAAGGGCAATATAATCGCCTACGGAACAACAACCGAACTCATAGACAAGCATTTCAAGACAGTTAAGATCACCATCAAAGGCGCCACCGAAGCCGTGGGGGCCCTGGCAGCCAGGATGGGGATGCCGGTCCAGAGCCGTGATGCCGGCAACGTCACAATCGAGGCGAATGGCAACGACCAGATTGTGGAATTCCTCAACGCCTTAAAATCCAACAACATCTCATACCTGGGAATGGACATCCGCAAGCCCAACCTTGAGGAGCTATTCCTGGCACTCACCGGCGAACAGCTGGTCCAGGGCGACAAGGAGGTGCAGAAATGAATGTCAAGCGAATGCTGGCAAACCTCGGTGTGCATCTAAAGCAATTCTCCAGGGAGAAGAGCACGATATTCTTCGTTCTGCTGTTCCCCATCCTGTTGATGGTGCTGTTCGGTTTCATCTTTTCTGACATGGGCAGCAGCATGGGCACCCTGCATATCCAGAACATGGACGGAGGCGTTCATGGGGACATGCTGATATCTGCAATAAACGGCACCGGGCTCTTTGAGATAGTTGAAGTGGACCCAGCGGTCGATTCCAATGACTATTTCACGGAAAACAAGCTGAACGTCCTCCTGGTTATACCATCGGGATATTCGGATGAGGTAAACGCCAAGCTCTTCAATGCCAGCCTTCCTCAGTCAAACATCACCATATTGTACGACCAGGGCAACAGCTATTCAAGCACCAAAATATCGGTTGTCAGCTCCATAGTGGATGGCATGAACAAGGGTCTTTCCGGCTCAGTCGATTACATCGGTATGGACATGCAGGGCACCCAGAAAGAGCAGTTCGAGTTCATCGATTTCTTCGCTCCCGGGATAATAGCCATGTCCGTCATGACCACCTGCCTCTTCGGAACCGTTGGCATGAACACGGAATTGCGGCAGAAGGGAATACTGAGAAAACTGGCAACCACGCCGCTCACCCGCTCGGAATGGCTTCTCTCCAACATCCTGTACCAGCTTTTCATGTCACTTATCTCCACCGCCGTGATTCTCGCGGTCGGCATGGGCATGTTCGGCCTTCGCCCGCACATTAACATCTACATGTTCGTCTTCATCATTCTGTG
The DNA here is from genome assembly GCA_938004075.1 of uncultured Methanomassiliicoccales archaeon. Taxonomy (GTDB): domain Archaea; phylum Thermoplasmatota; class Thermoplasmata; order SG8-5; family SG8-5; genus UBA147. The sequence continues at coordinate 2,144 of CALKWP010000172.1, forward strand.
CGTGTTCAGCTTCTCCGGCATCGGCATGCTTATCACCCGTTTCGTGAAGGAGGCCCAGTCCGCGGAAGCCGCAGCAAATGCGGTCATGTTCCCAATGATGTTCCTGTCTGGCACGTTCTTCCAGCTGGAGATGATGCCGGAGTTCCTCCGGGTTGTAGCCAGGGCACTCCCCCTCTACTATGTCAACGAAGGCCTTCGCGCATCCATGATATCTCTGGACATGGGCATCATTCTGGAATGCGCGCTGGTAATCGGCGCATTTGGGATTGGCGTGTTCATCCTGGGAATATATCTGACCAACTGGAAGGAGAATTAATCGGGTAATTCATTGCTTACAAAATGGTGGAATTGCCGGCCATGCACTTTGGGAATTATTGTTTCCAAATCGACTACCCAGGGCGAATGCTCTAGATTTATTAAAATAATTATCGCATTAACCAATTGTCTGCATAATGTTTCGACATTCCAATAGAGTGGCGGAATGTCGATGGCGAATAAATATGGGCCTGCCCAGATTTGAACTGGGGTCTATTGCTCCCAAAGCAACAAGTATAGACCAAGCTAGCCCACAGGCCCTGTTACTGCTGAATATGATTGGATTTGATTATATAAAATATAGCTGTGCTTGGTCTATACATCAAAGTAGCCCCTAAGATTCATACATTCCGATGTTTCCAGATAGAGTATAATACGGAAACTACGACGAACTGGCCAGGCAAATAATAACCCAGTTCGCACCCACAGGCTCTGTTGCTGCTGAATATGATTGGATATGAATAATTAAAATATGGCTGTGCTTGGTCTATACTTTACAGAGGCCGATAAAACCACGATTCTATCAAACAGAAAACCTTATCCGCGCCCAGCCCATTTCCCCTCTTCATGACCTCCGGCTTCATCACCCTCGAAGGCATAGACGGTTGCGGGAAATCAGTACTGGCCAAGATAATTGTCGGCAGGCTGAGAGGCAATGGCATGAAGGTCACCCAGACCAGGGAGCCGACCCGTTCCTGGCTCGGCGGAACGGTGCGTCGCAGCTACCGGGCGGAGATAAGCCCATACACAGAGGCGTTCCTCTTTCTAGCGGACAGGGCCACTCACACTCTCTGGATAAAGGAGCAGATGGCGTTGGGCAAAATTGTGGTCTGCGACCGGTACTCTGATTCGACCGTTGCGTACCAGGCCGCATTGCTGCATCAGAAGCTGGGCGGGGACACCGATGAATACATGAGATGGCTGCTGGACATGAGCCGGCCAGTGATAATAAAGCCGGACCTGACGCTGCTGCTTGACGTGGACCCGAAAATCTCTCTGAAAAGGCTCAGTGGCCGCAAGGAGATTGAGAAGTTCGAGACCCTGGAGAATCTGAGGCAGGTCCGAGGAAATTACCTGGAACTGGCCAGGATGGATGACCGCATCAAGATTATTGATGCCTCGAAGTCCATAACCGAGGTGAAGGAACAGATATTCGCGGTGTTGGGGCGGCATTTTCAAATGGAAATATAATAATCTAATGCCAGTGATCAGTTCTCAAGATCTTCATCATCGGAAACGATTCGAAGAATCGTCCCTCAGCCCAAGAGTTCATTCATCACATTTGGGTGATGCATTTTACGGATAAAAAGGCATTCCATAGGTTGATGAATTTTTTGTGGCAGAAATTCTTTATACATCCCCACATTATCAGGGTTAACAATTTCACAAGTATTATTCCCGTAAGGGGGGCATTTGAATGGCAAAGAAAAAACTGACTCTGGAGGACAAGCTGGCCGCAAAGACAGAATCCTCATGGCTGGCCGTGGACAAGAAGACCGAGAAAGAGATATATGACTTCGCTGACGGATACATGAAGTTCCTGTCCGAAGCCAAGACCGAGCGCGAGGTCGTCACTTTCATCGAGAACGTCGCCAAGAAGAACGGCTTCAAGCCGATCGAGAGTTACAAATCACTCAAGGCCGGCGACAAGGTAATAATCACCAGCATGAAGAAGGTTGCCGCGCTCGCAATAATCGGCCAGGAGCCCATCGAGAAGGGCATGAAGGTCGTTGGCAGCCACATTGATTCTCCGCGCCTTGACCTCAAGCAGAAACCGCTGTACGAGGACACGGACTCCGACATGGCCCTTTTCAAAACACATTACTACGGCGGCATCAAGAAGTATCAGTGGGTGAACGTTCCATTGGCCCTTCACGGCGTCATAGTCCGCGCTGACGGCAAGATAATCGATGTCAACATCGGCGAGGATAAGAGCGACCCGGTGTTCGTCATCGCTGACTTGCTCCCCCACCTGGCACGCAAGGTGCAGGGCGAGAGGAAGCTGTTCGATGGGATTACCGGCGAGGAACTGCGCATCATCATCGGCAGCCGCCCATCATCCGACAAGGACGCCAAGAACAAGTTCAAGCTGAACATCCTTGAGATTCTTAACAAGAAGTACGGCATCGTCGAGGAGGACCTCATCAGCGCTGAGCTGCAAGCGGTACCGGCCAACAACTGCCGGGACATCGGCTTCGATCGCAGCATGATTGGCGGCTACGGCCAGGATGACCGCGTGAGCGCATACACTTCGCTCATGGCCATCTGCAATGCCGGAAAGCCCGCGAAGACCGCGCTGGCCATATTCTTCGACAAGGAGGAAGTGGGCAGCATCGGCGCAACCGGCGCCCAGGGCGGCTTCTTCGAATACGCGCTCCTGCAACTCATGGACAAGCTGGACCCCAAGTTCAGATACGCGACGCTCAAGAAGGTGCTGGCCAACTCGCGCGCTCTCTCGGCTGATGTTGATGCCGGTGTTGACCCTATGTTCAAGAGCGTTCACGAACTCGGCAACGCGGCCAAGCTGGGGTGCGGAATCGGCATCTGCAAGTTCGGCGGCGCGGGCGGCAAGGGCGGCTCCAATGACGCCAACGCTGAGTTCCTGGGAGAGATCAGGAAGCTCCTCAACGACAAGAAGATACCATGGCAATACACAGAGCTGGGCAAGGTCGATGAGGGCGGCGGCGGAACTGTCGCTAGATTCCTGTCCGAGCACAATCTCCAGGTCATTGACTGCGGACCGGCGCTGGTCAGCATGCACTCACCCTTCGAGATTGCCAGCAAGGCCGATGTGTTTTACACGTATCGCGCCTTCCAGGAATTCCATAAGGCCAAATAAAACTGCGATCTGAACCGACACAACCAGACGCCTTTCATAGGTTCCACCATGGCACGAATCCATTCAATTAATTAGAGTGGCCATGCTGCTTGCTACATTCTGCAGACAATCGGTGAACGCGAAACCTGAATTAGCCTATAAAGAGCGTTCGCCTCGAATCGTCAACACAATTCCTTGAACGATTCGCTCAGAAGGCCGGTAATTCCACCATTTTGTACGCAATGAATTACCGGTTCACAGTAAGTCCTCGAACTCCTTCACAAGCTCCGGGGCCTTCTCTCTTATGGCCTTCAGTATGTTGAACACCGAGATGTTCTCCATGCCTACCTCTGTAAGCAGGCCGATGAGCGTGTCGAAGGTTTCATCGGAAAGCTTTTGGACCTTCTCCTTTGCCATCCAGTTCCTGAAGAGCTTCTCCTCGAGCGCGGACCTCCAGGCCTTCTCGTATTTCTGGAAGAATTCCTTGGAGTAATCTCCTGCCTTGATGGCTTCAGCCGCCACTTTTCCGGCATCCCGGCCGGAAAGACAGGCATGCGCAATCCCGCCACCGGTCATAGGATCGATTATCCTGGCCGCATCCCCGACGAGCATCACATTGTCGCAGACCACGCTGTCCAGAGGCGCGTTTATCGAGCATCCGCCGGCAACCATGTCCAGCTGCCTTGCGTTCTTCATTCCCGGCTGCTTGGCTATCCACCTGTCCAGGAACTCCTTGGGCTGGCCGCCGTGCTTCACTATATGAGCGCCAAGGCCGATGCCGACGTTTGCGGTGTTCTTGTTCTTCGGGAACACCCAGATGTAGCCGCCGGGAGCAGCGCTTCCGGCGTAGAATTCCGTGTACTTCGGGTCGATGTCTATGTTGGTGAGACGATACTGCACGCAAGTCATGATATCTGTGTCCGCTATCGTCGTGTCAATGCCGGCCCATCTGCCGACCTGGGACTCGTATCCATCAGCGCCGATGATGATCTTGCACCTGACTTCCTTCGGTTCCCCTTTGTGGATTAGCTTCAGGCCGACTATCTTGCCGTTCTCTTTTATCACACCAGTGGCGGATGTTTTGACTTCTATGTGAGCACCGGCCTCACCCGCCAGTGCGGCGAGCGCACGGTCGAACAGGTCCCTCTCGATGACATAGCCGACCTCATTGCCGGCCCTGGACTCGTCAACCTCGAACTTCTTGCCGCCTGGTGAAATAATCCTGGCGCCGTCCATCTCGGCGGCGATCCATGTTCTGTCCAGCGGTATCTCGGCCTGGACAAGCAGGTCCCTCGCAAGGCCTTCTCCGCATCTCACGTGGGTTCCGATCTCCTGGCGTTTCTCTATGAGCAGGGTCTTGGCTCCGCCCAGCGCCGCGAATTTGGCGGCTGAGCTTCCGCCTGGTCCGGCCCCTACGACCACAACATCGTATTCAGCGTCCATATCATTTCCTCCCAGGTGTTAGCGCGCCAACCGGGCATATCCTCGAGCAGAGCCCGCATTCGGTGCAATCATCATTGAATTCCAGCCTGACCTCGTTCAGGAATATGGCATTGTTCGGGCAGCTGCCCACGCACAATCCGCAGTGCAGGCATTTGTTGACATTCTCTGTTGGCACGTTTATCCCTCCACTTCTCCCTCTGGATGGGCGTTCGGGCCGTGGCGCTTCCTGTATTCCTCGAATGTTATCGAGAACTTCTTTTCCACTTCCTTCCTGTACTCCGGGCCGGTGTTGTAGGCGCAGAATGGGATTATCCTCCCGTCAGGAACGACATAATGTATGACGCACCTCTTGACGCGCTCAATGTCGTAATTGTAGAGGTCCTGGAAGTGCATGCCGCCGACCATGATGAGGCCCCAGGAAATCTCTGCGGTCGCCTTCTTGTCGGTGGATGAAAGGACGCCCTCCAGCTGCTTCAGGAATTTGTTGACGCTCAATCCCTTCGGCGCTTTGTCCTTCTTGAAGTGCTTCCTTATCAGGCCATAAGCCTTGATGAGCGCGGGGGATTTCATTGTCTTGCCCTCGGTTGTTTTTGAGAGCTCCCTGATGTCCCGGAACAATGCCTCGACATCCACGAACTGCGGTATCGGGGTTGCTTTACCATCTTCATCCACGTAAAGGTATGTGGCAAGGCCGCAATGGGGATGCGGAGTGAAGGCAAGCTGGGGCTCGCCCTTCATCACGGAAAGGAACTCGGATATGGGTGTTACCACCGGAACCGGGAACCAATCTCCCCTCTTCAGGTAATCTGTCTGTTTTTCGAGGTTGCTGACCATGTCGGGAAGTGTGAATCTTCCCCGCTCCCTCTCTTCATTGTCAATTCGGCCTGTGAATGAAACGGGTTGGAAATTCACCCCGCGGACCGCATCGCGGTTATCTATCGCGAACTGGAGGATCTCTCCCATCTGGTCCTCGTTCATGCCTTTCATCATGGTGGGAACCAGCACAACAGAGAGTTTCGGGTTGCATTCCTTGCAGGATTGAATGGCCTTCTTCTTGACCTCCAGTAGTGGCTTTCCCCTTGCCTGTATGTAGTTTTCCTCTCTCAAGCCGTCGAATTGCAGGTAGACCGTGTGCAAGCCCGCATCCACCATCCTCTGGGTGAAGGTCGGGTCTGTAGCCATCTTGATGCCGTTCGTCGCGACCTGTATCTGGGCGAAACCAAGCTCCTTGGCTTTGGCAATGGCTTCAAAGAAATGCGGGTATATCGTCGGTTCACCGCCAGCAAACTGGACCACTGTGCATGCCACCGGGCGCTCGTCTCTCAGAGCCTGCAACATTCTGGTCACCTCTTCCATCGTGGGCTCGTAAACATATCCCGCATCATTTGCGTTGGCGAAGCATATCGGGCATCTGAGGTTGCACCTGTTGGTCAGGTCCAGGTTGGCAAGTGATGTGCCGCTCATGTGGGTCTTGCAGAGGCCGCAATCATCCGGGCAGCCTTTCTTCACATCCACCTTGGGATTGTTCACGCCTATTCCGTCGACGGCCCATGACTCAGCCATTTTGTAGAGGCCGACATCCGACCAGTAAACATCCTTGAAATCCCCATGTTCCTTGCAGGTCTTCTTGATCATGACCTTTCCATTCTCCTCGTATATCTCGGCCTGAATCCTGGCCTTGCACTCCGGGCATAGGCTTCCGGTCTTCTTGGGCAATTCCAGTTTCAGTGAGCTTTCCTTGATGACCATCGACATAATTTCACCATGCACGCGCATGCGTGACAAAGACTTAAATGTTTTGTAGCCTTATCCGCTACAAAAGGTGATATATTTGGACCTCGAAGAACTGTCTGGAATGGATATGGGAACGTTGCTGGAACGATACAAGAAGGTCAGAAGTGACCTGGCCATTCTGGGCTTCTCCGAGTACGAGACCAGGGCATACATCGCTCTTGTGGCCCTTCAACTCAGCGATGCCGAAACAATCGCCATGACCGCCCAGGTTCCCAGAACGTCCATGTACAAGGTGCTGGAGGGGCTTGTCAAGAAAGGCTACGTTTCAATAACCGATGGGCGGCCCAGACAGTACGCGCCCGAGCCACCTCTGGTGCTGAAGGAGCGCCTGTTCTCGCGGCTGGGAGAGACCTTTGACGACCTGGAATCCATTTACGGAATACTGCGGGAGAAGGGCATGCCTCAGGTCATCTATACTATCACAGGAAAGGACAAGGTGCTCAACAAGATGGGCGAACTTATAGGAATGGCCAGGCAGCGCATAATGATATCAACATCGAACGCGAACATGCTTCGGGAGAGCCTGGATAAAAAGCTGTTGGATTCAAGGAATCGCGGCGTTGAGATTTCAGTCATCACGTTGCCAGGCCAGAAATTCATTCCAGATGTGAAAATCATGCGGCGCAGCGGCCTCATCGCCACTGACATGGTGATTGACGGCCGCCATGCGCTGATCGCGGGAGCAAGCCTGGAGGTTTGCGGTTTCACGGATAACGCGGTTCTGGCGCAGCATCTGGAAGGTTTCCTTGGGATGATGATGCAATCTTAATATGGCTGTAATGCATTATCACCAATCGAGGGAGGTCAAGGAGATGCCCAGGGAGTACTGCGGGATAATCGCAGCTGTCGGAAGCGAGGTCAATCACATAATTTACGATGGCCTCAGAGTCATCCAGCACAGGGGCCAGGAGTCCGCAGGCATCGCAGTTTTCACAGAAAAGCTCCTGGTGAAGCGCGGGTCTGGCCTGGTGACAGAGGCAATATCCCCGGAGGAAGCAATTTCCCTTCCATCCGACAGGGGAATCGGCCATGTGCGTTATTCCACTCAGGGCGGCCAGGAAGAGGCATGCCAGCAGCCCATGACAGTTCGCGCCCGCTTCGGCGAGATGGCCATAGCACACAATGGCGAGATTGTTAATTCTAACGAATTAAGAAACAAGCTTTTCACGGGCGGCTGGGGATTCGTTACGGATTCGGACTCGGAAGTTATCCTCAGGCTTCTCTCGGTGAATATGGCAACCTCGGGAGAGATAATCGCGGGCATCAGGGAAGCAATGAAGGAACTGGTGGGCTCTTACTCGCTGGCTCTGATGGTCGGGCCCAGGGTGTTCGTCATACGCGACCCGCTGGCCATAAGGCCGTTATGCATCGGCAGAATCGGCGATACTCATTGCGCTGCATCAGAAAGCGTTGTTTTTGACTCTCTGGGCGGCGAGTTCGTTCGCGACCTGAAGCCGGGCGAGATAGTCGAACTCACCGACAAAGGGTTCGTGATGCACACGCCCATATGCGAGGGACCGACCGCGCACTGCATGTTTGAATGGGTTTATTTTGCTCGACCTGATAGTTTCGTCGATGGCAGGCTCGTCTATGATGTTCGCAGGAAGCTGGGCATCCGCATGGCCCATGAATCTCCAGTTGCGGCTGATTTCGTGATACCTGTGCCGGATTCAGGCCGAGCTTACGCCATAGGTTACAGCGAGGGTGCCAGCATTCCATACGCTGATGGCCTGATAAAAAACAGATATGTCCAGCGCACCTTCATAATGCCCCACCAGGGCGACAGGGTTAGCGGCGTGAGCCTCAAATTGAACCCTCTTAAGCCAGTTATCGATGGCAAGAGAATCATCCTTGTGGACGACAGCATAGTCAGGGGAACCACCATGAAGCAGATAATCAAAATCGTCAGAAAATGCGGTGCCTCCGAGGTCCACCTGCGCATCGGCTGCCCTCCTGTCGTTTCGCCATGCCATCTTGGCATTGACATGAAGAACCGGGAAGATTTCATCGCCAACGGCAGGAGCGTGGAAGAGATTCGGGAATTCCTGGGCGCGGACACCCTGGCATACGCATCGATCGACAATCTTCTGGCTTCCATTGGCCGGGGCGCGGGTGAGCTGTGCCTGGGCTGCCTCACAGGCAAATACCCGGTTCCCATGCCCGATGAATGATGGGGACACAAGATATTTCTACTAATTCATTTATGGGCAGGAAAAGGTGACAACCATGAAGCGCGACATGATTTCGATACTGGATTTCGAGAACGAGATTGACGAGACCTTGGACCTGGCTATAAAATTGAAGGCACACATCAAGTCAGGAAAGAAGTTCCGTCCCCTGGAGGGCAAGCACATGGCCATGGTATTCGAGAAGCCAAGTCTCCGCACCAGGGTAAGCTTTGAGGTTGGTTTCTCGCATCTTGGCGGAACAGCATTCTACCTTTCCCCGAGCGAGATACAAATTGGCAAGCGCGAGAGCGTTTACGATGTGGCGAATGTCATATCCAGATACGTCGATGTGATAATGTACCGTGCATTCAGCAACAAGATAATGAGGGAGCTGGCGCAGAATGCGAGCGTCCCTGTCATCAATGCGCTCGATGACATGGAGCACCCCTGCCAGATAATGGCCGACTTTCAGACCATAAAGGAGCAGAAGGGCAAGCTGAAAGGCCTCAAACTTCTTTACATCGGGGACAGCAACAATGTCTGCCACTCGCTCCTGCTGGGTGCTGCCGCCGTGGGCATGAACATGACCGTCTGCTCCCCCATCAACTACGAGCCGAACAATGAAATATTCACAAAGGCCCAGAAGCTGGCTGAGAAGAACGGCTGCAAGATCGAAATAGTCCGCGAACCGGACATTGCGGCTAAGAATGCCGATGTAATCTACACCGACACCTGGACTTCGATGGGCCAGGAGGCCGAGAGAGAGGCCCGCCTCAAGATATTCCCACCGTTCCAGGTCAACAAGAAGCTGGTGTCCAATGCTCATCCAGATTACATATTCCTCCACTGCCTGCCCGCGCACAGAGGTGAGGAAGTCACCGATGAGGTCATTGACTCGCCGAATTCCAGGATATTCGATGAAGCTGAGAACAGGATGTGGGCGCAGATGGCGGTTGTCCTCAAACTGCTAGCGCCTGACGCCATTAAATTGCTTTGAATTTCCGAAACCATAATATCTCGGAAAATCATATCAACATTCATGAACAAGAAGGAGTTGCTGAAAACCCTCAACGCCCACCAGCAGGCGTACGTGAACCTTGATCTCCCCAACCCGACGAACGGGGAATACATGCTTACGGTCTTTACATTGAAACCAGGCGGCAAGCTGAACATGCTGCAAGCTGCTTGCGAGGTTGCCGCGGAATCTTCCACAGGCACGAATTTTCTTGTGAACACCGAAACCCCATTCTCAAAGGAGATGAACGCCCTGGTCTATGACATCGACAAGGACCATGTCTGGATAGCGTTCCCGACCCGCCTGTTCGACAGGGTCGGCAATGTCCAGAATATTCTTACTTATGTTGTTGGCAATGTGCTGGGCATGAAAGAAGTGAGCGCGCTCAAGCTAATGGATGTCTGGTTCCCCCCGGCCATGCTGGAGCAGTACGACGGCCCCAGTTACACCCTTGACGATATGCGCAGGTATCTGGACGTTTATGACCGCCCCATTCTCGGCACCATTGTCAAACCCAAGATGGGCCTGACATCGGCTGAATACGCCGAGGTCGCGTATGACTTCTGGGTCGGAGGCGGCGATTTCGTGAAGAACGATGAGCCCCAGGCAAACCAGGACTTCTGCCCATATGACAAGATGGTGAGGCATGTCAAGGCTGCAATGGACAAGGCGGTGAAAGAGACCGGCCGAAAGAAGGTCCATTCATTCAATGTCTCTGCCGCGGATTATGATACGATGCTGGAGCGCTGCGAGTTGATTCGGAATGCTGGCTTCGAGCCAGGCAGCTACGCTTTTCTTATTGACGGAATCACCGCTGGCTGGATGGCCGTGCAAACTCTCCGCAGGAAGTATCCGGATGTATTCATCCATTATCACAGGGCCTCCCATGGCGCCTACACCCGTCCAGAGAATCCGTTCGGCTTTTCCGTGTTGGTTCTTTCGAAATTCGCCAGGCTGGCAGGCGCTTCCGGCATACACACTGGAACCGCGGGCGTTGGCAAGATGCAGGGAAGCCCGGAGGAAGACATCACCGCTGCGAATGGCATACTCAGGATGAAGAGCAAGGGCCATTTCTTCGAGCAATCCTGGGCCACAATTTCTGAGAATGACGATGATATCGGAAGGTTGATAAAGCATGACGGCAAGGGAAAAGAGACGCTGATTGACGATGACTGGCGCGGCATGAAAAAATGCTGTCCTATCATTTCAGGTGGCCTCAATCCCACGCTTCTCAAGCCTTTCATAGACGTGATGGGCCACACCGACTTCATAACCACCATGGGTGCCGGCTGCCATGCGCATCCGCGCGGGACCAGGGCCGGCGCAACCGCGCTGATACAGGCCTGCGATGCTTACACGAAGGGCATTGATCTTCAGAAATACGCCAAGAGCCATGCTGAGCTGGCAGAAGCCATAGCATTCTTTGGCAAAGCCAGGAAATGAGTCCAACTCATCTGGCAACCAATCAATCTGGTACGGGAATCCTGTAGGGCATGCGGCCATCCCTTTCGCCATGAAAGCCTCGGCACCCAACGGAGGAAGCTTGTCGCCACCGATTGTGACAAATGATTATATAGTCGGGATTTTGTCGGAGGTAGGCCTGGCATAGCGGGCAAAGGTGATACCATGGTTAGAAAGACCAGAGATGTGCTCGAGAAGAGCCTGAATGTTCGCGAACTCAGAAAGCTGGATAAGATTGGCAATCCGGAAGTTCATGAGATAATCGCAAAGTACGTCGAGCTCTGCCAGCCATCAAGCATCTTTGTTGTAACCGATGACCCTGCTGACTGGAATTACGTCAGGCAATCAGCCATGCGCCATCACGAGGAAGCGCCTCTCAAATTCAAGAATCACACAGTTCACTTCGATGCGTATGAAGACCAGGGCCGCGACAAGAAGAACACGGCTTACCTGTTCGATGACCCGAACTACCTGGAACCGGAGCTCAACCAGAAAAGCAGGAAGGAAGGCCTTGACGAAGTCCATAACATCATGAGGGGCATCATGAAGGGGAAGGAGCTCTATGTCTGCTTCTTCAGCCTTGGGCCGGTGGATTCCGAGTTTGCGATCCCATGCCTCCAGCTGACCGATTCCGCCTATGTAGCCCACAGCGAGGGCCTGCTCTACAGGACCGGGTACCGATTATTCACCACCGCCAACGGCGGCCACAAGAAGTTCTTCAAACTCATCCATTCCCAGGGCAAGACCGTTGAATCCAGCCTCGGGCTCATGGTCAGCAAGGACCTGGACAAGCGCAGGATATACATTGACGTGAAGGACGAGATAGTCTTCAGCGTCAACACCCAGTACGGCGGAAACACGATCGGCATGAAAAAGCTGGCTATGCGTCTTGCCATAAACCGTGCCTGCAGCGAGGACTGGCTCACCGAGCACATGTTCATCATGAGAGTCACTGCCCGCAACGGCCGCCGTGTGTATCTGGCTGGTGCTTTTCCTTCCATGTGCGGAAAAACTTCCACGGCCATGGTTCCGGACGAGGCCATACTCGGCGACGACATCGCATTCCTCAGGGTATCCGGCGACCACATTCGCGCCGTTAACGTTGAGAAGGGCATGTTCGGCGTGATTCACGGAATTAATTCCAAGGACGACCCCCAGCTCTGGAAAGCCCTGAAGAACCCCAACAACGAGGTCATATTCTCGAATATCCTGGTCAAGCCGTACGGAGGCATATACTGGAGCGGCATGGACGACCCCTGCCCTGAGGCGGGTTTCAATCATTCCGGCGATTGGCACAAGGGAAAGATCGATGCATCTGGCAAAGAGATTCCGCCATCCCACAAGAACGCAAGGTTCTGCCTATCCCTGGACTGCCTGGACAATGTCGAGCCGAGGCTTGAGGACCCCGAGGGCGTGAGATTGCGCGCCATCATCTACGGCGGCAGGGACTCGGATACCTGGGTACCGGTTGAGGAAGCATTCGATTGGAAGCACGGCATAATCACCAAAGGAGCCAGCCTGGAATCTGAGACAACCGCCGCAACGCTGGGCCAGGTCGGCGTGACCGTGTTCAACCCGATGTCCAACCTTGATTTCCTCTCGGTGCCAGTGGGCACCTATGTCCAGAAGAACCTGGAGTTCGGCGCTCTATGCCCGGACCCGCCCAGGATATTCAGCACAAACTACTTCCTAAAGGATACCAAAACTGGAAAGTACCTAAACGGAATAGGCGACAAGAGAATCTGGCTGAAATGGATTGCCAACAGGGTTCATGATGAGGCCGATTCCATCCAGACGCCTACTGGCATGATTCCCACTTACGAGGACCTCCAGGGCATATTCAGAGATGTGCTGGAAAAGGATTATCCGAAAGAGGATTACGTCAAGCAATTCTCGTTCTGGTCGCAATCCCACCTCGACAAGATTGACCGCCTGCTCGGTCTCTACCGCGACAGGGTGAAGAACACGCCCCCAGAGCTATACGAGGTAATGGGAGAGCAGAGGGCCAGAATCGAGAAATTCAAGAAAGAGAAGGGCGACATGGTCTCGCCGTTCGATATGTGAATGTCATCAATTTCATAAAGGCTATTCTCAGCCGTATCCGCGATGACAAAAAGGTTAATATGCATTCAGCCATTGCGCCAATGTCCCGAATGCGGTTGTAACTCAGCTGGGAGAGTGCCTGACTGAAGATCAGGTTGTCGCTGGTTCAAATCCGGCCAACCGCACTGAGTTTCTTTATTGTTTCAATTCGTGCGGTTGGCCTCTCAGCGGCTATTGCATCCTTAATGATTCAAGTGAAGCCGCTGATCCGTCCAACCGCCTGTGCAACATTGCGGTTTTCCGCTGGCCTCTCAGCGGCTATTGCATCTTTATTGATTCAAGTGAAGCCGCTGATCCGTCCAACCGCCTGTGCAACATTACGCTTTTCCGCTGGCCTCTCAGCGGCTATTGCATCTTTATTGATTCAAGTGAAGCCGCTGATCCGTCCAATCATTACACAATACTCGTACACCCAAATAACAAAAAACTGCAAATTGGCTCCCGCCAGCACGTTCATGATAGGTTGAATGGATGCCAGAACCTTGAGCCGGGATGTTTGGACAGCACATATTATTCAAGCTAGCGAGTTCAACTCCGCTGCTTTTCTATTTGATTGATGAACGTGAAGAGTCCTTTCAGTATCTCTCGCGGGGAAGGAGGATTGCCCCGGATCTTCATATCCACTGGGATGATTTTATCCACGCCGCCCAGCACTGCATACGAGTCCTTGAATATCCCCCCGTCGCAAGCATCGTCCCCAAGGGCAATGACCCATTTTGGCTCCGGTGTTGCGTCATACGTCTTTTTGAGGGCAAGCGCCATGTTGCGTGTTACTGGGCCAGTCACTATCAGCACATCCGCATGCCTGGGGGATGCCACAAACGATATTCCAAACCGTTCTATGTCATAGTATGGCGTGGTGAGATTCACCAGTTCGATCTCGGGAGAATTATCGCTTCCGGCATCGACCTCACGGATGGCCAGGCTTCCCCCGAATATCTTGTCAATTTTTTCCCTGATGGCAAATCCTTCCTGCTCAAGTTCGGAATCCAGGAAGGAAAAATTCTCCGTGATTTTTGGTTTTACGATGTTGTTGAACATTCCACCCATATTTTCACCTCACAGGTCCGTCCCAGCATAGGATAGGTTCATGCTTTTATTTATCAATGGGAAGTCAGGCACAATTTCGTCCTGGACTGCAAATTCGATGGCTGGCCAGTTGCAAAATGATGCGGTCCTCACTTTGTATCTTTCAATTAATCCGTGTCTGATGCTCACCCAGTGCACGTTTTGTCCCCGACAAGATTCCACCACAGATAGCACTGTCCCGTCTCTCAATTTTGGCTCAGCGCATACATTTCCCCCAGGCATCTCACGAATTGCTTGGCTGATCAGATGGGTTGAGTGCTGAATGATGCCCGCTTTTATTTTGAATCTGCACAGGACATCACCTCCATCCAACGTTTTTATTTCAGGTATTAACTTAGCGTAAAGCCCATATGGGTGGTCAATGCGCACATCCCGGGGCACGCCGGATGCTTGCGCAATTGGACCAGTGATATTCATCGGAGCAATCAGCTCTTTTTTCACCCTGCCAGTTGGTTCAAAACGGTCAATGACAGATGGTTGTGCAAGCAGGTGTTGTACAGCATCATGGAATCGTGAAGAGAATGAAACCAGATACTGTGAAAGTTCATGCAAAAGCTCTGTTGATACATCGTTCTTCATTCCGCCTATTGTGAAAGAGCCCTTGTAGAATCTCGAGCCGCTCAGCTTCCCATTCCAGCGGAGAATTTCTTCACGCAAATTGAAAATGGGACTTGCCCCAACTGGATATGCGACATCAATAGGCATCCCAGCCATGTCGCCCAACAAAGCGTATATTCGCTCCATCTCGGCAAATATCAGGCGTATGTGCTCGGCCCTCGGCGGAATTTTCAGGCCAGACAATCGCTCAATCGCCATGCAGTATGCCCAGCTGTTGGCCGCCGTTTCATCGCCAGAAATGGCTTCAGCCAGAGCGAGCGCTTGAGTGGGATTTTTTCCTTCTGCCAGCTTTTCAATTCCCCGGTGTTTCCAGAACATACGTATCTCCAGGTTGTAGATGGCTTCGCCAATCACGCTGAAGCGGAAATGCCCCGGTTCAATAATGCCAGCATGAACCGGTCCGACCGGGATTTGATAGATACCCTCGCTGTGCACCTCCCTGAATTTGTATTCCTCGTCCGGGGGAACAGTTACGTTTGGGACTGTCTGCCCGTTTCGGAATGATTTCCGCAATGGATGAAATTGCACTGGATAATTTTCATGCAGGAACAAACGCCTCGTATCCTTGGAATATTCAAATTCGATGCCAAAACCATCGCGTATTTCGCGTTCATACAGGCTTGCAGTGGGGAATGTCATTGCCACGGAAGGTGCTTTATCCGCGGAAATGTTATATTTCAAGGCCAGAAAATTGTGACAGCGAGATTTCTCGAATATGTAGAAAAGAGTTAGATTTGATTTTTCATCAATATTTTCAGTTGCAAACATGCATGCAAGAGTGAACTCAGCATCATAGAGCAAGGACATTATTTTCTCAAATTCATTATCATCTATTTGCAGGATAACTTCCTCGTCCTGATTCTCGGCGAACCTCTCTGCCGGAAGGTTCAGGATTTTTTGGCACAGTAATATCAATTCGTTCATGTTTTTCACCAACCTAGTTGTTCCAGGATTCGATTCAAGAGGTCTGACACGCAATCAGGGAAGAATAGGCCTAGCAAAATCACTATTGCCACCAATATGACCACAGGCAATCTCATGCTTAGCGGAATTCTGCGTTTTGCTGGCAGTTCATTCCCGGGGGAGATTATCTTCAACAGGAAAATGACGAACGATACACCAACTATGGCCAACAACAGCAATACTACGAATAAAATTGAGATGGAGCGCGCCCCCAATTGCGACAGTATCATAATCTTCGGAACAAAGAAAGGTAGAAATGGTGTGCCGATGAGTGCCAACCCGCCGATGATAAGGCCCATCGCAGCCAATGGTTGGAGAAGAAACAGGTTGTGGATGCTATCCGCTCTATCGGAGTGGTATTGCCAATGGATGATTCCTGCGGACAGAAACATCAAAGCCTTAACTAATCCGTGAACCCCCAACAAGAATATGGCCCAGAGAAGCGCTGTTGACGTGCCCAGGCCGATTGCCAATACCAGAAAGCCCATTCCTTCCACGCTTGAAAAGGCGATGAGTTTCTTGAGATTGGTCCTCTGTGCCATGCTAAATGCCCCAATGGCAATCGTTACAATTCCAAAAGCGATTAGAACAGTTGAAGCGAAATCGTATGCGGCTAGATTCGGTTTGGTCAATGCAAATAAACGTATGATGGCATACATTCCCACACTGATAACGCTACTGGACAGAATGGCGCTGATATTGGAGGGTGCTTTGGAGTGGGCTGCGGGGAGCCATATATGAAACGGCGCCAGTCCAGATTTTGCGGCAAAACCGATGAACAGCAGGATGAAACTTACTATGAAAAGCTGAGGGGGGAAATCTGCCGCATACTGTAAAAGCAAATCCCACCTCAATGTTGCTTCTCCCGTCCCGTATTTCGTTAGGGAAAACAACAATATCAAGCCTATGAATGAGAAGACCATTGCTATTGAGGTAATGAATATGTATTTCATTGCGGCAATGATATTCTCCTTGGCATTCAGCAGAACTATCAGAAGTGCCGACAGTATCGTTGTCAATTCTGCAAATATCCACAGCAAAGCCAGATTATTCGAGGCAAAAGCCAGTACTAGAGAAAGCAACAGTCCATTAAATGCGATGTAAAAAAATCGGACATTGTTGGGATTTAATTCTTCTGTTGTTATCAAACTTTCGTTGTAACCTTTTGCGAATAGTGTCGCAAGCCAGAATATTATTCCCGTTATCAATATCATGTAGGTGCCTAATGCATCCAGAAACAGATTGCTGTTCCACCAATATATTGTGACGGATTGTGAATAGAGTGTATATCCTGCCAGAACTACGACTAGAAGTGAGTGTATTTGTGTAATCAGGTTCATGATCACGTGTGATCTTGGCAGGGAAACCAGCAGAATTGCGATGAGGCCTGCCAGAATAAAGTATAAAATCATTGGTCCCCCTCCTCTTCTTTGAACCAATACCGGATGGATTTCAGATGTTCATGGAATTCCTCAACCGACGCGTTCATTCCAAATGACATGATCGCTGTGATCATAACGACCATGAGGAGATCCATAATAACGAACATTTCAATTAAAAATGGCAGTTCAATGAGGAAAATTCCAAATAACACTACCCCATTTTCCATCGTCAGATAACCAACCACTTTGGTTATGACTCTCTTCCTGCTGAAGCAAACAATAAAACCGATGAAGACCAATGAGATTCCTATCAATGATCCCATTATAAATATTTCAGTGACTGGTAATGTACGGAGCAAAGGAGCAAAGACAGCATAGATTATTATAAAAATGGCGATGCTGAGAAAAACTGAACTAGCTGACTTCAGATAATGAAATTCCACATCACGCTTGACGTTAATTTTTTTCTGTGTATTGGATAAGAAGTAAGGAATGAGCACTACCTTGCTGATAATAGTAAGCAGAACTGTGTAAAGAAGTTCTATTTGCTTTTCCTGCAAATAGAGAACAAATGCAATGCAAGCTAAGATAAGGGACTGAAGCGCATATGTTCTGAATAGCGCCAGAATATTTTTTCTGGCCAGGAGAAATAATGTGGAAATGACGATTATTATCAGAAGAGTTTTCAGTATGTCCTCTAAAAGCAATTCATTGATCATGGTACAAAAACCTCCAAAATGATGGTGATGAACGCAAGTGCAGCTGCTATGACAAAGAAGTTAGGTAGTCTGAACAAACGCATTTTTGCGATGAAAGATTCAAACAATCCAATGACTAAGGCCAAAATTACACATTTGATTATGAATAGAACGAGAGACAAACCGATCGCTGGAAATGATAGAAATGTTGTATTTCCCCAAGGGAAAAAAATATTGATTAAGACAGACATCAATAACATTTGTTTTATCGCCGACGACATTTCCATGAGCGCCAGGTTTCTTCCGGATTGTTCCAGAATCATTGCCTCGTGAACCATTGTCAGCTCAAGATGCGTTTCGGGATTATCGACAGGAACGCGCGCAGATTCAGCAATAAGTATTATAAACAAAGATATTGCCAGGAGCATCAGCGAAGGATTGAAGGCAAGAAGAGGCGAGATTGAAATCGTTCTGAATACATCGAATAGGTTGGTGGTATGGTAAACAAAAGCCAATGCTGCAAAGATTAATATTGTTGCAGGCTCAGCCAGTGAGGAAAGGGTCATTTCACGTGAGCTGCCCATGCCGCCAAATGTGCTCCCCGCATCCAAACCCGCAAGCGCCATGAAAAAACGGGCCATTGCAAAAATATAAAGGAACAATATAACATTGCCAAACCAATTTTGTTGTTCCGGTATGAATACCAGCGGGACAAACAGCACTGCAACCAGCATGCAGACAATGTTGATATAGGGGGATATTTGCATTATCCATGACGAGTTTGGAGAATATATCACTTCTTTTTTCAATAATTTTATCAAATTGCGGTATGTTTGAATAATGGATGGGCCCCTTCTTCCCTGTGCGTAGGCTTTGACTTTCTTTATCAGTGAGATGAAAAATGGAGCTAGGGCAATGATTAATCCGAGGTTAAGAAATAAATAGACGAAATACTGTATTATCATACTAACACCCCGACAAGCACAATCAGCCCCAAAATGACAAGAAATTCATACAGAATGAAAGGATCCAGCGCAACCTTGTTCTGTTGCCGGTAGAGCCACCAGGATACCCGCTGCACCAAGCGGGCAACAGGGAGGTAGAGATAATCCTCAAAAATGCGTATCAATCTAATTTCAACCTTCCCTTCCTTGAACAAAACTTGCTGAATATCATGGAATTGCCGCTTATTTACTATATTTGGCTGGTAAATGAAAGAAAACATCTTGATTATCGGCTCTGAAAATCCGGACGCAGTATATTCCATCTTTGAGTTTTGAGACGTTATCCCGCATCCCCAGGTTTCGCTCACCCTTGTCTTTCTTGAGGCAAAAATGCGAAGCGCAATGATAATTAGGAGCAACAAAATGATTGCAATAATAGCAACTAGCAATAAATTCGGGATGGGGAAGGAGTAGCCGATTCGCCCGCCAATCCAGGAAAAAATCTGAAATGAAAATACGCCCAGGAAAATGCAGAGAAAAGTCAGAATGGATGGGCCGACAATCATGGAATGCGGAACTTCCCTTGCCTGTTCGGCATGCTTGGAACGGGGATTCGCGAGAAACACAATTCCGAAAGCCTTCACAAAACAAGCGGCAGCCAGCGCGCTGGTCAGAGCTAGCACCATAAGACATACGAACATTATGATTTGAACCAGTGGATTCGCAATAAGGCTTGATTGGAACAGGGAATGAAACAGCAAGAATTCACTGACAAAGCCGTTCAATGGCGGTAATGCGGAGATTGATACTGCGCCAACCAGGAACAGGATGGCGGTCTTTGGCATCGTTTTGATCAATCCGCCCATCTCTTCGATGTTTCTGGTTTTTGTCTCTGAAATGACGGATCCTGCAGTCAAGAAAAGCAGACTTTTAAACAGCCCATGATTGAGTGTGTGGAACAGAGCAGCAACAAGGCTGACCATTGCAAGTGCCGGTAGTTGGTAGTAGGTGAAAACGACACAGAGCCCTATGCCCATCAGGATTATGCCGACATTTTCAATGCTGTGATATGCAAGCAGCCGCTTGAGGTCATGTTCTTTCAGGGCGTATATCACACCTAAAAAGGCAGATACCGTTCCAGCAATCAGTATCAATATTCCCCACCAGAGGTATGTCAGCGGGAAAATATAGAGAAGGAAACGAATCAGGCCATATAGCGCCACTTTTATCATCAATCCCGACATCAATGCGGAAATATTCGATGGCGCAGCCGGGTGCGCATACGGCAGCCACTTGTGAAATGGAATCATCCCCGATTTGATGCCGAAGCCAATGAAGAGGAACAGAAATGCCAATGACGTCATGGCTGATGACATCGCCGGGGCAAGGGTCATCTCGAAAGAACCTGATCCATTGTAAAGAATAACGAATGCGCATATCAGAAAGACTGTGCTCAATTGAGTCATGATGAAATAGAACAATCCTGCTTTTCTGGTTTCCTCCTTTTCGTATTCAAAGCAAACCAGGAAAAAGGATGATACCGACATCAGCTCCCAGAATATAAGAAATGCCAGCATGTTCTTTGAAGCGACAACGAATATCATTGACAGGATGAACACATTCATCAGAAATAGATGAATGTTCTTTCTTCTTGTTTGTGTGTAATGCTCAAGATAGCCGAATGAATATGACGCCACTGCTAGGCTAATTATGGAAATTGTGAATATGAAAAATGCAGCCAAACGGTCTACAAGAAATTCCATGCCCATTATCGGGAATATCTGGGAGAAACTGAATTCAAGAGCAATCCCTGTATACATTATCGAGGAAGATATGTAAATCAGAATAATGTTGGTTAGCACGGTAACGGACAGACTTATCCAACGCATGAATCGGCTTGCGCTGTGAATGAAAATCAATGGATAACCCGCAGCCAGTATGAAAAATAATGCGCTCAGGGTGAACAGTGTATTAAGTGAAATGGAAATCATTTTACTGCACCTGTTTTGATTGGTAAACATTCGCTGTCTTTTTGGTCATATCCTTCAATGTAACCGCGTTTGTCCTCTGACACATAGTCGATCGCCTGCGATTTCATCTACCTGTCTACGCCGCGTTCTCTTCTTCCTTGTTGACCGCTTCAGGTTTGTACATCAGAGCAAGGCCAGCTGCCACAAAGCACATTATTGCAGCGGGGATGAAAGCAGAGGAGAAGGACATGCCCTGGTCCTGGACCCAGCCTGCGAGGTAAGGCCCTGCAATGCCGCCAATGCCGTAAGCGGTGAACACGTAGCCGTAGTTGATTCCGACCTTGTCAGAACCGAAAGTGTCGGCAGTTGCAGCCGGGAAGAGTGCGAAATTTCCTCCGAAGTTGAAGCCTATGAGCGCAGCCACGATGTAGAAAAGGTACTCGTTACCGGTCGTGTAGAAGAACACAGCCATCATGGCGCCCTGGAACAGAAACATGAACAGGAGCGATTTTTTCCTGCCTATCTTGTCCGAGACCTGGCCCCAGACAATCCTGCCTGCGCCGTTGAATATCGGGAGACATATCGCCGCGCCAAGCACTGCGAAATCAGCCGCTTGTGTGGCAGTGAAGCCATGGCCCGCGAATCCATCGGTCGGGTTCTTGGCAAAGTTCTGCACGTTGCCGATGACCATCAGGCCGGCAAGCGCGCCGATTATGAACATTGCCCAGAGCATCCAGAACTGAGGGGATTTCATCATGGCCTTTGGCGAAAAGCCCTTGGAGGCTTTCTTGCCTGGCGCTGGTGCCGGTGGATTCCAGCCTGCCGGTTTCCAACCATCTGGTGGGTTGACCATGAAGATAGAGCCGATGACCACCATGACGAGGAAAAGAACTCCGTATATCATGAATACCATGTCGACATTCGCGACTGTGTAAACGAATGGATTGGCCGGATCAACAACGGTTTTGCTGATCAAGCCGCTGAATCCGAGAATGCTGGGCGGGTTGGCCAGCAGAATCCAGATGAATGCGCCGAATCCGAATCCGGCCACAGCCAGACCCGTCACCAGGCCCTTCTTGTCAGGGAACCATTTTACGCCGGTGGCTATTGGAACAACATAGGCAAGACCGATACCGGCGCCGCCGATGATGCCGATCGTGGCAAGCTTTCCTATGAAACTCGCACCAACCAGGCCGCCGAGTATGTACCCGACACCGAGAATGATACCGCCTACCAGGGCAATCGTCCTTGGGCTGTATGTCTTCATCAGCCGGCCGGCGATGATAACCAATATTGCGAAAGACGCCAGACCCGCGCTGAAGATGAGCTGAGTCTCGGTCTTTGTGAAACCGTATTCGCTGGCAGCGCCCGACAGCGGTGTTGTGAATGCGGACCATGCGTAGATGGCTCCAAGGGCAAGCTGAATGAGTACGGCTCCTATGACCACTACCCAGCGGTTCATGATCTTCTTGGGCTGTTCTGCCTCAACTTTCTTAATCTCTGCAACTTCTGGCTTTGCGTTATCGTTTGACATTGTCGCAAACTCCTATTGCGCCCGCACAAGTGCAATATATTCATATACCTTTCTGAATAAATAAAAATCAGATATCCCAATGCTTGGAATGAATCTCCCTGGCTTCCGTTATCCACCTGGAGCCGATGAACTCCATGTCGGTGACATCGTTGAAAGTGGTTCCTGTTTGCTGACCTTCTGCCATGGCAATGGACGACCCGACAACATCCGCCAGGGCATGGATATTGTAACCGCCTTCCAGGAATACCGCCCAACGGTTCTCGCACATCTCGTCTGCGAGTTTTGCCATTCTTTCAATCAGTTTTAGATATCCATTGCTGGAGAGGGTCAATGATGACAACGGGTCCATGTAATGAGCGTCGCCTCCGAGGCTGATGAGAAGCGCGTCTGGCTTGAACTGCTCCAGTATCGGGAATATTATCTTCTCACTGGCTGCCTCGAAGGTCGCATCCCCGCAATGCGCCCCCATGGGTATGTTGACCGTGTAACCTTCGCCCTGGCCGGTGCCGACCTCCTTGGCAGGCCCGGTACCCGGGTAAATGCCCCACTGGTGCGTGGACATGTAAAGAACATCCGGCCTGTCCAGGAATGTGTCGTTGGTGCCATTGCCGTGATGAACGTCAATGTCAACAATCGCGACCCGGTCCAGCTTCTTCCGGAGCCACTCCGCCGCAACCGCGATGTTGTTGATGTAGCAGAATCCCATGCCCTGGTTGGTCGTCGCATGATGGCCCGGCGGCCTGACCAGCGCGAATGTCGGCTCCCGATGGTCGAGCATGTTTCTTGCTGTCGCGATTCCACCGCCGGCTGCCAGCATCGCCATTTCATAAGTGTAAGGCCACACAGCCGTATCCGCATCCAGGCGGCCCCTTCCGAAGTGCTTCAGAAGATTGAGGTAATCCCCGGAATGAACTTTAGTGATATCTTCCAGTTCAGCGGCTTCAGGGGTTATGATTTCCGGCCGAAGTTCATGCTCATCCAGGTAGGACATAATGGTTGACAATCTTTCCGGGCATTCGGGATGCCCCTGGCTCTGGGTGAGTTTGAGAAAATCATCATGGTACACAATCTTCACTGCATCACCCCGCATTTCTCGCACTGGAGCTTCTCGTCCGGCAAGCGCAGCAGCTTGCCGCCGCATATCTGGCAGGCATCTTGATTGATCTTCCTTTGCCCGCTGCCATTCTCGGCTTCCACTGTCGCCTCTTTGACGGCGTTCTCGTATCTTTCCGTCTCGCCGATGTGAACCACCCTTGTCCCCGCAACCCGGTCCATAATCTTGTCCCGGGGGTCGCCTCTTGTGGCCATTCCGAGGACGAAATCAATCGGCGGAAGAACGAACCAGAACACCCTGGTGATGTTGCGGATGCAGACTCTCCCGGAAAGGCTCTCGCCCTTTGTGGGATGCACCCTGTATCCGAATACCCTCTTTCCCAGCGTGGCGCCGGTCAGCGATTCCGGAACTGAAGATGCCAGGTAGAATACGACAGTATTAACAAGGCCTATCTGGGCAGGGTCATCGATGCCCATTAGAAACAGGATGATGGAAGTGGGAGCGAACGCGATAACCGCATCCACCAGGAACGCGGCAATGCGTCCACTCCAGTGCCTGCGCAGGGCAGGGTCATGACCCCATATATCGAATCCCGTTACCATTTTCCCGAAGGTGTATCGCCGATTCGGTTAAAATAAATGCGGTGGGAAACTTCATATATCTTCGTTGTTTATTCATTGGATAATATATCCAACGGTGATGTTATGAATCAGGAAAGCACGATGCCAGAGCCCGAAATGCCAACGCCTCCAAAATCGGGGCCAGGACTGATGCCATTGATAGTGGTGGCTATAATTGTTATTGCAACTATTGGCGGGATATTCGCATACAATGAATTCCTGAAACCCGAACCTGCGCTGGTCACGGCAACAATATCCATTGATTTTGGAAATGGTACCGTCCTTTCCAAGGAGATTGGCTCGGACAACAACACAGCGCTGGGCCTTCTTCGGACCTATGTGGGGGAAGCCAACGTTCAGGATGCCGGCGGATTCGTGATTTCGATTAACGGGGTGGCCACGGTGGATGACGTTCCCGGCCTCGAAGGAACCGAAGCAAGATACTGGCTGTACTACGTGAATGGCGAGATGCCCATGGAGTCCGCAGCCCTGAAAGTGCTCCAGGACGGGGACGTAGTTGAATTCAAATTCGAGACATCGCCCTGGTAAAGCCTATGCAATTTCAATTTGACAAAAGGAAGATGGAGAAGGCGCTCCTATTGATATTCCTGGGCGTGTCCTTAAGAATCGCGCTTTACAACTATCCTAACATTGAACCGATACTGCCTCTAGCGCTGCTCGCTGGCTTCATCCTGGGAGGTTGGTACTCGTTGTGGGTCCCTCTTGTAATGATGGCTCTATCGGACATCGCCTTCTACGGGCTTGGTCTCAGCAGCTTCCTCGGTTGGAAATTCATACTGGGCGTCACATTCTTCACCTGGTCGGGGATGATGATGGCTGGATTTATGGGAAAGGCTCTAAGGCCGCGCATGCTCATGAGGATGAAGAACATGGCCGTATTCACAGGCGTTGGAATTGTGATGGTCCTCATATTCGATGCTTGGACCATGATTGGGTGGTGGCTCATAAGCGGTCGTTCGTTCGAATTGGTTCTCGGAGGCCAGGTGACATTCACGATATACCATATCCTCAGCACGCTGATTTTCGTTCCACTGTTCGGGACTGGCTACATCTACATCAAGGAATACGGAATGCCCATACTAACGGACTGGAAGACGGACAGCAAGAACCCCGGGGACGAGGTTTGAGAAAGCCTTATATCCACCCCCGATTATCTGAGGCATGGGAGCAACATGAAACTATTCCTGAAAATCTACTTCAGCAGCGAGGGCGCTTCAACGATGGACATAATCAAGAAGGCAGAGAAAATGGGCTTCGGCCCGACTGTCGGCGACTACGACTTCGAAATCGACATAGAATCGCCTGAAGAGTATGCTGAAGTGACTGAGAAGATACACAAGATGCTGAAAGGCACCAAGTGCATGTACAAGGTCACCACACACCGCTGATTCTTATCTGAAATTCATCGCAAGATAATCTGAAACGATCTTGCAGTGATCGAATGCCAGCTCAGGCATCTTATCAATATCGAACAGCTCAGCCTCGGCAGCATCATCTCCACCTTGCAAGTTCCCACCGGTCACTTCAAGCTCGAAGACAACGCTGGCAGTGTGGCCGCGAGGGTCCCTTGCCGGGTCGGAGTATACCCCTATTAGCCTCTTTATCTTGGTCTCCAGACCAGTCTCTTCCCGGAACTCGCGGACAATGGCGGATTCCACAGTTTCGCCGACCTCCACGAATCCTCCAGGCAGCGCAAACATTCCCTGGAACGGTGAATTCTTCCTTTTTATCAGAACAATCTGGCCATTGAGCAATGCAACCCCATCGACGGTGAGCTTCGGTGTCTGCCTCATATTTACGGAATATAGTATATGTGTATATATCATTATATCTTTGTTAACACAGAGAGGTTCACTGTTTCGCAAAGTACCATGGGCTTCTGCCTGGCTTTCTCACCCAGTGACTCATTGATGCGCCTGATGTGTTCTGAATCTCTGGGCTTGCCGTAATGCACGAAATAGTAATCATAGACATCATTCACATCCTCGAATATGTATTCGATGTCGAATTTGTCATGGATATCCAGCTTCATCCCGCATTTGCGGATCGCTTCCTGGGCAGCCGTAATATTCTCATCCTCGCAATTGAATATCCTGAACAACGGGTGCATGTCTCCTTCTATAGCTGGCTCGATTATGATTGCTTTTCCGCCTGGCTTCAACACCCTTCTTGCCTCGCTCAATGCCATTGTGCTATTCTGGTGATGAAGTGAGAAAGTAAAGGCGACTATGTCGAAAGTATCATCTGAAAATTCTAAGTTCTCGCCCGAACCGGGCCTGAAATCAACTCCGGACACTTTCCGCCTGGCCTTTGTCAGTCTTATCTCGTCCGGGTCTATGGCAACCAGGGACCGGACCAGAGGAGCCAGCATGACGGAAACTCTTCCGTCCCCGCAACCCACCTCCAGAACATTTTTTCCATCCAGGGCCAAATGTTGCCTAATCTTTGCGAGTTCCATGCCTTGCCTGTCCTGTTCCATGCCTAGATTGGGAGAAAACAGATAGATATAAATGTATCCAGTGCTATCATCTCAATAACATGCACCGGAACCGAAATCCTTAAAAAGGGGTTGGTTTTAGTGGTGACGCTCGGTTGTAGCACACTGTAGTAGGGGGTTGCCCCGCAGACTACAGGAGGTCTGGAATTGAAAGAAGACATCGTCGACCTGGTAAAGCAGGCACTGGAAGGCTCCAAGGAACGCAAATTCAAGGAATCTGTTGACATAGCCATCAACCTCAAGGGAGTGGACCTCAGCCAGCCCAAGTACAGGATAGAAGAGGAAATCCTTCTTCCCAAGGGCCGCGGCAAGGACGTGAAGGTTGGATTGTTCGGCGGCGCGGAAATTGCCGCAAAGGCAAAAGGCGTGGCTGACATTGTCATAATGGCAGAGCAGATAGAGGAATATGCGGATGACAAGCGCAAGGCCAGAAAGCTGGTCGGCGCACACAACTATTTCGTTGCTGAAGCCCCCCTCATGCCACTTATCGGTAAGAGGCTCGGACCTGTACTGGGTCCCAGGGGAAAGATGCCCAAGCCGATACCGCCGGGCTCGGATCCGTCGATGATGATTGGCTCCCTCAGGAAGACCGTGAGGGTCAGGAGCAAGGACAGGAAAACCTTCCACACAATGGTCGGCACCAAGGACATGAGTCCAGAGGACCTGAGCGCCAACATCCGTGCGGTCGTAACAAGAGTGACAACAAAGCTGGAACAGGGTGAGAACAACATAGCATCCATCTATGTGAAGACCACCATGGGGCCGGCAGTAAGGCTGATGTGATAACATGGACAGGGAACCAGCAAATTGGAAGAAGGAATACATGAAGGACCTCAAGCAGGTCATCCAGTCCAACCCAGTGATAGCGGTTGTCAGGGTCAACGGAATTCCAGCGCCTCAATTTCAAACCATGCGCGGAACCATTCGGGGCAAGATATCCCTCATAGTCGCAAAGAACAACCTGATAGAACTTGCGCTGAAGGAAATGGACGCAGAGAAGTCCGGCCTGGCAGGATTGACCCAATACATCGACGGTCAATGCGCACTAATCGGTTCAAATGACAACCCATTCAAGCTTTACAAAGTAATGGAGTCAACCAAGACCCCCTCACCGGCCAAGGGCGGCGAGATTGCCCCCGAGGACATCATTGTGAAGGCGGGAGAGACATCCTTCAAGCCTGGCCCCATCGTCGGAGAGCTGCAACAGGCAGGCATACCCGCGGCGATCGAGAGCGGCAAGGTCGTCATCAAGAAGGACAAGTTGCTAGTCAATGCGGGCGAACCCATTCCACAGAAGGCGGCACAGATGCTCACGAAGCTTGAGATATTCCCCTTGATTGTGGGAATGGACCTCAGAGGCGTTTACGAGAATGGCCTCGTGTTCAAGAGCGATGTTCTGGCCATAGATGAGGTAAAATTCATGGGCGACCTGATGGGAGCCATCAGCGGCTCGTTCGGCGTGGCCATCAAGATAGGCTACACAACGCCACTGACCATACGCCCGATCATATCCAAGGCCTACAGCGAGGCCATGGGTGTTGCACTTTCCGCCGGAATCGCCAACAAGTCAACCATCGACAGACTGGTCGGAATGGCCAGCCGCAAGATGATGGCGCTGGCAGTCATGGTACCGGATGCACTGGACGACGAGCTGAAAGCAGCAGTCGCAGGTGCAGCCACCGCGGCAGCGGTGCCGGTGCAGGCGGAAGCAAAGAACGAACCGAAGAAAGAGGAACCGAAGGTCTCGGAGGAAGATGCCGCCGCAGGCCTGGGAGCGCTCTTCGGGTAATCAAGATCAAGTGATAAGGAGGTAGAAAAAATGGAATATATATACAGCGCAATGATCCTTCACTCGGCAGGGAAGGCAATAACAGAGGAGGCAGTGACCAAGATATTGACAGCAGCCGGCGTAGCGCCGGACATATCTCGCGTCAAGGCACTGACAGCATCTCTCGAAGGCGTCGACATCGCAGAGGCAATGAAGACCGCCATGGCCGCACCAGTCGCAGCCGCAGCGCCGGCAGCAGCTGGAGCACCCGCAGCCGAGAAGAAGGCCGAGAAAGAGGAACCCAAGGTCTCTGAAGAAGAGGCAGCCGCGGGCCTGGGCGCTCTGTTCGGTTAGACGTGAATCTAATAATCTTTTTTATTATTTTCACGTCTTTCCCAGTGCACACCAGTGCTCACTGGGTACCGGGCAGGCGTCCGGTTTGCAGCATCAGTCCGCATGCTGCAAACCGATTCCATTTTTAATATTTCTTATATTATCCAGTCTATTAAAGTATTGTTCTACAATTTCGGAATAACATTCCTGCACGCCGGGCATTGGCCAACCCCATCAGCTAACCTGGTTCCGCAATATGGGCAGAGGGTTTCCGGTTTTGCCAGCGATTTTATCTCATTGTCATCGGCATCCTTGCCGGTGAATCCGTAAATTCCAAGGCCGATACTGATACCGATGCAAACCAGGACCATGATTTTCGAGAAGAGCCATACCTCGGCTTCGTCCATGGATTCTCCCGCGTCCTCGATAATTTTGAGCATCATGTACGGGTAGGCGAACCATCCGGCCGCCATCCAGAGCCAGAGCGGTGCAACAACCCTTGCAAGTCCCTTGAAGGTTCCCTTGGGCAACACCATCATCCCACCACCGAAGCTGCCAGGTTGTAAAGCCCGTGAAGAAGCATCGAAATGAAGATGCATCCCGCGAAGTACTTCGCTTTCCCGGTTTTGGTCCACAATCCGAATCCGAATCCGGATATGGCGGTTGCAACCATGTGAAGCGGCAGCAGGAACCTCAAACCCAGCAGCCATATTGACGCTTCAGTTCCATAGCTCAGGGCCGAGGCGGCGTACAGGAAATTCTCCACGACCGCGAAGCCCAGGCCGGCCATGGCCCCCAGCAGCGCCCATTCGTTCAGTTGGAAATCCGGCTTCTCCTCGTGATTCATCAGATAGAGGCCTATCGGCTTGGCCAGTTCCTCGATGAATGGAGCGACGATCACGGCCATGAGGATGCCGAGCGCCGAGCCGTCGTCCATTGTGACAGGCAATAGGACCGGGAAAGCATCCAGCATGAGGCCGAGCGAGGCCCATGAAGCCACAAGGGTCGAGATGGCGCCGAAACCGAACGCCATCAGAATGTGCCTGCCTTTTACCCGGGGGAATTCCATCCTGCTCAACCGTCCGCCTGCAATTTCTTCACAAGTGCGTCCTCGAATTTCCACTGGTTCGAGATATGCGTGTTCATGTCGATGATGTTCACATACCACCAGTAAGGCAGGAACATGCCCAGGGTAAGTATCGTCAGAATGGTGTATACTGCAATGTCCCGCCTGGGCATCGGTTCCCATATGAAGTTATCATCTCCAAGCTTCCCGGCCCTTGCCAGACCAACCTGGTACTGGTAGTTGAAATTCCTCTGCTTCTCGTCATGTTCCTGAATGTCCCTTGTGAGGAAGACCTGGGAATACACCAGGAAGATGATTCCGAGAAATGGTATTATTGGAATGAGGGCCACCAGTATCGCCCACAGCCCTGCCCCGCGGTCCTGGCTCTGATTCGAATAATGCATCGTGTTGAGAGTCCATCTCTCCACGTTGAGGTCCACTCCTGTTGCCATGGCAATGGCTCCAAGGTATTCGGCCATGCCTTCCCTCAGAATCATATCCCTGCGGAAATGCTCGTCCCTGCGCTTGACCAACTTATGGGTGAGTATCGCATGCGACACGGCCAGTCCGATTGACACTAGCATGACTCCCAGAACGAGTGAGAGCAGCGTTCCGGTTTCCGTAATCTGGAATTCAGTGCCGCTCGCCAGGGCAAAGATGGCGATGACTGCCGAAAGCGGCAGGATTACCTGGAATATCAGAATTATCCAGACCCAGCTGGTTGATACCCTCTGGTCCGAGTTCTGCCGCATCATGAATGAGCTGTTTATCTTGCTCCTGGCCATTACAGGGTTTGGGCTGACGACCGGGGGTTGATAATACATGGCTGGCTGTGCATAAGCAGGCGGTGGCTGGAAGTACATAGGTGGCTGATAGTACATTGGTTGTTGGTAATACCCCGGGTAAGCAGGCGGTTGCTGTGGAAAATGCTGGGGGGCGGCTGCCTGCTGCAGGTACGGGTAGGTTCGGCAGTTGTGGCAGTACCACTGCTGGTACTGGGGGATGAAGCTGACTTCCTGGCCGCAGATCGTGCAAATCGGCATGTTATCATGGGCAATATCCTCTGTGTATCTAAAAATGTTTGTATTTGCTGCCTACAAAAATGGAAGATTAACTCCATTCATTGTTCAGTCCATTACTCCACAATATCCAGCATCTTTTCCTTCATCCTCTTCTTGGTATTGTAATCATAAGCAACCTTAACCGGTTCCATGGTTCGCGGGTCCATCCCGGTCCAGTACATGCAAGTGGAGAGCGTCATTGGCGTAGGCGTGAACAGCTGGAAGTTCTCCACGTTGCCAAGCCTTTTCGCCTTCTTCACCAGCTCCTCGACGCTGGCCATGTCCTCGCCCGGATGCCCGATCATCAGGTAATACCGCAGGTTCTGGCCTGTCTTCCGGTTCATCTTCCCAAATATTTCTATGAACTCTTGAAACCGATCTCCAGGCTTGTTCATCAGGCCCAGGACTCGCTCCGAAAAATGCTCGGGGGCGACTTTCAGGCATCCGGAGATGTGGTGCTCGGAAATCTCTTTGATGTACTCAGGGCTTTCCACAGCCAGGTCGTACCGGACACCGCTGCGCACGAATATCTTCCGAACTCCGGGTACTGACCTTGCCTTCCTCATCAGTTCCAGCAGGCGGGAATGGCTCCTGTCCAGATTGCCGCAGCCCAGGCAATGCTTCTCGCAATTGTCGCAGTCCATCCCGTACATGTTGGCCGAGGGACCGCCCAGGTCGTCTATGACGCCCTTGAATTTCCTGTGCTTGGCTATTTTTTCAATCTCGGATATTATGCTCTCCTCGCTCCTCGAGATTATCCGGTTGCCCTGGTGCAGGGCGAGCGAGCAGAATGAACATTCTCCGATGCAGCCCCTGTGCGTGACAACCGAGAACTGCGCCATCCAGAGCTGTGAATCCGGATTGAGCTTCCTTGAATAATCTAGCCCGTATATCCAATCCAGGTATTCGGAGGTATATTCCGGGTACGCGTATTGCAGCATGTAATTCTTATCATACTCCTGGGCAAGGTTCCGCTGGTTCGAGAACATATTCTGCATCTCGCAAAACTTTTTCTTATCCGATTTAACCTCGCTCCAGCTGGGCAGGACCTCGAATCCCTTTGGTACCTTCTTGGAGATTGTGCATGTGCCAGCCACGCCAGCCAGCTCTCTCTCCGCTCTGGCCCTCTCCGCCAGTTCGGCGATCTGCATCTCGCCATTTCCGTAAACCAGCACATCGGCGCGTGAATCGTAGAGTATTCCGCGCCGGAGGTCATTGTCCCAGTAATCATAATGCCCGAATCTTCGCAGCGATGCCTCGATGCCGCCAATTACAATCCTGCAGCCCTTGAAAACGCGCCTCAGGGTGTTGCAATACACGATGATGGCCCGGTCCGGCATCGGGCTGTACCTGGCATGCGGGTCGTCCTCCCTCTTGCGCTTCATCGGTGTGTAATTGTTCAGCATGCTGTCAATTGAGCCAGCGGTAACCCCGAAGAACAGTTCCGGTTCGCCGAGCCTCTCAAAATCCGCTTCAGTCACCGGTTTCTCGATTATTCCAACGGAAAAACCTTTCGCATCCAGGACCCTGGCAATGACGCCCACCGGCGAGAGCGGATGATCATCCCAGTGCTCGGCCGTGACCAGTATGATGTCGAAATTTCTTCCTGAGCGGGATATGGGCATGAGGACCGTAACTGCGAACCATGCCTAAAAAGATGTTGCTGAAAGTTTCAGAGGTACGTAGCGCAGCCATCGCACCACCACCGCTGGTACTCCGGTATCCAGCGGGCGTAGCGCCCGCATCGGCCGCAGGCGGGCTGGCCAGGTTGCACACCCAGGTCCCTTTCCAGTGCCCTGCCGAAACTGCTGATGTCCATTGAGAGCCGCTGCTCGTCCGTCTGGTAACTGACAACCGTATGGCAGGCGTCGCAGCACCAGTGATTGTACTGCCCATCCCACCTGAGGGGAGCCCCGCATCTCTGGCATTGGTATTGACCATACATTTTATCCAGCAAAGAAAGGATTTTCTGGGATAAAAATATTCTGTTATTTTGTGCCGGATGGAAAATGGGACGAGAAGATAGAGAGAAAAGCAGCCTGTGCAAGATCCGCGTAATGGGTTTCGCCCAGCACACGAGACGCTGGGCGAGTACCTGACATCCCTGGCCTTACAGCCAGGGTTTTCCAGATTGAAGCAACAAAATGCCTCAGAATGCTGGGTCAAGCGCACTCGATATCATAAGATTCAAAACCCCGCCCTCATCGCCGAATTCAAAATTCGGCTTGCTCGCATCGATGTTAACAGATTGAGGCCGAGCTACGATGCTCGTACAGACGGGGCATGCTGTAATTATCAGATTTAATCCATTTTCGATATTATGCTAAAAGTTTATATCTGTAATCTTGTTGGCAGTATTAGCAATATGGGCTTATAGATCAGCTCGGTAGATCGCTTCCTTCGCAAGGAAGAGGCCGCGGGTTCGAATCCCGCTGAGTCCATTTTTCTTTCTTTAATCGTATTAGTTTCAATGAAAAATGGTTAGTCGAATTGCCCGCACCAAATATTATGCAATTCG
>CALKWP010000173.1 GCA_938004075.1 uncultured Methanomassiliicoccales archaeon
AAGAGATGGCGACCTGCTGAAAATCAAGGGCGTCGGGGGAAAGCCGATGCGCTCCGATTCCGATGTTCACGTCAGGAACTCTGGCACCACGATGCGCTTCATGGCGGCGGTATTCGCCCTGGCCAAGGGCCCGACCATACTCACCGGGGATGAATCGCTCCGCACCAGGCCCATCGGCCCGCTCCTGGCCTCTCTCACCGACCTGGGCGCGGGCCGCGCCAGGTCCCTCAACAATGACGGGCGCCCGCCGGTATGCGTCAGCGGGAGGCTGAGCGGCGGGAAGACTGTCATTGACGGGAATAGCTCGCAATTCATATCCGCATTGCTCCTGGCAGCCCCGCTTGCGGATAACGATTCGCTCATCGAAGCCACCGGGATTCGCTCGAGGCCATACGTGGACATGACCCTGGGGCATCTGGAGAGGGCCGGGGTTCGGGTGTGGGGCAAAGAGACATCCAGATTCTTCGTGCTTGGGAGGCAGCCCTACAAGCAAACGAATTATGCCGTTCCGGGCGACCATTCCTCGGCCGCGTTCCTGCTGGCAGCCGCCGAGGTCACTGGCTCGGATATTGGAATAACCGGTCTGGACATGGATGATTCCCAGGGCGATAGAGCCATTTTCGGCATCATGGAAGGCATGCGCTCCGGAGAATCCAGAAACATCGACCTTTCAGATTGCCCCGACCTTCTGCCGGTCCTGGCTGTTCTGGGGTGCCACGCGGGCGGCGTAACAGTTCTGGAGAACGTCCCACATGCCAGGGCGAAGGAGTCGGACCGGATAGCCGCCATCTGCTCGGAGCTGGGGAAGATGGGCGCGGCGATAGAGGAAAAACCGGATGGTTTGGTGGTGCGCAACTCGAAGCTGCGCGGCGCTGAGGTTGACGGCCATGCAGACCATCGAATAATCATGGCGCTGGCTGTTGCGGGGTTCGGAGCCGAGGGAAGGACTATAATAAACGGCGCCGATACCATCTCGAAATCTTATCCCGGGTTCGTGCGCGACCTCACAGGGCTCGGGGCTAACATCAGGACGGTGGACGGATGAGCGGCGACACCTTCGGCAGAATGTTTCGAGTCACGACCTACGGGGAATCGCATGGCGAAGCAGTGGGCGTGACCATCGAGGGCTGCCCTGCAGGAATGGAGATTTCGCTGGAGAAGATCCAGGAAGAGCTGGACCGACGCAAACCCGGGACCGGGCCGAACGTCTCAACAAGGAGGGAGCCGGACGCTCTGGAAGTTATAACTGGCATTGTGAATGGCCGGACTATGGGGGGCCAAATCAAGCTGCAGGTCAGGAACATGGACGCGCAGCCTTCCGATTACGATGCCATCAGGGATCTGCCAAGGCCGGGGCATGCGGACCTTGCCCATCACCTGAAATACGGGAGCATCCCGCCGGGCGGGGGCCGTTCCTCGGGCCGGGAAACCGTCGCGAGGGTGCTGGCCGGCGCGGTTGCGAAGCAGGTTCTCGCCACGGAAGGCATCAAAATCACAGGAAGAATAATCGAAATTCATGGAAACCGGAATGACCATGAAACGGAGATACTGGCTGCCAAGGCCCGAAGCGATTCCGTCGGCGGGATAGTTGAGATAATCGCCGAGGGCGTTCCCCCAGGCCTGGGTGAGCCTGTGTTCGACGGTCTGGATGCGGACCTTGCCAAGGCCCTGGTCAGCATCGGCTCGGTCAAAGGCGTCGAGATTGGAGCCGGGTTTGTTGCGGCCGGGATGCTTGGCTCGGAGAACAACGACCCGATAATTGTCGAGGGTGGCATTCTCAGAACCCGCACCAACAATGCCGGCGGCATACTGGGCGGCATCAGCAACGGCATGCCAGTCATCTGCAGGATAGCGGTAAAGCCCACGAGTTCGATAGGCATCGAACAGGACACTGTGGACCTGAATACCATGAAGCCCGCCAGGATATCCGTCGGCGGAAGGCATGACCCCTGCATCTGCGTCAGGATTGTCCCGGTCGCCGAGGCCATGGTCGCCATTGTTCTGCTGGACCATCTCCTTCGAGCGAGAAGCGGGGGTGAGTGAACGGAATCCATAGCCGAGCTTCGGAACAGGGTGAAGGACCTGGACGCGGAGTTAGTAAGGCTGCTCGCTGCCAGGCTGGAGCTCACTGACCGCATCGGCTCTGAGAAGAAAGAGCTGGGGTTGCCAGTCTACGCTCCGGAAACCGAGATGGCGGTTGTGGGGCGGGCAAGGGAGCTGGCTGCGGAACTTGGCATATCCCAGGCAATGGTGGAAACCATTCTGCGCGCTGCCATGGCTGGGGCGAGGCTCAGGCAGGACAGCTGCGGCAGCGCTGTCACGGACCCGGGCCAGGACCGGGCGAACATCGCATTCTCCAGATACATGCCGCCGCCCATGGAGTTCAGGGGCGCGGTGCCGCTCTCTTCGGCGGCGTCGGAGACTGTCGAAGCTGCAAGATGCGACATCCGCGACACATTGGATGGCGGCGCCGAACGTGTCATAATCATAATGGGACCGTGCTCCATCCACGATCCGGCTGCCGCCCTGGAGTATGCAGAACGAATGCGCATTCTTTCAAAAAAAGTCGGCGATTCATTCCTGCTGGTCATGCGCGCCTACGTGGAAAAATCACGCTCTGGCGGAGGCTGGACCGGCTTCCTCACCGACCCACGCCTGGATGGCTCCGGGGACGTCCAAGAGGGCATCACGATGACCAGGAAGCTGCTCAACCGGCTCGGAGAGTTGGGAGTACCGGCTGCTGTGGAATTCATCAACCCGATTGCATCCGCATACATCGGCGACATGGTCTCCTGGGCAGCGATCGGCGCACGCTCAGCCGGCTCCCAGATCCACAGGGACATGGTTTCCGGGCTCGCCATGCCGGTGGGATTCAAGAACGGCCTGGATGGCTCTGTTGATTCGGCGAATGGCGCGGTCGAGTCCGCAGCCCGGGGCCATGATTACCTGGGCCTGGACGATGCAGGGAACATTTCGGCGTTCAAGACCCGCGGGAACCCCTACTGCCATGTGGTGCTCAGGGGCGGGGAAAGGCCCAATTACCATGAGGATGATGTGAAAGCAGCCCAGAAAGCACTGGCATCCGCGGGCATGCGCCCGAAGCTCATGGTGGATTGCAGTCATGGAAATTCCGGCAAGATTGCCGCCAACCAGATTGATGTTTTCAGGAACGTCGTGAGCCAGATTGCCGCCGGCAACAGCGACATCATCGGCTTGATGCTGGAGAGCCACCTGAACCATGGAAGGCAGGAACCGGGGTCCGGGATGAAGCGCGGCGTTTCAATCACCGACGAATGCCTTGGATGGGATGATACCGAGAAGCTTGTTATCGAAGCCCATGGAAAATTAGCTTGAATCAATTCATTTCCGGCGCTTTCTTGATGAGCGTTGAATAGAGTATGGGCGTGCTGATGATTGTGAGCAAGGTGACGATGACCAGGGCGAAGAATTGTGATTCGGTTATCACTTCCGCGTCCAGCCCGTAATTCAGAAGCACCAGCTCCAGCGCACCCCGGCCGCACATGGATATGCCGATCAGCATGGCTGCCTTTGACGCCTGGCCCCTGATGCGGGCGGCGCCACCGCATCCGATTATCTTGCCTGCCATGGCCAGAACGAAAAGGAGCAGTATGAAGCCCAGCACGCTCAAAGTCATGGATGCGGCGCTGAAGGGCAGTTTGATCCCGACATAGACAAAGAACAGCGGGCCGAAGATGGCCAGCAGTGCCGGCTCTATGTCCCGGAGGATGTTCTGGCTCTGTATCGAGCGCGAGAGCATCGGGTCAGGGTTGGAGTACCATTTTGCCACCACCAGGCCGCCCATGTAAGCGCCAATGACCTCGTGCAGGCCCACAAGCCTGGCAATGACCGCCAGAATGAAGGCCATTATCAATATCGCAGTGAGGACTATCTTCTCGTCCGTGGGAGGAAGGTATTTCGAGATGACGCCGAAAATCTTGTCCCCGAAGATAAGGACCAGCCCAACGAACAATCCGACCTTGACAGAGAGGATGAGCATCTCGGACATGGCTGGAGCTTCCCCCCGGAACACCAGCGCAGAGACTATGCCCAGTATGAAAACAGTCAGGATGTCGTCCACGAAAGAAGCGCCGATGACCAGGGCCTTGAATCCCCCGGATTTGGATTCCTTGAGCATCCAGGAGCAGGTCTCGATTGCAGTGTTGGATAGTATAGCCGAGATGAACAGCACGGCCGCGAGTGACATGCTCGGGAAAAAGAAGAAGAGAGTCAGGAAAATCATGCTGAAAGACACGATGACCCCCCCAATCCCGACGACGATGCTGTCCATTGTATGAGCCCTGAACGCATGCACATCCGTAACAAGGCCAGAGAGAATCATCAGCATCAATATGCCGAACTGAGAAAGAATTTCCAGCGGCAGCGAGGGCAGGATGCCCATCGAGACCCCGAAAAACCTCAGGGAGACGAAGAGCGCCACAGGTCCCAGTATTAGGCCGGCCATGACCTCCCCCAGCATGTTGTGAACGCCCAATCGTTTAGTAATCAGACCCAGGGTTCGACCGAGAAGGAGGATGAGGACGACCGCCCATAGGAAATGTTCCATGCAAAAAGCGATATTGAGTCAGGATAAATAAAACTATTGAGGGGGGGAATACCATGAAGAATAATCAGATGGGCATTTGCATGCAAAATGCTGGTTGATATGTCAAATGCCCGCCTACTTCTCCCACGTCATCTTGTAGACGCAGGCCTTGTCGCCCTTCAATTCACAGGACAACTTCTCAACCTTTCCCTTGGTCTTTGTCAGCGCCATGGCGCCTTCCAGGATGCCTATCCATGCTTCGTAGGTGTAGGGACCGGCGCAAAACTCGTTGAGGCTTACAGTAGCGCCCCAGGATTCCTTCTTCACTGTGATGTGGCCGTAGCTCAGGGATTCGCGAACCTCATCCAGGGCCTTGTCCAGGACGCGGTCCATGCCCGCCGCCCTGGCCATGAAGGAGATTATCCCAACTTCCGTGACCATGGAGCGGGCCGCGTTTCGGACCTCCATGGGCCCATGGGTGGTCGCGATCCAATCAATTAGAACCTCGGTGTGGGTTGCCGGATACCATTTGTCCTCCATGTAATCGGAGGATTTGACTCCGGCGGCCTTCTCGAATTCCAGCAACCCATCCGCACCCCATTTCTTCTTGATGTATTTGCAGTACCCAATCAGCGCCCTGCCTCTCACGTTCCTCTCGTTCGCAGCCATGTAACACCATGAGGCGAATGCGCGTGTGTGATAATAAAATTTGCTCCTGGACTCATTATGATTTAAGAAAAAGGGGTGACGCCTTTTGGAGAAAGGTCGCCACCCAAGTGGGGAAGAGATCAATCGTGATTTCACGCATTCAGCGTGCTGAGCCATATCTTGAGGGACTCGTTGCCGGTCTGACCCCTGAGCCAGCTGCGGAGGATCCCGAGATCCGGTTGGGTCTGTGGCCGATTGTACTCCATGTGGTTTCTGTACATCATCTTTCACACCTCCTATATCTCAATAGAGGTTTCATGGTATATCTTGATTGAGAAAATCGTTGGGAAAAGTTGTGAAAGGAATCGATGCGGGCACTCCGCGCCGCACGTAAAAAGGTTCAATCGTCCTGCTGAGCGGATTCAGGCCGGGGTTCCTTGGCCTTGCGGGCGCCTTCGTAAAGCGCGTCTTCGAGGTGCTTCACTGCCTGAACGTACTCCTTCCGGTTCTTGTACATTTCAATCACAGTTCCATCCCATAATTACGTTTCTGAGTATATTATGTTAACTAAATAACTTGTGAAAATTTATGAAACATTTACTCAGAAGAACAGGCTCTGCTCCTTCAGGAGGCAGAATATCTTCGGCAGCTTGTTCATCTCCCTCAGTTCACGCGCGACGTCTTCCTTCATGACCTTGGCCTGCTTCTCGCTGAGGCCAGTTCTCACCCGGTAGCCGATGCTCTCACCCAGCGGGGTTCCATACGCGCGGATGCCGAAAACGCCAAATTCATCCGGATGCTCATAGACATAGCTTCCTTTCTGGAGACCAAAGACGGAGGCGGAAACGATGTCTATGTTTTCTCTGTTCTTTCTCAGGAAATTCATCGTGTCTGCGAACGAGGCTTCATCCTCTCCCGGGAATCCGAACATGATGAAAACTATGTTCTTTATCCCGGCTTCATGGCTCTCTGCCAGCACCTTCCCGATATGCGCCACTTTTGTGCCCTTCTTCATCTTATCAAGAATCCGCTGGTTGCCTGACTCGACGCCGAATGATATTGATGCCAGCCCGCTATTTCTCAATTCCGGGAATGAGCCAAGAAGATCCGCTGTCGGCCGGGTCTGGCACCACCATTTCACGTCGAGCGGGGCCAGCATCTCCGCAAGCCCCAGGAGCCGCTTTGCGGGGATGGTGTCGTCAATGAAGAACAGGTTTTTTATTTTGTTGGCCAGGATGGTCTGCCTGATACTCTCCAGCTCCATTTCCCTGTACGTGATGTCGCCGTGGTGAGTGCAGAAAGCGCATCCCCTGTAGCTGCAGCCATAGGAGCTCCTTATCGGGAAAATCATTTCCTTTGATAGGTAATCCTCTTTCGGGTAGGGGGAGAAGTCCAGCGCGTATGTTTCCCTGAAATCTTCCTTTTTGGCGAGGAATCTCAGAAGCTCTTTCTCATCCTTGAGAACTGTAGTTTTCTCTTCAACGAATTTACTGGCTGCCGGCCCGCCGGCGACGCACCTGATCCCCTGCCTTTCCAGCTCCTCGATGAGCCTGATGCCGTAGAACACCTGGCTGTTGTAAACCATGCTGAATCCGACCGTGTCAGGGTTTTCTTTCAGGATGAGCTCCAGCATCTCTCTGAAAAGTTCCGGCCCATCGCCCTCCGACATCATGAGATTGTTCTGCCGGTGAACCTTCTTGGCGCTGCTTGAGTATTTCTCCAGCATCTCGGAGTACGGGTTGATGCTGTCCCTGGACTTCTCCAGGCGCTTGTAGAGCGCAGGGAATTTCATCCTGTGGAACTTGGCGTTCAGGTCCAGGCATTTCACTTTGATGTCTGAGTTTGCTTTGATGGACCCCGCGAGGTAAGTGATGGAATGCGGCGGCACCGTGGGAGTGCAGAACGGGGGGTAGACGAGAAGGAGTTTCATTGCAAGGCCCAGAATGTGGTGCGAAGATAAATATTGCGGGGCGTCAGAAAACCTTCAGCGCGACTCCTTGGGTTTCTGCCGCTTCTTGCCCTTCTTGGAACCGGAGTGCTTCTGCCTTTTGCGCCTTGCTATCTCCCCGTAATCCAATTCGCTTTCGCCGTGGACCGGGCAGGGTTTCCCCAGTCTGCAGATGCGGCACTTCTCCTTCGGGGTCGGGTGGTTCGGGCCGACCATGTGGCCGTACTTCCTCCTGGGCATCAGCAGCCTCCGGAAACGCAGAAAGGCATGGGACGAAATTGGCTTGGCGAATTAAAAATTTTCGGCCGGCTGTTCACAGAAAGATCCACATGCAAGCACTGATTTGGGATGATGTTCTCAGCACTCATAGGGTCAATCATCGCGTCGCCGCTCATCTCCCTGGTTGTCATCACGGAACGCCCTGGGCATCTGCGCCATGGATTTTATCCTTTTCTCCAAAAGTTTAAATCCCTCCCTGAGTATGGATTATACATGCATCCCATAAACGAGATACGGGGAAGCGCGAGCGGGGTTCTCGCGGGAAAGCGCATCGTTCTGGGCATAACGGGCAGCATCGCGGCCGTCGAGGTCGTGAAGCTGGCCAGGGAGCTCGCCCGGCATGGCGCTGAAGTTATTCCTGTCATGAGCCATGCGGCAACGAAGATTATCCATCCTGATGCTGTTCATTTTGCCACTGGCAATGTTCCGATTGTCGAGCTAGATGGGGCGGTGAAGCATGTCGAGCTTTGCGGGGATTCAAAGTACAGGGCCGACCTTCTGCTTGTTGCCCCGGCAACCGCCAACACGATCTCCAAGATAGCGCACGGGATTGACGATACTTCCGTAACCACGATGGCAAGCTGCGCGATGGGCTCCGGGATGCCGATTCTCATAGTCCCGGCTATGCACGGGTCGATGTACAGCCACGAGATAATCATGGAGAATGTGGAGAAACTGAGAACCGCCGGCGTGACCTTCATCGGTCCGCGACTCCAGGAGAAGAAGGCGAAGATGGCCACCCAGGAGGACATTGTGAGAGCGGTTTGCCGCGCCCTCGGCCCGGGGGACCTGAGGAACCACAGGGTCCTGGTGATAGCTGGCTCGACCAGGGAGCCCATTGATGACGTGAGGTTCATCTCCAATGTTTCCACCGGGAGGACGGGGATCGCGCTGGCTGAGGAGGCCTACCGCCGCGGCGCCGAAGTCATCGTCTGGGCCGGGGAGGGTCTTGATGTTCCCGATTTCGCCGCCTGCAAGCGCTTCAGGTCCGTTCGCGACCTGGAGAAGATGACAACCAAAGCCGACATCATACTGGTGCCCGCGGCCATTGCGGATTTCACTGTCACACCGGCAAAAGGCAAGATATCATCGAAGAACGGCATGACCCTGAAGCTGGTTCCCACGGGAAAGATACTCGGGCGGCTGATGAAGACCAGCATCATCGTCGGGTTCAAGGCGGAGACCGGGATAACGGCCAAGGAGCTGGAGAAGCGCGCCAGAGCCAGGATGGAGGAGCATGACCTTGACCTCATGGTGGCTAACCTTCTGGAAGATGTCAAGCCGGAGACGACGACGGCGCTTCTCCTAGCGCCCGGAAAGAAGGCCGTGCAGTTCAAGGGCAGGAAAACTGAGCTGGCCATAGCCATCTTTGACATGATAACGGAGGCATGAGATGAAGGCGTTCTGCCCCGGGCATGTGACCGGGTTCTTTGCCATAGAGGACGGCGCACCCGTGCCTGAGAAGAAAGGCTCCAG
The DNA here is from genome assembly GCA_938004075.1 of uncultured Methanomassiliicoccales archaeon. Lineage (GTDB taxonomy): Archaea > Thermoplasmatota > Thermoplasmata > SG8-5 > SG8-5 > UBA147. Next base: position 8,916 of record CALKWP010000173.1, read on the forward strand.
GGGTGCCGGGTTTTGTGTGGAGCTTGGCGCGACCGCGGATGTTTCCATTTCAGATGAAACTGCAATATTCTTTGGAGAAGAGCCCGCCGACGCGCCCGTCACCCGCAGGGCGCTTGATATCCTGGCGCCCAGAAATCATTTCACTGTGAGAATCGATCATCAGGCACCCATGGGCCAGGGCTTCGGCATGAGCGCAGCCGGGACTTTCGCGGCATGCCTTGCGGCCGCGATGGAGCTGGGCATCCCGGATCCCAAGTACGCGGCCTTGAGGGCGACGCATATCGCAGAGGTCGAGAACCGAACTGGGCTGGGTGACGCGGTCGCGCAGAGCGTGGGCGGGTTCGTCCACAGGCTCGAACCGGGGGTGCCGCCGCACGGCGAGCTTCAAAGGTTGAATTTCCCGGCAAAAGAAGTCGTATTCTGCATACTTGGCCAGCCCATAAAAACATCTTCCATTCTCACGGATTTCGATGCCCGCGCAAGAATCAGGGATTCCGGAAACATCTGCCTTCGGGATTTCGAGAATGTGCCCGGGTTTGATGAATTTCTCGACATATCCTGGGTGTTCGCCAGGGACTCCGGGCTCGCAACCGAGAAGATGGTGAAGGTGCTCGGCAACATCAACGGTATCGGAAAAGGCAGCATGGTGATGCTGGGGAACTCGATTTTCGCGTTCGGGGATTGCGACGCCATCGAGCAGAAGTTCAAGGGCTGGGGCACGGTCATCAGGACCAGGGTCTCGGAAGCCGGGGCGCATAATCTATGATCACTCGCTCAGAGTGAAGAGAACATCATCCCTGCCCACATCGAAAAGCCCCAGGCGGGCGCCTGCATCCAGCCATCCATGCGCATAGTTCACGCAAGCGAATGCGTTAACGAAATCGCCTTCAGCGAAGAAATGATTCGCGTCCCTGAAATACGCTTCAGCCATGCCCAGAAAATCATGCGCCAGCCTGTGGTGGTGAGATGGTTCCGGCGCCGCTACCTTCACCTTCTTCAGCGCCGCAGAGGTTTTCTCCAGGTAGCTGGCAAGATGCTCTCTGGTAATTTCCGACCTCTTCATGGGCCACTGGAATGGGCTTGGGGTTTATTAGGTCTGCGGCGAACCGCTCCAGGCGGTCTATCCAGTCGGGAATCCAGCGCTCGCGGCGGCGGTGCTTTGCCAGCTCCCTCATCTCCAGGTAGTACCATGTGACCAATAGCAGGAAATAAGATGCGGCCAGCAACCGATAGTCGCTCCACGCGAATCCGCTGACGTAAACATTCGGAAGCACCGGGTAAAGGAATCTGGTTGCGAACATGCCATCGTGGAAAGGGATGTCCATGCAGATGTGGAACGCCCATGCCGACATGGCTGGCAGAAGCCGCGGCTGCAGCTTCCAGACTATGATGGCGGCAATCCCGAACACCACGAAACTGTGCAAAAGATGGTACAGCACCATGAACGCCGGCGGCAGGGACGCCATGGCCTCCGAGAAATTCCCGTCGGAGCCGAACAGCGCGTAGAGCATGATGAGAAAGAAGCCAGCATCCGGCAGGAGCGCGAATATTATGGCTTCGTCCTGCCACAGCTTGTTGCGGGTGAGCATGGAGGTCCAGAGGACATGGGAGAACAGGTCCATGTTAGGTTCATATGATTTTTCTAGGATAAATATTCATTGGTACAGCCTTTTGTAAGTGGTTCAGGATTTCTCGCACATGCACAAGTATGCGAAGCTCCCGCTGAACCTGTGGAGCTTGATTATCTTGAAGCCCGCCTTCCTGGCCAATCCCGGAACGTCCAGCGATATGTCAGTGAACCCGGCCCGCCACATCACCGCTTTGAGGTACCGGTACCTCAGCGATGCCCTTCCCTGGGGATTCCCGGTGTCCAGTATGGATAGCCTGGCACCCGGTTTCAAAACGCGGGCCACTTCCATCATGGCTTTTTCCGGTTCGGGGAATGATGTGAATGCGAATGTTGCCAGCGCGGCGTCGAAGCATGCATCCGGGTAAGACAATCCTGTCATATCCCCGACAACGGCCTCGGCATGCTTTGCTATGCCTTTCTTCCTTATCCTGGCATTGGCCCTTTCGATCATGGGCCCAGAGAAATCGATGCCTGTGACTCGGCCGCCGGCGCCGAGCTTCGATGCCAGGTAGGGGATGATCGCGCCGGTTCCGGTGCCGACATCCAGCACCCGCGAATTCGGGGAAAGCTCAAGGATGTCGACGGCAAGTCTCTTCTGGTCATTGACCCCGCCCAGGTCGAATGCGTCATAGAAACGGCTCCACCTGTCGTACTTCTTCCTGACGCGCTCCGTCCCGACCATGCCTCACTTCCCGTAACGCCTGGAGCGCTGCTGGTAGGACCTTATGGCTCTTAGAAAGTCGATCTTTCTGAAGCCTGGCCAGTACACATCCACGAAATACAATTCCGAGTAAGCCAGCTGCCAGAGCAGGAAGTTCGAGACCCGGACCTCGCCGCTCGTCCTCAGGATGAGGTCTGGATCCGGAAACTCTTTGGTGTAAAGGTATCCGGAGAACGTCTTCTGGTCTATCTGGTCAACGGTCATCTCCCCGGACTTGACTTTTCCCGCGATCTCCCTTATGGCCTGGACTATCTCCTCCCGGCCGCTGTAGGCGATGGCCAGGTTTAGGTGGTATGCGTCATAGCCCTTGGTCCTGTCCTCGGCATGGGCTATGGCCTTTCGCACGCTATCCGGCAAAATGTCGATCATGCCCAGCGCACGTATCCTTATCTGATGCCTGTGAACGCGCTCGTCCTCCGCGACCTTGTAAAAACTCTCCTCGAACAGCTTCATCAGCTCGTCTATCTCGTCCTTGTTCCTGGACAGGTTCTCAGAAGAGAAAGCGTAGACCGTGAGTATCTTGATGTCGACCTCAACACACCAGTTCAGAATCTCCTCGAGCTTGTTCCGGCCCTCCTTGTGGCCGTCCGATACTATTAGCCCCAGCTCCCTGGCGAAGCGTCTGTTCCCGTCCATGATGATGGCGACGTGCTTAGGGGGCGGCGATTGCACAACTTCCTTGAGCAAGCGCTTCTCGTACTGCTTGTAGGCGGTATCGGCTATGATGCTGGATTTGTGGCTTGTTGATTTTGCTGCCATAGGCCCGCTCGTCCAAATGGGGACATGGTATAAAAGGTATGCCGGGGGCAGCAGTTTCAAGTAGTCTGAAATGAATCATTCTTCGGCAACATTATGGCGGATGGCGGAGAACTGAACGATTGCCTCGGCATTATGCTCCATGGTTATGACGAGGAGCAGGCGGAAATCATCGGAGATTGCCTCAGGGGCATTGCTGGCCGGGATGTGCTCGTATTCGGAGGCGCTGAAGAGGGCCGCACCGTTGCGGAGATAATAGAGGGAGCGCCAGGTGGCGGATTTGAACCAGAAGGCATCGGAATGCTGATGTTCCTGGGGTTCGATGACCGCCTGATAGATGCCGCTCTGCGCGCCTTCCCCAGGGATCTGTCAAGGCCGATATTTTGCACGCTGACAGAGAACAACGTAAACTGGACTGTCTCTCATCTGATGGAGCACCTTCTGGAAGAGAAGAGATGCTGGGAGCAGCGCAAGATCGACGCAGATGCCTCAGATTAAGTGCACGACAACGCCGGACCTCAGCTTCGGCTCGAACCAGGTGGATTTCGGGGGCATCACGTTGCCGCTGTCCGCAACGGCGAACAGCTGGTCCAGCGTCACCGGGTAAAGGGAGAACGCCACCTTGAACTTCCCCGAGTTCACCAGCTTCTCCAGCTCTCCTGTCCCGCGGATTCCGCCTACGAACTTTATGCGATTGTTTGTTCGGGGGTCATCGATGCCGAGTACCGGCCCCAGAAGGTTGTCCTGGAGGATGCTAGCATCAATGCTCTTGACCGGGTCGTTCGCAGGGTATGAGCCCGGCTTCGGCTCAAGGGAGTGCCACATGCCGCCGATGTACATGGAGAATTTATGTACTGAATCGGGACTGGCGCTTGCATTGGACTTGATGATGAAATTGTCCCCGACCAGCTGCATGAACTCTTTCGCATCGAGGCCGTTCAGGTCCATCACGGCGCGGTTGTATGCCATTATCTTCATGTGGCTCTTGGGGAATATCACCGCAAGGAAGAAGTTGTACTCCTCGTCGCCCCTGTGCTTCGGGTTGTGGTCGCGCCGCTGCCTGGCGACTATGGTGCCCGCGGCGCTGCGGTGATGCCCATCTGCAACGTAGAGATGCGGAATTTTCTGGAATATCTTCGAGATCTCAGCTGTGAATTCTTTTCTGACAAGCCAGAGCGTGTGCCGGACGTTGTCAGAAGAGGTGAAATCATATTCCGGCTCGGCTGAACAGACATCTGCCTGGATGCAATTGAGCCGCTTGTCGTCTGGGTATGTGAGAAAGACCGGACCGACTTGAGCGTTGAGCGCCATGATGTGCCGCACCCTGTCGTTCTCCTTCTCGGGGCGCGTGAACTCATGCTTTTTGATTTTACCTGCCTCGTAATCGTCTGCAGAGACAGTCGCAACGAGCCCGACCTGCGCGTGGTTGTTCATTATCTGGCGGTAGAAGTAGAAAATGGGTTCCTTGTCCTGAGACATCAGCCCTTCGTTGATGAATCTCTTGAGATTCTCGGCGCCCCTCGCATACACCTTTTCGCTGTACGGGTCAGTGTCTGGCGGCAAATCTATCTCGGGCTTGTTGATATGCAGAAAACTGATGTCATTGCCCTTCGCCATCTCTCTGGCCTCATTCGAATCCAGAACGTCGTACGGCGGCGCGGCCAGCTTTCCGGCGATGTCCTTTCTGGGCCTCAGGCCCGCGAACGGTCTTACGCAAACCATGTAATCACTTCCTCGCCAGTTCTTGTAGGACTGCTTCGGCTACCATGACGCCTGCCCTGTGCTGGCCTTCGTCGGTTTGAGCGCCGATATGCGGGGTGCATATCAGGTTGGGCAATTCCAGAAGCCTGCTGCCGGTCGGAGGTTCGTTCTCGAACACGTCCAGGCAGGCCGCCCGGACCTTGCCGGACTTCATCGCGTCGTAGAGCGCATCCTCATCAATGGTCCCGCCCCTGGCGACATTGAGTATGACCACTCCGTCCTTCATGGACGCAAATTGCTTCTTCGATATCATATGCTTGGTTTCCGGAGTCAGAGGTAGGTGAAGCGTTATGAAATCGCTCCTGGCCACAAGGTCGTCGAGGCTCACATTCTCATATTTATCGCTCTTGACGTAAGGATCGTAAGCCAGGATGTTCATGCCGAATGCGACCGCTCGCTCCGCGACTGCCTGGCCGATGCGGCCTATACCTGCGATTCCCAGCGTCTTTCCGTATGCTTCCTTGCCCTTCAGTGTCTTCTTCTCCCACTTTCCAGCCTTGGTGGTGTTGGTGCCCGCGACCACGTCGCGGCAGGAAGCCAGTATGAAAGTGAAGGTGAGCTCGGCAACGGAGATCGTTGTGGCTGTGGGTGTGTTCACGACCTTGATTCCTTTCGCTTTCGCGTGCTCCGCATCGACATTGTCCAGGCCTATGCCGGCGCGGCCGATGACCTTGAGCTTCGGCGCGGCGTCGATGAGCGCCTTGGTGACCTTGGTGGCGGCGCGCACGACAATGGCATCGCAATCATGTATGAGCTTCGGAAGGTTCTCCTTGGGCTCGTCCCAGGCCTTGACCACCTCATGGCCGGCGGCCTCCATCTTCTTGACGCCCTCCGCCGCAAGCTTGTCCGAGACCAGTATCTTCAACTCACTCACCCCAGATGTCGTCGATGTGCCAGAGCAGGGATTTTATCTCGCTCGGGGTCCACTCGCCCATGTGGCCGATGCGGAAGGTCTTCTCCTTCAGGTCGCCGTAGCCGTTCGCTATCTGGTACCCGCGCTTGCCCAGTTCCTTATTTAGCGCGCCGATGTCCTTGCCAAGGGTGTTGGCTATTGTTGAGACGGTAACAGATTCATAGCCTGGCTCGGGGAACATCTTCATCTTCTTGGATGCCCATTTCCTGGTCAGTTCGGCCATTGCCAGGTGGCGCTCGTAGCGGGCCTTGGGGCCTTCCTTGAGCATGCGGTCCAGCTGGTAATCCAGGGCAAACATCAAACTGATGTTCGGCGTGGTGGGGTTCTGCTGCTTCTTCTGGTAGTAATTGTGAATCTCCACCAGGTCGGTGTAATAGCCGCGGCCTGGAACCGTTTTCGCTCGCTCGATGGCAGCATCGGAGTAGAATCCTATGCATATGCCAGGAGGAAGAGCGAAGCATTTCTGGCTGGATGTGAACATGATGTCAGCATTCAGCTTCTCCGGAACAAGGTAATCTCCTCCGGCAGATGAAACCGTGTCAACAACGAACATGATGTCCGGATGCTCCTTCTTGATGGCTTTGCCGATGTCGGCGATCGGGTTGCGGACGCCTGTCGCTGTTTCATTGTGAACAATTGCGACAGTATCATATTTATTCTTGGATAGGGCTTCCAGCACCATCTCGGGCTTGATTGCCTTGCCGTCCGGGACGGTGAGTGGGTCGACGGCCTTTCCGGAATCACGTATGGTCTCATACATGCGCTTCGAGAATGCGCCGCAGACGCCTGCAAGGGCGCGATCCTTCACCAGGTTCCTCGCGGTCATGTCCATCCAGATGGTTCCTGAGGCTGTGAGAACGGTCCTGTTCCTCTGTGTTTCAAAATACTTGCCCAATTTGTCGATAATGCCAGTATAAAGGGCAGTGTAATCGACGCCCCTGTGGCCTATTAGCCACTTGGTCTGCTGCTGCAGGATTTCGATCGGAGATTCTGTCGGCCCGGGTATCAACAATCGCTTGTGAGACATAGAATTACCTCGCGAGGTATTTAACAGGTCACTATAAAGGTTTTCAGTTTGTTCTGTACTAAATGTTACATATGTTCCGTAAATTCGCCGGATTTGTGACGCTTTGCCAGGTCAACATATGTTTTCGCGTTCTTTATGGCATATGCCTCGAGGGAGGGATCCGATTCTCTGACGACCTTGCCCGGAACGCCCGCCACCAGGCTTCCCGGCGGAATGATGGCGCCTTCCTTGAGGACCGCTCCGGCCGCTATGACCGAGCCGCGGCCCACAACCGCTCTGTTGAGGACTGTTGCCTTCATGCCGATGATTACATTATCCTCTATTGTGGCGCCGTGCACGACGCAACCGTGGCCCAGGGAGACATTCTCCCCTATCCTGGTTGGCGTGTCTGTTGTCACGTGGATGACGCAGCAGTCCTGGACGTTGGAATTTCTGCCGATGAAAATTGGAGACTCGTCACCCCGGACAACAGCATGCGGCCATATCCCGCAATTCTCTGACAGCGTGACGTCTCCGACTATCACCGCGGTCCTGTGAACGTAGCATGATTCGTGCACCTTGGGCTTCATGGGGCGATAATCACGGAATATGGATAATAAGCTTACCGATAAAACCGTCATGAGTCTGGCGCAAGTATTTTATAACCTCGCGGCTTATTCTGAGTCGATGAAAACATACCTCACTGTCATGTTCAGCACCGAGGGCAGCCTCCCATCAGAAATAGTGGACCGCCTCCAGATGATCGGCTTCAAGGCCTGCACGGGCAATTACGATTTTGTCTACGAATGGGGCAAGAACGCCACCGTCGACGATACCATATACTTCGCAGACAAGGTGCATGAAGTCCTCAAGGACATGGGCGTGCTTTTCCGCTTGGAGACAGACGAGGCACTGGCGCCCGGAGCCGAGGATTTTTAGCCCGAAAGAGTTATTACCTGAAGTGACATGTTTGAGCGCATGAGAGAGTCTCATGAATTTCTTGCGGAGGACATTGGCGATGGAGACATCACAACCGAGGCGCTAGTTTCCAACCAGAAAGCTGAAGCCATCATCCTGGCGAAAGAGGGTTGCATCGTCGCTGGAATGGCCGTTGCCGCAGAGATTTTCACGCATGAGGGTTTGGTCGCAACAATCAACATCGCGGATGGCCTGGCAGCCAAAAAAGGAGATGTGGTCATGCACATACGGGGCGATGCAGGCAAGCTGCTGAGCTCAGAGAGGCTGGCGCTGAATTTCATCCAGCGGCTGAGCGGGATCGCCACCATAACCAGAGCCCTGGTCGATAAATGCAGGGCCGTGAACCCGCAAATCAGGATTGCCGCGACCCGGAAGACAACGCCCGGACTCAGAAAATGGGAGAAGGACGCGGTTGAAGCGGGCGGCGGAATGCGGCACCGGGAAGGGCTTTTTGACCAGTACCTCATCAAGGACAATCATCTCCGGGTGGTGGGTTCCATAACCGAAGCGGTGGAGAGGGCCAGGTCTCATGGAAAAGCAAGGATTGTGGAAGTGGAGGTTGTGGACATTGCCGGCGCGGAGGAAGCTGCGCGCTCGGCCGCGGACATCATCATGCTGGACAACATGCCGCCCGAAATGGCGAGAGAAGCAGCGGCCAGCATCAGAAAGATAAATCCGAAAGCCATTGTCGAGGTCTCGGGGGGAATCAAACCGGACAACATCCTCCGGTACGCGGAATTCGCTGACGTGATATCGCTTGGGTGGCTGACGCATTCCGTTAAAGCGATTGATTTCTCACTGGAAATTGTGAAAATTCGATGAAAGCGGGAATCATGCATAGATAACAGCAAAGTACATAAACAAGGTTTTATGTGGGGGTTTCCACCACGCCCGACGAAAAGAGATGTGTGGAGATTGCAATAAGAAAGATGAAAGAAACGCAATCTATGAACGCCCCGGTAGTGTTCCGGCACGAATCTGCGGATTCGGCCTCACACTTCCGTGGCTAAGCAAGTAAAGCAATATCATACGCCCCGGTAGTGTTCCGCACCAATGTGCGCATTGGTTCTTACACTTCCGTGGCTAAGCAAGTAAAGCAATATCATACGCCCCGGTAGTGTAGTGGCCTATCATGAAGCCCTGTCGAGGCTTCGACTCGGATTCAAATTCCGACCGGGGCGCTGTTTTATTTTTGCCAGCCATTAACTTATGAAAAATAAAACCTGGACTAATTTATGGCAATTACATCTAGGGAACAAAATAAATTAGCCCAAGTCGAAAAACTAGCGACTTTATTTTTTCAGACCGAAGTCTGTTTTTCGATATATTCAACAAAAAGCGCCATAGATTCTCTATTGATTTCATCCGGTCTCTCGCCGGCTATTGATTTATCTCTAGAATTATTCATCAAGATGTATAACCACCAGCGTCTCGGTGGATTTCATGCCTTCCAGGCAGGTTATGTGCTTCATGGAGTGAGAGAGGAGCTTCGCCAGACCCTCCCCTTCCATGGATATGATGAAATCGTATGAGCCAGTAACAGCGTGAGCGAACTTGACGCCTTCCACCTTGAGAATCTTCTCCCTTATGGACTCGGCGTGTCCAGCATCCACCTTGGCCAGTATGTATATCGTTTCCATTAAATCGCCTCTGATGGGATTTTACATCGTTATGGCGCCGTTCGGGCATTCGCCCACGCAAGCACCGCAGTCAATGCATGCGTCCGGGTCCACCACTGCGACGCCGTCCACCATCTTTATGGCGTTGTTAGGGCAAACGTCCACGCAAAGGCCGCATCCGACGCACTCATCCTTGTTGACAACCGCTACCAATCAGTCACCTCCATGAGTTTATGATACCGGGATGGGGTCGCCATTTAAATTGTTTTGCAATCGGAATGCGGAAAAATCCAAAGATATATTAATCGCCATGGTCATTCCCCATACATGAAAGTCATGTTGAGCGTGATTCTTGCCGCCAGCCTCGTGCTGAGCGGAATCATGCTGGTGGGACCGGCCGAGTCCGGGGAAGTTTTGCCGCAGGCAAGTGCGCTGACGCCGCATGCGCCGATACGGATAAACAATAACGCTGATTTTCTCACCGTCGCCGGCGTGGCCAACAATGCCACCGGGAACGGAACGGTCTGGAACCCCTGGATAATCGAGAACCTGGAGATCAACGGAACTGGGTATGGATACTGCGTATATGTCGCCAACACCACTGAGCATTTTGTTGTGAGGAACTCTAACCTGCACAACGCCAGCGGCGGGCCGGGTTCCATTTATTACTTCAATTCATCCGTAATCTTATTCAACGTTTCCCACGCGGATATTTCCAACAATACGGTGGCATTCAGCAATTATGGAATTTACCTCTACAGCAACTCGTTCAATAATACAATTCTCAACAATACAGTCTGTTATAACACCGATACCGGCGTCTTGCTGGATGCCGGCTCAAACGGCAATGAGATTTCAGACAACATCGCCTACAACAATGGCCTGCATGGCATCTACATCTACAAAGGCGATGGAAATATCCTCCGACGGGACACGGTAAGCCGCAATGGGAATTCCGGGATTTTAATTTACGCGTCGACAGCGAATTCCATTTTGAATTGCACGGCAGACAACAACACCGCAATGGGGCTCCACATATATTCCGCCTCCGAGGGCAACCTGATCACCTTGAGCAGCATAGCGGACAACGGCTGTGGGGTCAGGATTTACAATTCGGCACATAACACGATTTACAACAATGATTTCACCAAAAACACGATCCAGGCTTACGATAACAACGGATTGAACAGCTGGGATTCAGCGGCTTGGGACTACACGGTTGGCGGCAACTACTGGGACGATTACTCAGATCGGAAGAGAACAAGGCTGAACTCAAGTCACGAATCACCAACTCGTATGCCGTATTCTGCGTGAAAAAAAACAAACCATATATCGAACGATGAGATCAAT
>CALKWP010000174.1 GCA_938004075.1 uncultured Methanomassiliicoccales archaeon
CGCGATACTCGATACACTGGCATTTAGCTAATCGGATATCCTCGTGTGGTATCGTGTCGCTCTGGTATGGCTGCCCCTTCCGGATGATTAGGTACATTGTTGAGCTCCCTTAGAGTGTTGGCCAAAAGTTCCAGCACAACAGGGCCGAGTTGGTAGGTCGTGAACAGCTCGATTGCTTGGAATCTCCACTCACATCCATCATTATAGATGTAGCCAACCACGTGATACTCGGTATCAAGCGAGCCCTTGAATGATACAGCGTACTCATCATCGCTGATTGAGAGAATCGTTGTCTCGTCGGTCTGGATGTGTATCATCAAACACCCGCCTTACGGAGAGCGGCCAGAGCAACCATGGACTCCGAGTGGAACTGGTCGGGCTCAAATCGATATCCCATGGCTGCACGCTCCAGCATACCGGCAGACCGTGCCAGCGCCTTCGCAAGCTCCGGGGCGGCGGAGAAAAGTTGCGCATTCTCTTCGATATCGCATGGACCAACCGTCGCTAGTACGGAACCTTTGTCCGAGACGATTAACGTATCAGTAACAAATTGACCTGGCGTTGTCCTGCGCTCGATGTGGTAGTTTCCGGGCGTTGCCATCGTTAAGCTCCAAAAAAGTGAATCAAACCATCTTCGCTGCGGCAAAAAACGCCTTGGCACAGGCCTCATTACGGGCCACCCGCGCCGGGGCGATTGCCTTGGCACGTGCCGTCTGCGCCTTAGCATATGCCTTGGCACAGGCCTCATGGTAGGTCGCCTCCGCCTTGGCAAGTACCGCCCGCGTCTTGTCACAGGCCTCATGGTAGGTCGCCCACGCCTTGGCAATTGCCTCATAGTAGGTCGCCTGCGCTGGGGCGATTGCCTCATTATAGGCTGCCCATGCCTTGGCGCGTGCATCATTATAGGCTGCCCGCGCCGGAGCCGATAATAGATTCCTAGCGGCCCAATCCAGATCAAGTCCTAACTCTGCCGCAGCTAAACAGTTATTTAATGTAACCGTTGCTGATCTACCAAAATACATCGCAAACAGTGATGTTTGATCCTCACATGCTTGAAGTTTGTCTAGCAATCTGACGGTGATTCTCATGTTGGCCTCCAAAAATTTGGTACCTGAGGAGGGACTCGAACCCTCACGCGCTTACGCGCAACGGATTTTAAGTCCGTTGTGTCTGCCGTTCCACCACTCAGGTTATCTCCTGAATCTAGGACGCTGGTACTTGGGAACTGTGTACCCAAGCTTAAAGAACCAGCATCGGCCAAACGCTCTGCGCAGCAGAGCTACTTCCTTCTTGGTCAAACAGTCTGGCGTTAGCCCACCAGACAGATTCAAGAGGATATTTTCAGTCTTAGAAATCTTCATCATCAGAACCCCTCCAACACGTCCTCACCTTACAACGTTGCCCACAGCCCTCACAATCGAACTCGTAATTCGCATCCGGTTCGACGGTACGACTCTCGCCACAGTTTGGGCAGACGCACTCATCCTCATCCACCCTCGGTGCGATGCGGACCTTATCCTTCTTCGGCGCGGCCACTCCGAGGATGAAGCGGAATCCGATGCTCCCGCTGCCATACTTCCCGTAACAGGCAGGACACATGTTCGCCCACGGTCCCTGCACGGTAGGATTGTCGTACTCCGCCTTCTCAGGACAGAAGTCGCACTTCGGCAGTTCCGTCTTTCTTACTGTTTTCATTAGTTATCCCTCGCAAGTTCTTTGGCAGCCATTTCTCTGATTACTGGTTTCATGGCAACCTCGTATAGGCCAGAGAACTGAATCAGTTTCTCTGCTGTCATATCCTTGCAAGCGGGAGGGTCGATCTTCATGTTGGACATACAATCAATACAGAGACAAACTATCCCCGATATTTCGATAAGTTGGTTTGATACACGCGGGATCTTATCCCACTTACCATTCAAGACATCCTTGCTCAGCCTATAGATGCATCTCTCCGCTGGAGCGAATCGTGTAGTGAAAGGATTCGCTGGTCCACCCGTAGTGATTTCATGCTTCTCCATATTTATGAGCATTCGACCAAACCAGTCCTGCTCATAGATTCCTGTCTCCCCGCATCTCCAGCACTTCGGCTTAAACATATTTTGCCTGTCGTATAATGGATGCGGGGCCTTTGGCTTGGCCCTTTCCTGTTGATCCTTGATACGACCAGCCTCAAGTTGAGCTAGTTGCTCTGATTTCTCAGTTACGCCCGGATGAAATTTGCAAGCCCGCTTCCCATCTCCGATGTGTAGCGTCGAACCCTTCGTTACGTCCTTGTTACAGATTGAGCAGATGCATCGTTTGACTGGCATCTCTGTCTCCCAGGCCACCAGTACCTTAAATCCCTAGGTACATCCGGCCAAAAGATTCCGTAGTGTTCTGGTAGCTTCTGCACCAGCATCGAACGATGCGAAAGGTGCAAACGCTCATCACCAAGCCACCAAGGTTCCGGGCATGGCTTAAAGATTCTGGACCAATACATGATTTCTTGGCGAAGCATAGGACGGTAGTCTCGATCTTCATACTCATCACACATGGCTATGGCATACTGAACAAGATGATATCGGTTGCCATTCCACATCTCGATACAAGGATGGTTCGTCCATCCTTGTCCGTTGATTATCTGATAGGCTTCAATGATCTGTTTCTTAAGACGTTTGATATCTAGGACGGCTGCGCACCGCTTAAAGTTTGGGTACGGTAGGAACGTTTGCATCACCAATCGCACCCGTGCATATGAGTTATATCTAATTGTCTCCCGAGTGGAATAGGACGAGGTAATCTGCAAATTCTCAGGATAGTATCCCCGATAGAAGAATGAAAGTATATCACTCCACGTGCTGCATCGATCTCAAGTTCACCCGGAATTTTATCCTTCTCTTCCAGAGGATACACGATTTCGAGAGCCTTACGTTCGGCATCTATGAACGAGACACCATCTCGCATCTGATGAGTAATAAGCAGGTGCTTAGCTTGTTGATTACCCATGATGCCATTCTTCATGGCCCGCTGTATCTGTTCAACGTAGTCATCCCACGGTATTCTCTTATATCTTTGACCGGTGCTCGGGGTGTCGTTATAAAACAACTTGCACTTCGGGCACTCGTACTCGTCGCCGACTGAATCTGCACAACGAGTCATTTCTACCTTGCAGTTAGGACAGTCCATCTCGACCCTCCAGGTACGTTTCCACCATCCAAAGTATTAGGAACGTTGCCACGATGCCAACAACCGTAGCCCCTGGATTGATGGCAAGAATCACTTACGTTCCTCCGGCAACAACCAGGGCATCTGGAGCATGATGAAGATTTCTTCCTCCGATCGTCCAACCACGTACGCATACTCACCGTTCTTGAACTCGAACAGCCCATACTGATTCAGCTTATAGCCAAGGCTCTTGGCTTTGCGCCTCATCTCGACATTGAACTCGCCTGGGCCGGTTGCATACAAGATCATTGCTCCCCAATCCTTGAAGTTGGCCGGAAGCATCTCGACCTGTACGCCATTGTACATGAATGATTTCTTGACATGCGTGGCCTTGCATCCGTACAGGTGTTCGAGCTCGATATCAACAACTCCTGTCTTATCTTCATAAGGCAGGTACACAATATCGATGTCACCGCTATCAGGCTTACCGCGGCGGTAGGAGCCGCAGACCTTGTAGTTGATCAGCCAAGGACCAATTGGATTGATTATCTCACGTGAGAGGGTCTCGATTTCGGCTCGGCTCACTCGCCGGCCTCCCAACGCCTGCCCGCCCATCGAACAACTCCTTTCGAGCTTTCTCGCCGATGCGGTTGATTATGTTGTGGACGGAGACATGCTGCGAGTATCCAAGTTTCGTAGCTATCTCATCCAAGGTCCACCGCTCAACGCGCAAGGCAAGAACCAAACGTTCCTCTTCCGTCAGAGTCGCCAAGAACTCATCAACTTCCAATTTCTTATCATCGTCGTACGTCTCGATATCGTGCGTGAACTCTTCTTGATCCATACGCTCGACGACCGTTGGTTGCGTACCGTGTCTACATCCCCACAGTGTAACTCGAATCAAATTATCTTTGGCCACGCCACGTAGGATATGATCACGTACAACGGTATAGATATACCCGGTATATCCGTCTTTGATTTCTCCTTGCTCGCATAACTTATGCACGGCATGAACAAGTCCGTAGTGTGCGGCTGAATCAATTTCATCCTCGTGTTGAGGATATATACCCTTGAACCGTCGAATCAATTTCTTGGTCATTGGGATATGTTGTAGGATTAGTTCATCGCGTTTCACCAGCGCTCTCCTTAGTCCCCCGATTCACGAATCTTGTAATCAAATCAACGCTTCATGGCGCACCGCCTTTCTGATTTGATTCCTGGCGCATGACTGCCCTCTATAATAAGGTATAGCCCCAGCCCTAAGTGGCCATAATAGGCCACTTAGGGCTAAGGCATATTTCGATAAAATATTTTTTCTTGTGATATATCACGATATCTTTTGGAATCAAATCAATCCAAGCAACCAACACTCTTCGACTGATTTATAATCCTCGATATCGAGAATATATCCATTCGGGTCGTAACACTTGGCACCGTCCCAGGCCCAGGCATGACGGAGTCCGTTTCGACCTTCGCCAATCATGATTCCGGGCTTACCAAGTATTAATCCCATGAGCCTGGCTGTCGGTTCATCCCCATGATGTATCGCTAGCTTCGGCTGGACACCATCATCCGAGGCTATCATCGGTTCGTGCTCAATCGGATAGAAGCATTTATGATGCCACACGATAGCATACTCTTGTATCTCTTGGATATGATGCGAACGGTAGCACATCGGCTCCGGTTTGTCCCACATTCTTTCAAGACCTGTCCAGCCGATTCGTTGAATCATTTCGTCCACATCATCATCCAGAACCATTGCAGCGGAGTATAACAGACAAAGCGACGTGCCCTTCATATTAAGTAACTTCATGCGAGACACCGAAGGATAAGATTATATGTCAGTGCCATAGCCACCAATGCTACGATTGCCCAAATGTAATGGACTGTGTAGGACTTCTCTACCGGTTTGAGGGGGGACATTGCCCATTGTACGGAAGTATGTACTTCTTCCTGTGCCTTCGGCGCCTTCTTCTTACGCATCTTCTTTCTCCTTCAACTCAGCCGGAACCTCAGGCTGCCCCTTAACCTTAGGATGCTTTGACTCAAGCATCGACTCCGGAATCTCGATACACCGCGGAACGATACGCTTGATATCGTCCGTGATGTTGATCGAGAGCTCAATCACTTCCTTCTTGTTGTCCATGAGTGTTTGGACCATGTCTGCAACACCGTACTCCGAAGAGCAGATGATATAGCGATCCAGTTCCGGCAACTTGGTTAGCATATCCACAACGATTCCGACTGTCCAGTTCTCGCGGTACCAGAACTTACCGCCGGCAGTTCGTGGAGCCTTGTAGCGAGTAGCGATACCCAGGGTCTCAAGCCGTCGGATGAAGGCATCGGCCTCCGAGTTGTTATGTACACCGTAGGCATTGCACACCACAACCTCGCCACCAAGTCCCTTGATATAATCCAACACGGCCTTATAGTTGATCTTCCTGTGTCCAAACTTCTGTGTCACGCAGTAATACAGACTGCTGAGGTCAATGTAAACACCGGTCTTCTTGGCCATTGATTCAACCTTTCCAAACGCTCAGATACTGATACCAGTTAGGTGGCTGGAATAACTTGTTGTATTCCAAATCAGTATCGCTAGTAATTACCCACACTCCCGAACCATTTGCACAAATCTTCGGGAAACATTCTATCTGTGCGGGCGTGAATTTACTGCCCTTCATGCCAGGTAACTTGACTTCAATCCAGCGTTGCCCATACCTAGTATGGGAAGCCCACATATCAGGGAAGCCCGCCTGATACATGTTGCCGTGCGTCTCCATCACGTACCAGCCCTTGATTAACAGCATCTTACGGATGGCTTCTTGAATCTTTGCTTCTGGTGAAGCCTTACCTGTTTTCTTGGGCAGGAAGTGTCCGAATCTAACCATCGATCATCACGAGCTCAAGGAGTAGGAGTTCCGCAGCTTTCCTTACTCGCTTGCGGGCTTCCTCCGGCTCCAACACTGCCTGTCTCGCTTGGTCGATTTCCAGAATCGCTTGACACAGCCGGTACTCCGAGCTTGACGTCTCCGCCACTATCCGCATCGGACCCACTGCTCGTGGGTCGAATACCAGACTCTTGGCCTTCTGAAACAGCGACTTCTTGGAAGGCAGCCTCGATCTCTTCATGTGTCACCAAACCTTTCTTAATGATTAATGCGCTTACCTTAGTCACCAGAACTAAGGATTTATTGACTTGCGCCAGATTCTGTGCCATTGACTTGGCTGATTTCAGCAGGTTGTGTTGCTGCGCCGTCAGCTGGTCCAGCCTCTTTTCTAAGCTTCTTTTCGATGACCCCATTAATCTTTCCCTTCTTGAAGAGCATGGCTCTCTTCTCGCTCTTGATCAATTTCTTGAAGGCCGGTAGCTTAGCCTGCAACATCATGCATTCACGATGATCGTCGAAGCATTTCCACCGCTTGTAACGTGCCCAAATCTCTGGAGTCAGTAACCTCCAGATAGGATAGATCTCCTTCTGCCAATACTCAAAGATCGTCTTGAGCCACTTCTTACCGTCATCCAAATACTTTCTTGGAAGTACATCAACATATTTGGGTAGACCAAGTTCGAGATCCGCGTAATCCAATGAGGCTTGCATCCTGTGGAGTTTGTCTGACATCCCAACTATCAGAGAGGTTTTATTCTCCGACACTGGCCGTCTCCTTCCTAATAATCTCAGCTACAAGTTGCCCCTGGTTCAGGGTCGTGTAGTATTTGATTCCAAGTTGTTTGGCTATTGCACGCAGTTGTGGTACCGTCTTGTCGTACAAACTTTTTGAGGGGTGATTCTTCATCCACTTCTTGAGCGCATCCCGGTCTCCTTTCTTAATAAGTTCATACGCCTTGTTCTGATCCTCGTCACTTGAATCCACCCACAACCTTATGAAGTCAGCCCGTCCGATCATGTTCTCTATGGCACGAAACTTCATGGCGAAGTTGTGGGCTTCTTCTCGAATCTTATGTATGCCGATCATTTGTCTGCCCACGATGTGAGCTTCTCAGCCCACTCTATCTCCAACAGCGGTATATGTTTCTTGAACTCAATAATGAACTCATCCTTGATTCTTGTTATCTCCGGTATAGCCTCCGGTTTAGCCGGGCACATAATTTCGTCATGGACATTGAGAGGTTGTACCCTCCACGCGTTGATTCCAACTGGCTGGAGTCGCCAAATGCGTTCTTGAAGCATCTTGCACATTTGGCCACCCGATGACTGAATAACATGATTCCCAGCGGCCCGCATGTTCGCAGCCTGGACAGCGAAAGCTGCCGCAAAGAGTGCTGAACGTACTGCTCCACTAGCGACTTGTTCTCTATCACGGCGCTTCACCTTAATGTTGAATTGTTTCCAGTGCTCTGGTGGCGACTCCGCCAAGTCAAACAAGGCCCGGCATATCTGATTCTCTAGTGTGAAATAACGACGGAATCCAAACAACGATTCAACGTAGTCTGCTGGAGGGTGCCACTCAACCTTAGAACCTATACCTCCAGGTTGACGCATACTGCAGAACATATCGAAGATTTTCTGTCGCTCTTTACCCCATACTTTGTACTTAGCAACCCAGCGTCGATATGCATCCTCGGCTGCTTCTTTTGTGATCCCGACCCGGTTGACCAACGTGTGCGCCTCGCCACCGTATAGTAAGGCGAACACTCCATTCTTGCTCCGGGTGTAGTGATCTTTATCACCAGGTCTCCCCTTTGAAGCACAGATTGTATCATAGTCCTCGCCGGGGAACAGGTAGCAGCCAAACAGGCCGTGAATCTTTTTACCAGACAGCAACTCTTCATGTAGAATCGGGTCCTTATATACCGCGTCCGCGAGATTAACTTCGAAGCCACTAAAGTCTCCGCCACACAGGATTAGGTCACCATCTGCTAACGGGAATGATTCACGCGTTTCTTCTGCGCGCCGGATACCTTGGGCATTAAGCCCTCCTGTACCAGACATGCGAGAAGATCGAGTTCCAATAATATTAAGGTCCGCGTGCAATCTTCCAGCAAGAAGTAACTTGTCGTAAATTTCGATTTCTTTCTTAGCGTGTCTGGCATCAAGAATCTCTTGCGCGCGCAAAGCTGCTGGATGTGCTTTATCACTTTTAACGAGGCCGTCTTCACATCTTTCGCATCCCTCACCGTTGCACGCATCGCAGACAGTTGATTCTTTCCATCTCGCAATTTGCTCAAGGATCGGTCCTTTCGTTGTTATTTTACCATCAACACGCATGACAAGTTGTTCTGTTTCAGATAGAACTTGTTTCAAGTATCTCTGACAAACAGCGTGTGAATTAAAATTGAATGTCATCCCATCAATCGTACCCTGAGCCTTACGTTTAAGAGCCTGGATACGTTCAGCATTGATTGCGAATCCTCTCCATCTTACGGCTCCGACCATACACGCCAAAGTCGAATCGTAGTCATTGAGTGCTGGACGCCCAAAGTATTCGTAGAGAGCGCGCGTATATTTGATGTCATCGCTGGCGTACTGTCTGGCTCTACTATTATAGCTCCAGTGTCTAATATGAACTCGAATCTTTCCCTCGTCTGGCCACGCGCCGTTCCACTTTCCTGGTCTACCGATCGCAAGGGCGAAAGGAGCATATCCAAGTTCCTCCGGACGAGCTGTCTCAGGTGGCTCGATATCTCCGAACAAACGCATTTCTTCTGTATTGATTTTCAGAGCGTCTGCTGCCAGAGCCTTCAAGCCAGATGAAGGGGCAAACTTGAGAACAACATTCTTGAAGTCAATTACATCATTACCAAGCTCGTCCTTAATATCGTCTACTTGCCATCGCTTCTTTGGGTCAGATTTCTTGGCGAAGTATACGTCATTAAGAATGATGCGCTTGTTGAGTTCACCGCACAATTCCCAAGCTAGCTGTGTTGGAACCTTTTTGATTACGATGTCATCGCGGTTCATCGTAGACTGGTACGGCCCTTTACGGGCATGTAGCATTAAATCAAGGGCGCCCTTGGGCTTGAGGCACGGACCCATGCGAGCATTCTTCTCATTGATTGCATACTCATCAATGATATTTTCTAGATACTCATCCTTCGGAAGTAGCATCAGTGTGGTATACATCTGGCAAATGTGGAACCAGTCGAAGGATAGATTAAAGCCGCATATATCCGAGGCCACAAGCTTCTCTATGATTTCCATCGTCTCCCGAACGGTAGACTTCCAGACCGAATGCATCTGAATTGGGCCATCGTCCTCCGCCCATTGGAGCAAGACGATCGGACCGTGGAAGCCACATGTTTCGGTATCGAGGAAGATCATATCCCAACAGGCTCCCTTAATGGTATGTAGGTTGTTTCATGTTGGCAGGAATCAATCAGCATAACGACACAGGCGCCCATAACTAGTAGCCACAGTATAAGCCAAAGAAGGCCCTCGCCTCTCATTTCTTCATCGCCTCCACAGTGTTATCCTCGATCCCCGATGTGTAGTCCTTGGGCGCTGGAGGAACGTATGTCTTACCAAGTCGGTCACAAACAAGCTTGATGCTAGCTTGTAAATCCAGATTGCTGATTTCGCCGGCGGCCCAGGCGAGTGTGCGTGTCCACAGACCATTACCAACGGTATCCCGAAGGTGGTCCATCATATCGAAGATCTCCATACGCTTACGTGCGCGGAGAGCGTTATCCTTCTTCTTGTTCTCGTTGATAGAAATGATTCTACCGCGTGCGCGAGCTTCCTTGATATCGCGAGCCGCGCGGAGACAAGCATCCGGGCCGGCCTTATTGAGCATGGTATATAGTTCACGAATCTGTGGCTGACTGATGCTACCAGCAAGGACTTCCTGCTGAACGTCCTTCGGAAGATCAAGAAGCATGTACCGGACCTGTACCCAACCAGGAGACATCCCAATACGCTCGGCCGCTTCGTTCCTGTCGATACCAATTTCCTTGAGCTTTTGCAGTGTGATGGCTTCCTGCATGATGTTAAGATTCTTTCGCTGCAAGTTCTCTTGCAGGTTGAAGAATCGCGCATCGATATCATTCACCATGTCCGCGCGAATGATGGCAGGAATCGTTTCCTTCTTAAGAATCTTGAAGGCCGTGTACCGACGATAGCCGGCAATCAGCCTATACTTCCTGTTGAATACAGTCTGTTTCTGTGCATCGTATGGAGCCAAGATGATTGGCTGAATCAGTCCTTGTCTCTCGATATCTTTTGTAAGCTCAATAACATCAGTTGGTAGAATTTTGCCTCGACAATTGAAATTATCATCCTCATGTATACTGTTAAGAGGTATATTTTCAACAGCAAGATTGACCTGGTCCACAATTCACAATCCTTTCTCCATTGCTGCCTGAACTTCTCCCATGCTCATATCCTGGAGCTTTTTCTTCTTACGAAGATTCTCCAACACAAGCTTATCCGTTGGGAGCATCAGCAGGTCTTTGATTACTAGTCCGCGATTATCGTCCATCCCCATGCGGTGTGCTCGGTCCTCAGCTTGCATCCTTGCTTCGCCATCGAAGCAATTGGAATAGAACAGTTCCGTAGGAGAGGCATGCAATGTAAGCGCCATTCCTCCGGCTTTTGGATGACCAACAAAACAGATGCGGGGGTACTTGGAAAGAATCTCTTTAAATCGGGGGTGAGTTCTATCCATCCCGATAAGCAGGTCCTGGTATCCGACATGAGTGGAATCAGGCGCGAAGCCATGATAACCTCGTCCGTCAACTCTAATAACGTACCAGCCTGCTCGATTGGCAATTGCAACAAGTCTGTCAACTGTTTCGGTGAATCCACCCCAAACAATGTATCGCCCAACTTCTTCGTGAGCTTCGAGATCATTGCGGAAAAATTCATCTTTCGGCGTCTCCACACTGTCCGCGCCGCGTGTGTACTTGGGGATATTCCCTGTTCCATTGCAAGTATCACAAACAATCGTTTCGTCCGTGAAGTTGTCGATGTTTACGTCAATTGGAGCCAGGATATCTACATCCTTCTTTGGTACCTTAACAGTTATCATCCCGCTACCGTGACAGTTGGGGCACTCCTTCTCGCCGTCTTCAACTTGTGTGTATTGGAATCCGTCACTTAACTCACGCAGCAGTGTTAAGGCTTGCACGGCTCTTGTTGCAGTCTTACTAATCAGCTTAGCCGCTCTGACTAGTTCAACTGATGGTTTCAGCTTTATCTCTTCATATTGTTTCTCCGGTAGGTCCAGACAGTCCTTCTTGAAGATTACTAGAACCAAACCCTTCATACGCTCATACAGGTAGGCTACCTCATTCTTGCTGCCCTCCCATCTATGTCCTTCTCCAAGAACATTTGACATCTCACTGTGGAGTTCATGCTCTTTTGGTTGTCCACAAATTTTGCACTTATTCTCGTCATCGAGCCACGCTACAATGTGTGGATAGACACCACCTGTTATCGTTGATTCTCGCTGCTCAATGATGCAAAGTCTCGCCTTGAACTTGTGGATATTGCCCTCTTTAAGGAAACCTGGGCAGGCGACTTCGCACAACCAGTACCAGTCAACCGGAGATTTCGGTGCAGGTGTACCAGACATCTCAATAATATATGGATCATCGTACTCTGCCCGCATTGATTCCGTTAGGCTCATTGCGGCTTGTGCCCGTTGCGAGCTAGGTGTCTTTATGCGCTGAGGTTCATCAAACAGAACGAGCCGTGGCAATGGACCATTATAGTCCTTGCACAGCTTCGTAAGTCCTTCGTATGTCATCATCCTAGGAGTGGCACGTGAGGACCATTTAATGAGTTCAAGATCGAAAGCTGTCACACCGGCTTTAGGTCCTACGTACCAGAATGATTGTTCATCCAAGCACCCGATCGCTTCGGCGAGTTCGATACCAGCTAAAGATTTTCCGGTGCCCATCTCGGCGCCCCAAATACCACAGTGCCGAGTTAGGCCATGCCGAATCATCGTGCGCTGATGTTCACGTATTGGCCGAGTTGATGTGTGATCAACTAACTGCAAGTTGAACTTAGCGTATGGATTCTCGCCAAGAAGGTATCGTATCTGGAACCGATTCCGACTATTGTTCTTAACGGACCACATCTTAGCCGGCTTCTCTTTATCGAAGCCGTGGTAATATGCCCCGTCCATCGCCTTAACTTCATTAATGATTTTCGGATTATATCCGAATGTGATGTAAATCTTGTTAGGTTGCTCAAGAAGTTGTACCGGATATAGGTATCTTCCTGATTTAAATTTGTATGTTCCGTTTAGCATTATTCCCCCTAATTGGAGCTACCTCTCGGAGTCGAACCGAGGACCTGCGGTTTACAAAACCGCTGCTCTACCAGCTGAGATCGGAAGAGCACACGTCTGAACTCCAGTCACGAATCACCACCTCGT
>CALKWP010000175.1 GCA_938004075.1 uncultured Methanomassiliicoccales archaeon
AATCTCCGCGCTCAGACGGAACCAAGCCAAGACACCACCCGTTGCCCTGTCAAACGCCTCGGCTTCGGAGCTTCCGCTGTAGTGGCTCTGCTTCTTCTCCAGCTCCTCTCTGACTTTCTTTGGGGCCAAGTCGATGAGTACAAGTTGCCTGCCCAGCAACGCAGCCTCAAGCGCATACGCCCTCAGTGGCGTAGTCCTGTCCAAGGCGTGCCGCTCCGCCAGCTCTGTGGGTGGATGCTCGGGCAGGTAGCGGCGTATGACGTTTGCCCATGTCGCATCATCACGAGGCAGAACTCGTAGCGCTTGTAGAACAGCGGACGTGACACCATTGAGCACGCTCCATTTGGCTGTTGTTCCATCCCGGTCATGTAGTTGAATTCGGCGGGAGCTCAATGCACGCATGAGCGTCTCCAGCGGCTTGGCTGGCAGAGAGTGACCGCCTTCGCACGCCTCGGCTGCCAGGCCCAGCATTAGCCAGACATCTCGCGCGCCGTGTTCCGCCAACAGGTCAAGAAGCTCGTATCGACCAAGGTCCACGAGCCGACGCGCTAAAATGCCACCGACGGCCATCGATAGATACCTTGGCCTCCACCCTTTGAGAAATCTAACAGCGTCCTTCGGTCCTTCCGCCAGCAGCTTGGCCATCGCCAGTTCGGCCATATCGCTAGTTTCGACGCGCTCGTTTGCATTCTCGCGCTCTTCATGCGGCATGCGTGCCCACGAATACAGCCAATCTATCGCCATCCTCAAGCGACTTCGCGCTTCGGCAAGGAATTCCGCACGCCCCGCTAGCAAGCCGGCTTCATAGGCGTGATGAGCTCCTTTCCAGTTTCCTCCGAATGCTCGCCGAGACACGAGTTCGTCGATGCGGTCTGGAGAAAGAAGCGCAGACGCTATGTCGGTGTTCCCTTGTATCAGTTCATTCTGGCGCTCGACGCCGGCGAGTTCACCGGCCAACTTGAGCGCTAGCTTTGCCGCCGAAACGTATCGTTTCTCTTGCAGACAAGCTTTTAGCGCGAAGGTCAGGCGCTGCACCTCTACATCGCGACGTTCGAGCGGGTTAGCCGTGGGTAGACCTTCAGTAGAAAGGGCTAGGTCGACCAGCTCATCCATTCGCCCCGCTGCCAGCAGCAGTTGAGGAATCGTTGATGCGACATAGGAGCTGGAGGCGGTTAGGGGCTTCAATCGGTCCAAGAATGTCGCCAGCATTGCCCGGTCTGGCTGAAAGGTTTCGCGGAACCAGGTCTCTGAAGGCTCATCCAGGAAGTGAAGGCTGCCACCTTTGACCAGCAGCGGTCGTCCCAAGTCATAAGCGAAGCTTCTTACCGCACTTTCAGTAGTTCCTGAAATTTCAGCAAGCACCGCGATTGGAACGAGCGGCCGTAGCACGGCTAAGCCTTGGCAGATTAGGTCAATCTGCTCTGCTTCAACATGTCCCTCTCGAAACTTCAGCTTTTCGACTGCGCGCGCTAGCAGTTCGGAGATAGCCCGCTCAACTGTAGAGGGTGACGGTCCGAGCGCCTTCAACATGTCTTCCAATGGCAGCTTGCGGCTCAGTGCTAGCGCCTGAACTCGCGGGTTAGAACTGCTTAGAAAGTCGAAATCAGCTACGTCGCTTTCAGTCGCCTCCGGAAAGAATTTCCTGATATGTCTGGCTGTCTCCGCATGGCTGAACGGGCGAAGTTCAATGTGCGTCGCCTCAGGCGGTGCTCGCAGATAGTCTCGCCGATGGGTTCGACAACTGAAAACAAGCTTCACACCGTCCGGCATCGCCGTGCGAATGAGGTCTGGTACGAAGGCAGCATCATTGAATTCCGTGGCTGCCATGACGGCGTTGTCCGCTGCGTCGATTATCAAATAGAGATTGGCTCCGGGAGTTTTGGCCCGGAGCAGACCGACGGCCTGGCTCAGTCTTGTCACAAATGCGCGCATGTACTGCTTGCTATCCGTCCCGCGAATTGGAATTAAGGGATGGCACAGCCCCAGAGCAGCAAGTTGGTTTGCAATCTGCGGAAGTGCATCCTTTTGCCGGTGCCGGAAGTGTTGGGCGCTTCTGTACAGCCCGTCGCCAAAGCAGTCGTAGAGCACCGCAACGGAACCTTCGGGGACAGACCTGGATAGTTGCCACGCGAGAATGGACTTTCCAACGCCACCTTCCGCATGCAGGACGACGGGTTGGGTCGCTGACTCCAGAATTGTGCGAATCTCTCGCTCCTGCTCCCGTGGAAGTGCGCCGTGGACAGGCTCAGCAATCAGGCACTTTGCAGGCCATAGGTCTGCCTCATCAGTTTCGAGCGCACGCAGCACATCAAGGCGACGGATGGATGGGTTCGAAGCGTGCTCAGAGGTAGCCTTCTTCGTCACCAGTTCCTTGAGCTGGAGTGGCGCGTCCGAATCAGCTTCGGCCAGGAATGTTCTAACGTCTTTGAACAGTAGGTTTCGCTGGTTCCAGAGGTCGGGTTCGCCCCCTTCAACGGAGAAGAGTTTGAAGAAGTTTGCACTCTCGCTACCGAGCTTCTTCACATACCCACGCAGCGTCTTCCCGACCGACGTATGTCTCGCGGTGGTCCCGGCTGCAAGGTCCTCAAGCGTGTCAATCACCTTCTGGTCGATGGGGCGGTTGGTCGTGAAGGTGAAGCGCAACTTGTCCTTGAGTTCGTCCCAGGTGAACTCCTTGCGCAGTTCCGTAAATCGTTCAGAAAATCCATTGAGCGTCTTGTTCAGGCCGCTGGCTGTCCAGGGCTTTTGCGCATGCTTCGTGGAGTGCTTCAACTGCACATAGCGAACGAGCCGTGCATCCTTCAGCGTCTCGCTGCCGAAGTAAAATCCGACATCAATGAGTTCATCGCCTTCGTTAGCCGAGCCGGGGCCTTCGGCGGCCGATGCGCCTTCAATGGAAATAGCGACCAAGTCGCTCGCGCCAGGCAATAGCGAGAGGCAGTGACGCGCGGCCCAGTGATAGTGGAACTGGTCGCCATCTCTGCTCGCTCGCACCAAGTCAGATTCGGTTGTCGTGGCGCCAGAGGTAGTAGTTTTCAAATTCATTAGGATAGAGAGATTGCCTTTGAAGCATCGCGACGGCGTGCTTACCCCTTCCAACTGTTTGGTCGGGCCATTTATTTGTGCATCCGCTAGATTTTTTCAAAAGGGATTCACAATGTGAGCCAGCTCTGCTTTGCGCCAACTACAGCGATAGCTTCCGCCAAGTCTGACATGGCTCGCACTCTGTTGATGTCATTCTGAATGTTGGCTGATGATTTATTTACACAATGTCATATTGCCACTCTAGAAGCAACGAAGGTAGTCCTTCTACAAGAGGTACCCGAACCAATTCGGGCGAGTTCAACGCGCGATAGCCTCTGGCCCCCTAGGGAATAGCCAATCCCCAAGGAATCCAAGGCTGCTATTACCTAGCCCCTGGCTCTGACACGGAAACCGGCCCTTGGGCCGGTGACAATAGCGTACGAACAGCGACACGCCAGCCGACCATCGGAAGGCCGGCGGGGCGTGATAGCAACACTTTGGCGAGGCGAGGACGAGTCGCACTTGCCACCGTAGGAAAAAAGGAGCCTTTCGCTCCTATCGCCTAGTGCTTACTCCTGTCTATCTATCATTACTAAATTACTAGTGGCCCGATAAAACAGTGCAAATCCATTGCAGCACAATGCACTAGCGAATATTTGAATAGCCTTATTTACACGCTAACTTACACGCATCCGTGGCGCGATTACACACGCAGGCCTGACTGGTATCCCGTCTGTTAGGTATCTCACTTCCGACCTTACTTACACGCCCGCAACCCTTGACTGGCCTGGGGTGTGGGTTTTCACTCTTTGCGTTATCGGTACGCGTTACATGCGGGTGCTATACGGGGTATCTGACAATTTCCAGGAGACAGCAGATGCCCCGCCCGAAAGCTTCAGAACCATCCACTAACTTTACTCTCGCCCTACCGGTTTCCTTGCGTGATTTATTTGCAGTGCGAGCTGCGCAGCACGGGGAAATCCCAACGCTTCTGCTCCGCAAGCTTATCCGCGAGTGGATACGACGACATCCGACGCCTGTCGATGTGCCGACATCTTCTGCTGCGGAGGTATTGGATGGCATCTAACGCGATGATGTTGGTCAACACTTCGTGTCTGCCATATGGACTCGGAGAAGCCTATAGCGTTTTGCCGACAGTGATTACTCGGATAGCCTTCTTTGTAGCGAAGAGTTACCGAAAATATCGCCCCGTCTTTACGAAGCCTGAACTTATCGGCACGGTGGGCTCAACAGAGGTTTACCAAACGGTTGGTGAGCGTTTGGATGAAACAGACTGCGATGTTTACCTAGAGCTTGTTCGACGTGCCTGCGCTTTATCAAATAACGGCGATGGGATGTTGAAACTCTCGTTCGATGCGAATGAGTTTCTTCGTGCCATTAACAAGGAGCGCGGGACAAACAATCTTAAAGGCTTGAATGCAGCCATCCGCCGACTCAAGCGGGCATCATTCCTTTTTAAATTGCCAAGCCTGCGTGACTATGAGACGAGCCTTGTTGCCAGCATTGAAAGCGATGAAACGACATTAAAAGCTCGGCGCTATTACACCCTGACACTTGATGGCCGGATGGCGAAAGTCTTTGAGGTGGCGCACTTTACGATGCTGGATTTGGGTATCCGCAAATTACTCGGTAGTGACTATGTCGCCAAAAAACTCTACTCGTTCTACGCCTCGCATACCGAGACGCGGCTGATTGCGCTCACTACGGCACGTCGCTTTCTCGGCCGCCAGGACGAGACGGATAGGGTCTTTGTACGCGATGTGCTAAAGCCAGCTCTCGAGAGGCTGCGGGATGCAACCGGCTGGCATGTCGCTCAATACAATGACAAGCGAGGTGGGATTGAACTCTACTTCACTCACGCAGACAAATTGGCGGCCGACAAGCGTGTTAAGGAACGCCAAGCCTCTGGGAATTCCGATAAGGCCCGCAAACCGGCAAGTTCCACACGCACCAAGCCTCTACGAGAGCGGGTTCTCAGCGCATCGCCAGTCTCTATCGAACTCGAGTCTTGGATGCGCGAACAGGCTACAGCTCGCCTTGATGAAATCGCAACGGCCTTCAATGTCTTTGAGCGAGGTATGTCACGAGATGACCTCGAAAATGCAATGCGCGACCTTTACCTGTCGGGCACCACACTAGCTGTCTTGAAAACGATTGAACCCGATGACATATAGTTTTACTCACCGCGCCAGAACCACAGCTAGGCAATCCCACTCCGTTGTGTAGCGTGGCGACAGATTTCCGCGACGCATTTGCCAAACCTTTTCAACACCTTCGGCAGCAAGGCGCAGGGTGCCACGGCCATATTTCCCATTGATGCCGTCGAGTACGTCCATCAGCTTATGGGAGCGTACATCTTCTGCTCCGCCTGAGGCGAACAGCGAGAACTGCTGGTTGGTGGCCGGCATGATGTTCATCAGCGTAATACCTGCCTTGTGATAGCCATAGCCTGGCCGATAAATGCGACGAAGCATGCGCAGCGCCCACCGTATCAGCACGCGGGTATCAGCGCTGGCTTCGGGCAGTGGCAGCGTAACGGCTCGTTGGTATTGCGGCACCTCGGGCTTGAATACGTTCGTACGGATATAGACCTGTACAGCACCAGCCAGTGAATGCTGGGTGCGCAGTTTCTCGGCTGCTTTGGTGACGTAACTGGCGACAGCCTCTTCCAGTTCCGGCAAGTCATAGACCAGTTGCCCAAATGAGCGGCTGGACATGATTTGCTGCTTCTCCGGCACCACTTCCTGCAAGTCCAGGCAGGATACGCCCCGTAGTTCGCGCACCGTTCGTTCAACAACGACCGAGAAGGAGGTTCGCATCAACTCCGCATCCGCATCCCGTAGTTGCCGGACGGTACGAATGCCCATCGCTTCAAGGCGGGCATTAATCTTCCGGCCAATGCCCCACACCTCGCCGACGTCGATGCGCTCGAATAAGGCATTGAGTTCGTCTTGCGACATCGTAGTGAAGTCGCACAACCCATTGGCACCGGCCAGATTCTTCTTGGCTGCATGATTGGCAAGCTTCGCCAAAGTCTTGCTTGGCCCAATGCCAACACAGACAGCAAGGCCCAGCCAGTCAGCCACCCGTTGACGAATCTCGGCGCCGTAGGCCATCAATCCGCCTGGGCGCCCTTCAAAGCCGGAGAGCTCCAGAAAGCTCTCATCAATGCTGTAAACCTCGATGTTCGGTGTAAAGCCGGATAGCACTTCGACACAGCGATTGCTGAGGTCAGCATAGAGCGCGTAGTTGGAACTGAAGGCAACAATGCCGTGGCGCTTGGCCTCCTGCTGGATTTTGAACCAGGGGACGCCCATGGGGATGCCCAGTGCCTTGACCTCGGCAGAGCGGGCGATGACACAGCCATCGTTGTTCGACAGCACAACGACTGGTCGGTCTTTCAGCTTGGGGTCAAAAAGCTTTTCGCAACTCACGTAGAAGTTGTTGCAGTCCACCAAGGCGAAGACGGGCACATCACGCTCCGAAGCGTTTGAACTTACCGACGACGACGCCCCAGATGTGCAGCTCCATGCCTTCCTGAATCTCGAGGGGCGGGTAGCAGGGGTTTTCTGCCATCAGGGCGACACGGCCCGCACGGTGATGCAGACGCTTCACCAAGCGCTGGCCATCAATAAAGGCGATAACGATGTGGCCATGACGGGCGCGCACGCTCTTATCGACAACCAGGATGTCGCCATCGTGTATCTCGGCCCCTTCCATCGACTCGCCCTGTACCGGGAAGAAGAAGGTGCTGACGGGGTTCCTGACCAAGTATTCGTTGATGTCCAGTCGCGACTCTTCGTAGTCAGCGGCCGGAGACGGAAAGCCGGCGGAGACCTTGACCGTATCAAGTGGTAGCGAAAGCCTTGGCGCAGGAATAAGCGGGATGAAAACTCCTGGTCCTAAGATGTCCATCGGCTCAAACATGAACTGGGACCTCGGCGGGTTGTTCGATGGTGTGCTCATCGACCGGTTCGGTCACTAAGACCATCGAACACTCTGGGCAGACAAGGCTAAGATGCCCGTCAATAGCGGCTTGCTCAAGTTCAGCGCTGGAAAGCGGACTGTGGCAGCCAGGGCAGACAATGCGAATCATGGCGCGCTCCTACTGTTAATACTGTAATTTTATACAGCAAACAGCAAGGGGCAATACTGTATGCCAATCGCGTGTTCAGGTAGCGTTCAACATTCCGATACTCGAAGTAGAGATTTTCTGTGCCAATTCTCTGCGGACAACCTTGTTGGCCAACAACCACATCAATCACTCCTATGAAGCATTTCGTTCTGAGCATCATCCTGGTCGCAGTCTGCCTGCCCTATGCATCGGCAAAATCGGGGCTTCATGAACCCTTCGAAGTCACCGGCAGCGTTATCAAGAACCACGATGGTGACACCATTACCCTGAGGACTGATGCGCGTGGAATCATCAAAGTTCGACTCTCAGGAGCCGACACTCCGGAAACAGGACAAGCCTACTGGCGTGTGGCGCGTGACGCCCTGCATCGGCAAATTGCAGATAAACCTGTGACGGTCAGGTGCTACAAACAGGACTGGCGCAAACGGGAGGTGTGCCATGCCTTGGTGGATGGCATCGACCCTGCGCTGGCCCTCGTGAAGCAAGGCTTGGCTTGGTACGCCTCCATGTTCGCTGACGAACTCACTCCTGCGATGAGAAGCGCGTACGAGCAAGCTGAAGCGCAAGCCCGGCAACAGCGTATTGGGCTATGGCAAGAAGCGGAACCGCTGCCGCCATGGGAGTGCCGGAAGCTGAGGAAGGCGCATCAAAAGTGTCGATAGAAAAGGGGGTTCAGGGCATGGTCCGGTAAAATCTTACCCATCCCAAGCAGCAGTTAATTCATGACCATCACCAAAGCCGACCTCGCCGAAATACTCTACGAACAAGTGGGGCTCAACAATCGCGAAGCCAAGGAAATGGTCGAGGCCTTCTTCAAGGAAATCTCTGACTGCCTAGAGCATGGGGAGGAAGTGAAACTTGCAGGTTTCGGTGGATTCAACATGCGCGACAAGCCAGAGCGCCCTGGTCGCAACCCGAAGACTGGCGAGAAAGTCCCAATTACGGCCCGCCGGGTCGTGACCTTCCATGCCAGCGGATGCCTGAAAGAATCAGTGGACTCCAGCCCGTATCTGACCTTGCCAATATCACAAGCTGCCTGAGCAGATTACGTTAGCCACGCTCTCTACCTCTAGCTAACTAAATTGGCTAGCGAGTTGCAGCATACGGCCACTTCCGGCCAGAAGCGGGAATTCGTCCTCTACCGAGTGCCGTCACTCGAACGACAGGTTCACTTTGAAAGCTACCGAAGAGGTAAATCCAGCACCTCGGAATTTACGGCCGCTCAGCTCTCATTCCTTCTAGGTCAGCAATAGACCGCATAGCTGCCTGTTGAAGTCAATTCTTCGCGAACGGCACCTTTTTCCGTACATTATCTCTGGGGGGTTATGCCTCGAGGAAGCGCGGAAGGCGGTTGAGAAACTTCTGCCTGCGTACGTTGTGCAGCCCCTTCGGATTTCGAAGGAGCTTTCAACTGGGCTGCTAAGTCAGCCCTCAACGCTTTCATCTCCCCAAGCTGCGCCTCAGCCAACGCCCCGCTTGTGTTAGCGGCCTGGGACCTGGCATCCTCCTCCCGATATTGCTTGGCCACCCACAACTGCCAGCCAGTTGCCCCTATGGTGACCACCACCGATGCAATCAATGCCCATACAGCAACCTTTAGGCTCTTGTTGGCCTGGTTGAGGCTGGCTTGTGCTTCCCTTTGTCGACGGGTTGTTTCCTCTTCCGCGAGACGCTGAGCCTCCTGAGCGGCAGCCTGGTCGTTTGCCAGCTTCTGTTGCCACTGCGGGAATACATTTTTCACGAACATTTCAGTTAGGCCAGACACATGGCTCACCATCTCCGAGTTGAGGCGCACAACCTCTTGAAGCTGCTCCGCTGTCGCCAGCGTTGCTTTTCCAATCTTGGTTTCTTCTGGCCGCGGTGGAAGGATTGGCGGGCCAATCTCAAAATCCCGCTCCTTTATCAGGTACTCGGGCACCTTTGGCATCTTCAACCTTAAGGCATCAATACCTGCTATCTGCGAGGCCAGACTGCTTTTGGTGATTTGGTCCAAAAAGTCATATTTCTTCAAGTCACCAACTGCACCAAGAAGTTGCTTTGCCGCTCCTTGGGAAACAGATAATTTCAGCGAATCGAGCGTAGTACCGACCGAAAGACCTAGTCTTTCGGCAGGTGATTTTGAACTTTCTTCAGTCATGAGCACTGGTTTCCTTTGGCATATTATGCTTTTGCTTCGTGCTCGTGCGTAGGCTTTTCAAGGTGCCGTGCTGTGGCGGCAGGTTGCTGCGCTATATCTGCACCAATTGCACGGCTGAGCAGTTGTTATGCATCGTGATGCGGACTGCTATCATGACACACGTGTATGTGTGCTAATGACGAAAATATAAAAATAGCCTGCCCGCCTCGAAAGTTATCTTATGACTCCGATTGAATCCAACAATATCCCAAGTAAGCAATTGCAGCCCGAGCTGATTTGCCTACTTAGGGCTAGATATAGAAGCTATGCCTCTGCAAAATTGGTGCAAGGTGTATTCGTGATTTTGACGGTTCTCTTGCCAGCGGCTAGCCTGATTTTTTCAAGTGATTATCCAGGGGCCAAGCCATACCTAACTTTTCTAACCATTGTGTTGCTTCTTTTGGACGTAGGTCTTTTCGAGCGTGCCAATAAGGAAAAATGTAAGCAAGGTGCCAAGCTCCAAGAGGAATTCGACGTTGAGGTGATGGAGTTGCCGTGGAACCGCTTTATTGTTGGCGCGAAGGTGGACCATGAAGACGTCTGCAGGTCATCTACAAAGCCCCTATCCAAGAAAAGAGAAGGGGCGCTGATTGCATGGTATGAGCCTTGTGTTGGCGAGCTCCCTATCCACTTTGGTCGTCTGGTATGTCAAAGGACTAATATTGCTTACGACGCAAAAATGCGTCGTAAGTACAGCAATACTTTGCTCTGGTTTGCAGTTTTGCTCGGAGTTGGGTTGTCCGTTCTCGGCATCGCGATGGACATGAGATTGGCTGATTTGCTAAGCACCGTCTGGATGCCTCTGAGTCCAGTGCTTACCTGGACTCTTCGTGAGTATCGAAAACATGCAGATACCGCTGACAAGCTGACCGGTCTGAAATCCGAATGGGAGAAGTTATGGGAGAAGGCGCTCAAAGGGGCAACAGCCAATGAAATCACAGTCAGTTCTCGGGAGTTGCAAGATGCGATTTTTCAGCATCGTGCCAGCAGCCCTCTTGTCTTTGATTGGGTCTATAGCTTCATGCGTTCCGACAGGGAAGCCGAAGCTAATCATGCAGCCACAAAGCTTGTAGAAACCGCAAAAAAAGCCCTCGTTAAGAAGGAGGCAGCATGAAGCTGCACGAACATTTCAAGACATTCTTAGAAGACCATGTCAATCTCAATGCCACCCGAATTAGTCAGCTGGAATCCAGTGTCAATGCCGTAAAAAACGCTGTTTTGGCTGCGGATTGGGGGGCAGAGATTCTTTACTTTGCTCCCCAAGGTTCCTGGGCGCATGGAACCATTATCAAACCGTTGCCAGACAAGGAGTTTGACGCCGACCTACTTGTATTTGTTGAACCAAAGGATGGTTGGACTCCGAAGGATTACGTGAACAAGCTAGCGACATCACTTGATTCTGGTAATTACGAAGGAAAGGTCCGTCGATACTCGCACTGCGCGACTATTGAATATGCGGGGGAGCGTCGCATTGATATTGCTCCTTGCGTCGTCAATCGAATTTACGAAGGGCAGTATGAGGTGTGCAACCGCAGCACCAACGAATTTGAAGCGTCAGCACCAGAGGAGTACACGGACTGGGTAGTAGAAAAGAACAGTATTGCTGGCGGCCATGACCTTAAGAAAGTAACTCGCCTATTAAAGTACCTACGGGACATCAAGCAAAATTTCACATGCCCATCGTTCCTCTTTACTACGCTGCTCGGCTCCCAAGTCTATGACCACGACAAGGATTCTGCGGATTTTTCTGACCTGACGACCACGCTCAAAACGCTGGTTGGCAGGCTTGATGATTGGCTGCAGGCTAGACCAACCGTTCCTGTTGTAAAAAACCCAAAGCTAAGTTCGGAAAACCAGGCTGCAAGCTGGGATGAAACACAGTATTCAAACTTCAGAACGAAAATTCATTTGTACCGCGGCTGGATTGACGAAGCCTATGCAGAGACTGACCGAGACGAGAGTATTGGCAAATGGCAGAGAGTCTTTGGTGACAAGTTTGCTGCTGGGGAGGCCAAGGAAGCTGCACGAGTTAGTGAACAGGTTGCCAAGGCGGAAGGTGCTATCGTTACCGGGGGGTACTTCAAAGACTTGGTGGAACGCGTAAAGCGATTCGGTTCCCAGGCTATACCAGCGAGATTTTCGAAGCTTCCTTACGTGTGCCGGCCAAAGTGGCGGGCTGCGCAGACTCAGTTGATGGTGAAAGTTCGAGCCGACCTATACACAAGTGAGCATGGCGACCGAATTCGTTCTGTGACAAATCTTGAGCCACTACATGCTGGTCGTTGGTTGAAGTTTACAGCAGGGAATAACGTCGGAGTGCCGTTTCCGGCTGAGTATGACGTGAAGTGGAGGGTGACAAACACCGACGAAGCAGCCTATCTGGCAAAAGCACTTAGAGGGGATTTTTATAAGTCTGAAAACGGCGGAACCCGAATGGAGCAGTTGACCTACCGAGGGGTCCATTTCGTAGAGGCTTTCGTAATACGTAAAAGTGACAAGATATTGGTCGGCAAATCAAGTCCCTTTTACGTGGTTATTGAATAGCGGCTACGAGCTCTTTGGCCTTTTCCATTCATCTAAGGTTTTGCTGCCTTTTGGTCACTCGTATCTGAGATGTCTGCCTCGAGTTGCCAATGGCCGGTCTGGAATCAGAACCGGCCAATTTTATGGAGTTGGTCAAAGGCCGCGTTGGCCAACGACATGCCGGTGAGCGGTCGCACTCAACGTCTCCTGTGCTTTGTAACCAGCCATTCGAACGGGAGCAATGCGAAGGTCGGCTCAGGGTCGAGGGCCGACTTTGGGCACTCATCCGCGACAATTCAGGGTCAGAGGCGCCCCGCACCTCCTCGTGCTCTTAAATGCGCACGACCCAGAAATGGTCGAATTACCACGTCCTATTTAAGCATCTACCCCAAAAACCTAAGACTGATAATGTCGGTTGCCCGAAAGTCCCTTGCCCTGGAGCTACTCATCTATCCTAAGCCTGCTTGGGTAGCTTCGGCCTGTTAGGCAATCGGCCTAACATTGGGAAACAACACCACGTTGGAGGCCATCTTTGGGGGGGGCTTACGTTCGCTACGGTTTACCGTGTACGGTAAATCGTTCGAAATCTGGAGCTCCTGGTTGCCGTCGAAAACCGCACCGACCTTGACCACCTTACGTTTACGGCCCCGATGTACATACTCTTTCGTAGTGCGCTCGCAGGCCGTATCCATTTTCTCTGCGAGCCGTCCTGCACATAGGTGTGCGTAACGCTGAAGCATGCGCATGTCGCGATGCCCGGTAATCGCTTGCAACTCAATGAGCTGGAATTTACCAGACTCCGCTAACCGGCTAGTGGCCTCATGGCGCAAATCGTGAAAATGCAAATCCTTGATTCCTGTCGCCGGCAGCACCCGGCGGAAGAAACCAATTTTGAGGGCGTTCGCCGTCAATTTCAGTAAGCGCTCATCCGGGGCCGCACTCTCGGCTCCCAAGGCATGGATAACTTGCAGCGCACGCCGGGTCAGCGGCACTTTCCGCGGTCGGCCGTTCTTGGTGTCCCTGAGCAATGCAAAACGCTGTTCAAAGTCTATATCGCCGAAAGTCAGGCTGAGCAGTTCTCCGCGCCGCATGGCTGTTTCGAGCGCCAGGATGATGGCCGGCTCGAGATAGGGGTTTTCGTCCTCGCGGACGGCCTCCAGCAATGCTTTTTCTTCCTTTGCTGATAATCGCCGGTCGCGCTCATTAAAATACTTAGGGCGCTGAAGCCCTTTGAAAGGCGACTCCGCCGGCGCAATCTTCCAGACATTGTCGGCATAGTTCATGGCCTGGGAGATGATGTCCAAGTCCCGGTCAACGGTTGCAGGTGCCACTTCGCTGAGTCGGTCGTAGATAAAGTCCTGCAAATCCTCGGTGGTGAGCGCGGCCAACTTCTTGTCCACCCAAGCCTCATCTCGCAGCAATTTGTTGATTCGCGATGTTTCCGGTCCACGTCCCTTGTGACGCGGCACCACCTCGTCACGATAACGGGAAAGCAAGTCACGCAGGGACACCTGGGTGGCCTGGGCGTAGTCTCTGACAATACTCAACGAGAATTCAGACTCCATTTTCAGACGGACCTGCTCTGCTTCGCGCCACGAATCAAATGTGATGAATTGCGGTTTCATTCCCTTACGCCGAACCCTAAGCTGGAATGCATTTTCCAGTTGGACCAACTTAGCTTTGACTCCTTGGGCCAGCAAGGCGTCGCAATAGAGTCGTGCCTCCTTCCACCCTGGATGAGAAAACCGGCGCTCAAGCGTCGGGTTGTTACGAACCTGAACGAGCCAAGGAGAGCGATTAAGGATGTTTGCCGAAACGGCAGGGCGGTTAGTCATGGTAATACCCCAAATATTAGGAGTACCCGTATAGGCAAGGCCATGTAAACCGTTCGGGTCGCCAGCTTCCGCATTGGAGCAAAATTGGAGCAAAGCTAGTTAGCGTTTGCTCCAAACGACCGCAGTAAACGAAAAAAAGCCCTGTAAAAACAGGGCTTAAATCGGATTTCTTGGTCGGAGTGACATGATTCGAACATGCGACCCCTGCGTCCCGAACGCAGTGCT
>CALKWP010000176.1 GCA_938004075.1 uncultured Methanomassiliicoccales archaeon
TTGGCTTCCCTCCATCCAGATTCGACACTGACTGGAGTATTCGGATGTGCCGAACCCCATGATCGCTCGGAATTCAGCTTCATGATTCTCCTCTTCCTCTCCCTCTTCTTCAACAAATTCGATTCGCATTCCTGCGCCCAGGGCTCGCAAGGTCGCGTCGATGTTGTCCAGCAGAGACTCCTCGAATTCGATATAAGCCGTGGTGGACAGGACTGTGATGATGAGCAGTGTCAGCACGGACACCATCAGCGACAACTGCAGTTTTATCGACATGGGTTTCATGATGCCGTCTCTCCAATCACATAACCTTGGTTCCGGACGGTGCGAATCAAGGTGTGTGGGGAGCCTGCGTCCAGCTTCCTCCGTAGAGCGGAAATATGGACCTCGATAACGTTTGAGAAGCTCTCGGCGTTGAAGTCGTACAGGTGCTCCAGAATTTCGGCTTTGCTAACAATCTGCCCCGCCCGCATCACGAGATATTCCAGGAGGCGATACTCCATGGCGCGCAACGGCATCCGCTGCCCTCGCAGGGTCACGACGTGGCTGGACGTGTTTACCGATAGGTCGCCGACATGGATGACCGGATCAGGACGGTCGTAGGTTCGACGCACGAGCGCTTTGCATCGAGCCAGGAACTCGCCCATGTCGAACGGTTTGGTCATGTAGTCATCGCTGCCCAGGTCCAGACCCCGAATAATGTCCTGCGTGGTGTCCCTCGCGGTGAGTATGAGAACCGGGACGCGATTTCCTGCGCGTCGCAGGCTCGCGAGAATCTCCAGCCCCCCCACCTTGGGCAGCATCAGATCGAGAACGACCAGGTCATACGGATTGGAGAGGGCCTGATGCCGGCCGTCCTCGCCATCGGTCGAAATGTCCACAGCATACGACATGGTCTCCTTGAGCGACTTGGCGACGTTGCGCGCCAGTCTGGCCTCATCTTCGATGATCAGCACTCTCATTGTCCGGCCGCCAAGTCCCTACGCCCGCAGAGAACGTCATTTGATCCTGATCCATGCTTCTTGTACCTCAAAACGAAGGTAGCCTATTGTATCTGTCTGGCAGCGAGTTGTCAAACGGTGGGCAACATATGTTTCATGTATTTCTGAATCCGATTACCCATTCTCATGTTCCGTTAAGGTTTGAACGGTACACTCCTCCGCAGAATCACGGGGCGGATGCCGGTGGGCCTGGGTTCGTTTATCGGTAATGATGTCCGATAGTTCAGGTTCATTTCAGGTTTGTTCGTCGGGGATGACACACAAGACCGAAAGGAGTAGGAAAATGCGAAATTGTGTATTGGGGTGTACACTGGTTGCCGCATTGATTGCCGGCGTATCGGGCTGCGGCATCATGCCGAAATCGGAGGCGAAGAATGAAACGTCTGCCCAGCAGGTGCCACTGTCGGCAGTCCCCGAGCCTGCCCATGCTGCGATTGTGAGGTTGGTCGCCGGGGGTGAAGTCAAGAAGATCGAGAAGGAAGAAGTGGA
Source organism: uncultured Methanomassiliicoccales archaeon (assembly GCA_938004075.1). Taxonomy (GTDB): domain Archaea; phylum Thermoplasmatota; class Thermoplasmata; order SG8-5; family SG8-5; genus UBA147. The sequence continues at coordinate 1,488 of CALKWP010000176.1, forward strand.
CGGCAAGGTAGTCTACGATGTCGAGGCGACG
>CALKWP010000177.1 GCA_938004075.1 uncultured Methanomassiliicoccales archaeon
CCTTGTCCCAGAAGTAGTTCATGTTGCACTGGACCTGCTCGAAGTAGCTGCATGTGACTCCGCCGGCGTTGCACAGGAAGTCCGGTATGAGGTGTATGCCCCTCTTGAAGATTATCTCGTCCGCCTCTGGTGTCGTGGGGCCATTGGCTCCCTCGGCGATGACCTTGACAGACTTGTTTATCTTGCTAATGTTGTCCTTTGTCAGGACGCCTTCCTTGGCAGCCGGTACGAGGACAGTTACTTCCTGCTCCATCCATGCGTTGCCATCAAGCTTTTCCCAGCCCAGCTTTTTTGCCTTCTTCTGGTCGATGGTTCCGAACTTGTCGACAGAATCAAGGAGTTGCTTCAGCTTGATGCCGTCCTTGCACCTGTAGGTGTATGGCTTCTTGTCGTTGTTGTCCCAGCATGCGATGGCGATGACCTTGCCGCCCTGCTGTGTGAACTGGTCGAGTGTGTATTGAGCGACATTGCCGGAGCCCTGTATGGCTGCGGTGGCCTTCTTGAATGGTATGCCCAGTTCCTTGAGGGCCTCCCTTATGCAGTAAACGACGCCGTAGCCAGTCGCTTCTGTCCTGCCCAGCGAGCCACCAAGGCCGACCGGCTTGCCAGTGATGGTGCCGGGGTATTTCGCGTTGTGGATTTTCTCGAATTCATCGAGCATCCAGACCATGTGCTGGCCGTTTGTCATGACGTCTGGAGCAGGAATATCCTGCTCGTGTCCCACGAAGTACGCGATTTTGCCAGCATATGCGCGGCAGAGAGCCTCCTGTTCCCTCATGGACATGGTCCTGGGGTCGCAGATGATGCCGCCCTTGCCGCCGCCCAGCGGTATATCGACAACAGCGCACTTCCAGGTCATCCATGTTGCCAGCGCCCTTATTGTGTCAACTGTTTCCTCGGGGTGGAACCTTATCCCGCCCTTGCATGGACCCCTTGCGTCGCTGTGCTGTATCCTGAATCCCTTGAACACCTTGATGGTGCCGTCGTCCATTCTCACCGGGATGGTGAAATGGTACTCTCTCATGGGGTTCCTGAGGAGCTCCCTGGTTGCCGCGTCCAATTTGAGTGGTTTCGCGATACGGTCGAACTGTCCCTGCGCCATTTCGAATGCGTTGAATTCCTTTGCCATGATGTCACCTTATGTAAGGGTGCGAATCATGGAGATGTATTTAATCATATAGACATT
>CALKWP010000178.1 GCA_938004075.1 uncultured Methanomassiliicoccales archaeon
ATATTAGTGTGGCGGGATGTGATGCAATGGTATCGGCGCTCAACATAATCAGCAGCGACAGGAGTCTTCAGGAGCACTGGCTAAGACGCTTTGTCGCGATTCTGATTGACAGCTTCATAATCTATGCAATCGGGCTGTTACTTACCTGGCTCACACTGTGGGCCGTCAACTGGACCCTTCCCTTTGTATGGACTCTATTCCTTCCAAATTACTCCGGCCTTCTGCTATTCTCATATTACCTCATACTCGAGTCCACAAGCGGGGGAGCCTCAATCGGCAAGAGAATAATGGGCCTCAGGGTGATTTCCCTGATTGATGACGTGAAATTGAAGCAGGCAGCTCTCCGCAACGTTTCCAAGATTTACGCCCCATTCCTCCTTCTTGATTGGATTGTCGGATTCGTCACCGATGGGGACCCGAAGCAGAAATGGCTTGACAGGGTAGCCGGCACCACCGTTGTGATAACTTCTTCCCTTTCTGACCAGGAACAGCATATCTACCAGACCCAGCAATCCAAGTACGCCCCCCCGCCCCAAGAGCCATATGCCCCGACAAGGCATGAAGCAGTCTACGAATATCCCTCCTCCACCCCGACGGAATCCAAAACTCAACCGGCAGCAGGGACCAGCGAACCGCAACCTTCTGCGGAAGCGATATGCCCATCATGCGGCGGCCGCATGGCAGAGACAGGAAAGGGCCGTTTGAAATGCATAAGATGCGGCAAGATTCAATGAATGGAGCGGAAAAACCAAAGATTTATAGTAATGGTGGTCTTTGTCCGCCAGAGTGCGAACATGACAGATGACGTAGAAATCCTGGCAAGAAGGCTCCGCGAGACACCGGATAAGCCAGTTAACATACCTGACCTCATATCCGAGCTCGGGCTTTCAGATCGGAAAATGGCCAGAAGCGTCAGCGACCTTATGAAACGCGATGGGTTCTTCGATTTGGGCAACCAGCGGATTATGTACACAGGCAACTCAGACATGGCTGCCTACGAAATTTTCAGGAATGCCGCTTTCCACATCTCCTTCGAGGAATATGTCCGTCACAGGGAACAGCCACACATTCTTATGAGATTGTCCAGGGACAGGGAAGTCGCCTACCGCATGGACACCGAGAAAATGCTCCAGACATCCATCAAGAACAAGGAGCGGTCAAGGGGGAATTCCGTTCTCTAACCACAATTCTCCCCGACCGAGAAGCGCCCCACCAAGGCGGCAGAAGAAGGTCCAGACACCAAAGAAGAGGCGGCTCAACCTCAGAAGGATGATTGAATTCAAGTATGAGCTTGACAAGATACTATCCCCGCTGCCAGAGAATATAACCGGAACCATGAAAGGCTCCATAATCGCCAAAGCCGACAAGATGGACCAGGACATTGCAATGGACTTCATTGATGAGAAGGTCAAGGACGGCACAATCGATGAGGAGACCAAGGAAAAATTGTACCGTCTCCTGAAATATTTCTGCGTTTACAGGTAATCTTTTATAGGATTCTCCCGATACTGGTAATGGGTGAATTGATTGTTAATAAGATGGCACGGGCATTCATGTTTCGAGATAGGCAGCGAGGATGCTATTACCATAGTCACAGACCCGCATGACGGCAAGTCCATAGGCATCAGGCAGCCGGTTGTCGCCGGGAACATCGTTCTGATGAGCCACGAGCATTTCGACCACAACTGCGAAAGGATTGTCCAGGGCCTGGAAAAGAAGTCAGTGACAAAGCCCGGCGCCCATAACATAAAAGGCGTTTCCATTCTCGGAATCTCCAGCTTTCATGACGAAGAGGAAGGCAGGAAGCGCGGCGAGAACACCATATTCAGGTTCGAGCTGGAAGGTATGAGATTCTGCCATCTCGGCGACCTTGGCCAGGTTCTTGACGAATCCCAGGCCTCCAAGATCGGCCAGGTGGATGTCCTTTTCATCCCGGTCGGCGGTACCTTCACATTGGACGCGGAAATGGCCTGGAAGGTCATCGGCATGCTGAAGCCCCGCGTGATAGTCCCCATGCACTTCAGGATTGGTGGGCTATCCCTCTCAATCGCCCCGGTGGACGGGTTCCTGGCCAAGGCCAAGCCCGAGCATGTGGTGAAGGTTGGCAATGAAGTGGAGATGACGCCAGAAGACCTCCCCGAAGAGCAGGAGATTTGGGTTTTCTCTATGTAGTTCGGTAATTCATACCTTTTCACTGCACCTAGAAGAACCACCCTTCATTCGGTAATACCATCGGGCATCCGGCGCATCTCCCGGCTTTGTAGCTGTCGCACTCTGTGCAAATCCCGCTGGCATCGCATGGCCCCGCGCCTTTCTTCTTCCAGACTAAGTCTACTGGCATCACCATCTTCTTGCTGGCCGATATGACAATGTTGAAGTCTACCTGCTGGACTTCGGGCATCCTTCTGAGATGGCCATCCACAATAGACTCCAGGGTGGAGATATTCTCTGCCACGAAGAACAGGGAGAGGTTGTTCTTCCCGGATATGATTAGCCCATTCATGAAATACGGGCAGCCGGCAAAAAGTTTCAGGACCTTGCCAGGATCTGAGGTGGTCACATCCACCTTGGCAATCTGCAATCCCAGCTTGAACGGGTCCACGCCAGACTGGGTTTCCAGAGCACCCGCATCCTTCAGCTTTCTAATCCTTACCGCCACAGATGGCTGGCTGAGCCCGACCATCTCGCCGATGTTCTCCTGGCTGGTGTTTGGGTTCTTGCTGAATTGTGTAAGAATTATCCTGTCCTTCTCATCGAAAACTGACTTCATCTTCATGGGCCCCGTATTGCCATTCAATTATTACTATTTATCTATTTATTATTAGTTAAATCGAATATTATACTATTTATTATTCAAGAAATATTGATATATTATTGCTTCATTGACTCATTCAAGAACAGGTGATTGCATGGCAAAAAGAGAGATAATTCGAATAGACGAGGACAGATGCAATGGCTGCGGGGAATGCATCCCGAACTGCCATGAGGGCGCATTGAGGGTGATTGATGGCAAGGCCAGGTTGGTCAGCGATCTTTTCTGCGATGGACTGGGCGCCTGCATCGGGCACTGCCCCTTGGATGCGATTTCCATTGAAGTCAGGGAAGCGGAACTTTATGACGAGAGAAAAGTCATGGCTGACATCGTTTCCAAGGGCCCGGCCACCATAAAGGCGCATCTCAACCATCTGAAGGAGCACGGCGTGGAGGACCTTTACCAGACCGGCCTGGATTACCTCAGCGAGAACGGAATCCCTGTTCCCGAAGGTGTCGAAAGCGAGAAGCTGGCATGTGGCTGCTGCGCGGACCAGGTCAGGTCCCAGGAATGCACTGAATCGGACGCGCCGATTGAAAGGAGGCCTTCCCGGCTCCGGACCTGGCCGGTGCAGATTCACCTGGTACCGCCTCACGCGCCATACCTGAACGGCGCTGACGTGCTGATAGCCGCTGATTGCGTTCCGTTCGCCTACCCGGAGTTCCATGAGGACTTCCTCAAGGGCCGCGTGGCGCTCGTAGGCTGCCCCAAACTGGACGATGCCCAGGCATACGTCGAGAAGTTTGCGGCGCTCTTCAGCCAGAACGATATAAAGTCGCTCACAGTTGTGCACATGGAAGTGCCCTGCTGCTTTGGCCTGGGCAAGATTGTCCAGAAGGCCATGCAGATATCCGAAAAGAAGATCCCATTAAGAGACATAACAATCACAACCGATGGAAAGGCAAAGGAGTGATATGAATGAAATCTATGAATATTAGCAAATCGGAAATGAAAAATACCCCCCACAAAGTGGATGTGAGAACTCTGTCAGATACCGAGAACGCGCAGATCGTCCACATACTGCTGAAGCCCGGGGAATCGCTGAAAAGGCATGTGACGCCGGTCGACGCAGCTTTCTACGTGCTGGAAGGCACTCCAACCATCGAGATAGGTGTTGAAAGGGAAGTTCATGGAAAAGACACCTTGATCGAGAGCCCTGCCAGGATAATTCACACGATACTCAATGAAAGCGATGCGGTTGCAAGAATTCTGGTCATCAAGACGCCGCGTCCGAAGGAGGCCAGCAAGGTCCTGTGAGTATCGCGGGGACCGGAACGGAAATGATATAAGTTTCAAAAGGTTTACAGTATGATAAACGAAAAATGGAGGATTGAGAAACATGTTTTGCAACCAATGTGAACAGACTGCCCAGGGAACTGGGTGCACGGTGAAAGGAGTATGCGGCAAGAGCCCGGACATACAGAGCCTGCAGGAGACTCTGCTGTTCGCCCTGAAGGGCATCGGCGCGTATGCCTACCATGCCAGGCAGATGGGCGAGCGTGACGATGCGGTCGATGCGTTCATGCACGAGGCCATGTTCAAGACGCTGACCAACGTGGATTTCAGCATCGATGACATGCTGCAAGTCGTGTTGAGAGCCGGGGAGATGAACCTTCGGGCAATGGAGATGCTGGACAGGGCCAACACCAGGACTTACGGCCTGCCGCAGCCCGTGAAGGTGCCCACCGGCGTTGAGAACGCCCCCGGAATACTGGTCACCGGCCATGATTTGCCTGACCTGTACGAATTGCTGAAGCAGACCGAGGGAACCGGCATCAAGATATACACGCATGGCGAGATGCTGCCCGCCCATGGATACCCGGAGCTGAAGAAGTTCCCCCACCTGGTGGGCAATTACGGGACCGCCTGGCAGAAGCAGAAGCGCGAGTTCCCGGAATTCGGCGGGCCGATACTCGCCACATCCAACTGCGTCCAGATTCCAACAGATGATTATCGCGACAGATTGTTCACCATCGGCATAACCGCAATAGATGGCGTCCAGCACATCCAGTCCAGGAAGGACATGTCCCCCATTATCAAGAAGGCCCTGGAGATTGGCCCATTGAATGAGCGTTCCAGCCAGTATTCCCTGACAACTGGATTCCACCACTCCAACGTTCTGGCCCTGGCGCCCAAGATAATCGAGCTTGTCACGTCCGGCAAGATACGCCATTTCTTCCTCATCGGCGGCTGCGATGGAGCAAAGGCCAGCAGGAATTACTTCAACGAACTTGCCGAAAAAGTTCCGAAGGATTGCATCATCATCACTCTGGCTTGCGGAAAATACAGATTCAACCACAAGGACTTCGGGGACATCGAAGGCATACCCAGGCTTCTGGACCTCGGCCAGTGCAATAATGCGTATTCCGCCATCAAGGTGGCAGCGGCCCTGGCAGATGTCTTCAAGACGGACGTTAACGGACTCCCGCTCTCCCTGGTCGTCTCATGGTACGAGCAGAAGGCCGTGGCTGTATTGTTGGCACTCCTCCATCTGAACGTGCAGAACATCCGCCTGGGGCCGTCCCCGCCCGCATTCTTCACGCCCAATGTGATGAAAATCGTGCAGGAGAAGTTCAATCTGAAAATGATTGGCGACCCGGACGAGGATATGAAGGAGATGCTTGGCTGAAACCGGTCAGATGACCTGATTCATCTCCGTTTCCAGCTGGCTGAACTGCCTGGGGTCGAATGCCGAAGCGTTGACCGAGACAATCAGGTTGGCCCCGGACTTCTTCACGCTCTCATTGAGCATCTGGAAGAAATTGAGAACCGTATCAAATTTCGTCTGCGCCGAGATGTACTCCAGCCCTTCCAGGACAACGACGCTGTTGGGATTGCCCCCGATGAAATCCAGAACCGTGGAGAACGCGGATGGGAGTCCAGAGCCAGAAGGATGGACGTAGATGTCATTGTCCTCGTCGGCATCGTCATGGGCAAGCCCGAGGGCGGATGGCGGAAGGTTGCCGCCGCTCTTCTCGCTGTTGGTGAGCCATATCACGCGGGTCTTCCCGATGATGTAAGTGTCACGTATCTCACGGGGCGATATCCTGGAAATGCAGATGCCGGACCTTCCGGCGGCCAGCTCCTTCTGCAGAAGCTCATAGCACTTCGCCGGCCTGGATTCCTTGTACATGATGGACATCCCGGGTTTCAGGGTAATGGACTTTCTCGAAACAGGTATTGGAGGAGGAAGTTCCCTGTCATCCGCGTCGATTATTTCGTCCTGCGAGTAATCCGCCTCCAGCTCGGCAATCTTCCTATCCATCTGGTATTTCGCATCATTGTACTGGGTCTTGCCCATTATCTGGAGCTCCCTCGAGGAGTAGCCCTTGGTGACCAGCTTAATGACCGCCTCCCAGGTGTCCACTAGCGCATCGCGGTATCCCCTGGTGTATTCCAGTTTTTTCTCAAGCTCCTTCTTCGAGGCCATCGCTACCTGTATGCAGGTCTGCGATAATAAGCATTATCCCCGACGAGATTATTTTTTCAGCAACCGGCTCGCGGATATCCTGTTGCCCTGTGCGTCCTTGACCATCTTGACAACCGCTATTCTCAGGGGCTTCAGATTCAGCCTCGCCCTGGCTGTGTTGATTTTCTCGGCGCCTTTTAGCGTCTCCTCCGAAACGACAATGACATCGTAATCGCCTGTCGCGGCCGGACCCATCTCATCCCTCAATTCACGGATATCGAAGTCCTTGTCCGGGCAGATCCTATCCACAGCCTCTGCCAGGTTCTGGAGCCTCGCCGCGTAAGGCGCGACCTTGACGCTCCTCGACCTCTTGGCCATGGCATCGCAAGTAAGTCCGATGAATATCTCGTCGCCTTCCTGGCATGCCCTTTTTATCAGGGCCTCATGGCCTTCATGTATCACGTTGAAAGTGCCCCCCAGGCACACTTTTACCGTCATGTTACCCCACCATCAATGTAACGAGCATCAGGCCCATCGCGATGGCCATCAGTATGTAGAGCTGGTTCCTCTTCCGCCTCATCATGGTCTGGTGCTGAAGCTTGCATTCCGGGCCGCAGTAGTCCTCTTTCAAGTTAATGGCCTTCTCGCAGTTCCTGCAATGTTTGTGCTGCAACAGTTTTTCCGACATGCTCAACCTCCGAACAATCCGCCGAACAGCCCCTTGCCCTTCTGGGGAATGTCAGCTTTCACATCCTGGCCCGTGGCCCCATCCAGTATCAGGTTGTATAGTTTTCCGTTGTACTGGTACGTGACGAACCACGCAGGAACGTGAATGAACTCGGTGCTCCTGATATCGAATGCCGTGCTGGATTCATTGATCGCATCCAGCTCCTTTTCCAGCAGGAACTTTTGGTGACTCTCCATGTCCTGCTTCGCGATGTTGATGGCCTCACCCTCATCCATCTCCGAGTTGAGGAAATTCGCGCCCGGGACAAGCCTCGAAATATCGAACTCCACCTTGGTAGCCAGAGGGACCTCGTAGGCTCTTGTGGGGAATGCCGAAGCCCGCCTGCCCAGCACCTTCCAGAAATATTCTTTCTCCAGAACCCCGGACCTTGGCGTGGGATTGCCAGTCCTGGTAAGAAGCCCCGAATATGTGGTCTTCGCAATCGCATTGACAACGAACAGTGGAAGAATCTGAAGCTCCTTGCTGGCAACTTTGTGTTTCCTGGCCAGGTCCTCCGGTTTCAGGAATCCGCTTCCCATCCAGGCTTTGATCACCGCATCGATGGTGTCGGTTCCAATCTTCGGAGGTATGATGCTGTGCTTGAGAATGTATTTCGAGCCGACGGCGAGATTCACATCGGAACCGCAGTAACCGCATGTGACGATGGCGTCGCCTGCCTGAACCTTCAACGGCCCCCCGCAATCTGGACAGCTCAGTTTCTGCACTATTTCCGGCATCTTACCGATAAGAATATATGCACATGCACTATAAACCTTTTTCATGGCATCGCTGGGTGCGCTGAAGCGGAGCATGGCTCTCACTCTCATTCTGATATTCGGCATGCTGTTCATGCTGCTCGTTGTCATAAGCACCCTTGTCCAGTGGTACATGGAAGGCGCATTCTTTCCGTTCTGGCTCCAGATAATCGTGATTGTGTTCCTGACGCTTCTCTTCGTCCTTTTCCAATGGGCCATCTCCCCCAGCATAATCCGCTGGTCCTCCAGGCTCAGGTACCTTAACCCGGGAGAGAACCCATTTTTCGAGAACACTGTCAAAGAGCTCTGCCAGAAATCCGGCGTCCCCATGCCGAGGCTGGCCGTGTCCCCGGACCGGAGCCCCAACGCGTTCGTTTTCGGCCGCTCGAAATCATCCGCAACCCTGGCAGTTCACGTGGGATTGCTGGAGCAGTTGAACAAGGACGAGATAAAGGGAGTCCTGGCTCACGAGATAGGCCACATAAAGCACAACGACATGGCCATAATGACAATCGTGAGCGTGGTTCCGATACTCGCGTACATGCTGGCCCGCTCTGTTCTTTTCAGCGGCGGCCGCCGGAGCAAGGATTCCGGCGCTCTGGTCGTAGCTGCCATCCTAGGATTCGTGGTCTATGTCGTATCCCAGCTCATGATACTCCGGCTCTCCAGGCAGCGCGAGTTCTACGCGGACGCATTCTCGGCCGTGGCGACAGGAAACCCGCACGGCCTCAGCTCAGCCCTGGCCAAAATCACCTACGGCCTCTCTCTTACAAAGGAGAACCCAGGCGCGGCTCGTTCCTTCTACATCGGCGACCCACTCACGGCCAAGCGCGAGATAACTTCAATCATGCAGAACAAGAGCAGGTACGACCTGGACGGTGACGGCGTACTGGATGAGAAAGAGCTGATGCTGGCAATGGAAGAGGATGCCAAGAGGCACCGCAGGGTCCAGGCGTTCTCCACACACCCATCCACCTACCGCCGAATCCAGATGCTCCAGGAGATGGAGAAGGATTTGAAGCACGGCGGGTTGGGCGAGGATATCTACAAGCGGATATGAACCGGGGTGCGGCCCTTCAGCTGATTGGTATTCGATGCGTCGTAGATTGCAGGATAGCAGAACTTACATCTGCGTTCCGCACTCATTGCAGAATTTTGCGCCTGCCTGCTCCTTGCCGCATTTCGGGCACTTGGCCTTGGTCGGGGCTCCGCATTCCTTGCAGAACTTCGCGTCCTGGGCATTGTCAGCGCCGCATTTGGCGCACTTTGCCGAACCGGGCTTCGCCATGGGCTTTCCGCATTCCTTGCAGAACTTCGCGTCCTGCGGGGCCAGCGCCCCGCATTCCTGGCATTTGACCATGACCTCGGCTTTCTGGCCGCTGCCCTGCTGCATGCCCTGGGACATCTGGGCGCCGACGCCGTAACCGACGCCGACCCCCGCCCCAAGACCAGCCATGGCGGCAGTGGTTCCGTTGCCGCCTTTCGCTGCGCCCTCGCCAATGCCCTCGATGGCCTTTCCGGTCTGGTACTCCATGTAATTCACGCCCAGAGCGCCCATGGCGCCTCTGCGGTCTATGGCTGCCTGTACTTCCGGCGGCGGAGTGATTGTTATGCCAGCAAGATTGGTAATGTCCAGTCCGTACCTCTTGACCTCTGCGTCTATCTTGCCGAGGACGAGCTGCTCTATCTCGTTGACATAGGCCGGCATATCCACGACGGCCATGTTCTTGTCGCGTTTCAGCTCGCCGAGGACGTCGTTAACAGTCTGGATTAGCTCGCTCCTGAGCCATTCTATTACCTCATCGGAGCCGGACCAGCCCTTCGTGCCAACGAATTGCGTGATGAATTGAAGAGGTTCGATGACTTTGAAGGAGAACTGGCCGAAGACCCTCAACCGCACAAGGCCGAAATCCGCGTCCCTGAATGTGAGCGGCTCCGGTGTTCCGAATTTGCCCCTGAGTTCGCGCCTCTGGATGTAATAGACTTCGCCGAGTTGCTTTATCCCGGTGAGCTTCGGAAGGATCTCCCTGAGAATCGGAACGTTCTGGGTGGTGAGCGCATAGCGGCCTGCCTGGTCGAACACATGCATGGCCTTTCCGTCTCGCATGAAAACTGCGTACTCGTCCTCCATCACGATTATGTTATCATTGTAATAGACATTCGTGGGCAGCCTGTACATTATGTTCTCGCCCTTGTACTCGTTCGGCCAGGTGTATGTGTTCCTGGCTACGTCACCGTCCGTGCTCTTTCCTCTGCCGAATACCATGTAATCACCCTATCGTGAGGCCTGCGAAGGCCTCCCTTCTATGATCGAATGTAGTCTCGTAATCCTCTATCGCCTGGAGGGCATTTGTGAGTTCCAGGGCTATGTCCTTCTCCGGCATGGTCCTGGCCGTGTCCTTCAGGTTGTTAGCGACCTTCATCAAGCCGCCAATCAGGTTGAGAAGCCCCAGGTCCCATTCATACATCCTGTTGAGCTCTGCTTCCTGGATGCGGTAGTCCGGCGATATGCCGGTGTACCCCTGCTCCGCATGCTTCAACCTTGCGATTGCCGCATTGGTCCTGGTGACCAGCTCGCCAGCGTCCTCGATGAGGTCGATGGCATTGCGCTTGGCTATGGCCGTTCTCGCGCCCTCGAATCCCTTGGCGGCAATAGTGAGCCTGTTAGCCAGTTCCTCCCTGAGCAGCCGGTCGGCAATCCTCAGGTCTTCCTTGATCCTGTATCCCCTGTAACCCGGAATGACCAGCTGTATCATCTTGATTATTCCGCGGTCAGATTCCACCTTGTCCCTCAAATCAGCCATATTCATGCCTCCACTTTGATGTTCCTGAACAGCAGCGCCAATCCAATGATGCCTATTAAAATTATTCCCACGGAAGCGCCAACCAGCCCGCCAAGAACATCGCTGGCTATCCCCAGCAATATCATTGTGAAGACCATGAGCGCAAGCCCCGATCCAATCTGGATGTTCGAAACTCTCTTTGCGCCGGAGAGGACTCCGATAATCACCAGCATTATCCCGGCGCTCATGAGCCACAGCAGGAATGCCTCTCCCAATCTCAGGGCTCCGAGGGCCCAGATAAGCATCCACACGCCCAGCAGTATCAGCAGTGTCAGCCATCCCACGTAGTACACGATGTCCTTTTTCCTCATCTTCCATGTCTCCCGCATATCATTTTTGATGAATATCTATAATCAAGTATAAGAAGTTTGGGCGGGAAATCCCGCGGACTATCGGCTCCGGCCGAATGTTCGCGTTCAATCCGTTGCATGCCTCATTTATCAAAGATTAAACATCTTTGATTTGCTTTGATTCTAAATCTTACGGCATGCAACCACTTCTTGCGGTGATATCAACACCGGCCGAATGTTCGCGCACATTCCGTTGCTTGCCTGACTCATAATGCAAATCTGGAATTTTGTGTATTGCCAAAATATTCATATCTCACGACATGCTGGGGAATGGCATGATAAACGCGAAGTGGACACCGAAAATCAGAAAGTGGCTGGAAGAAGGCAAGGACGACGCAGAGGACATCATCGACATTCCCTGGGACATCACTATGGAGGAAACCGAAAAATCCGATTACATCAGGGCATCGCTTCCCAGCATTCCTTTTGGCATAGACATACATGTTGGCGAAGAATTCATCACGCTCTACCTGGACATGAAATATTCCACCGACGTTCTGGAAGTCAAGGAGAAGATGCGGCTTTACAAGAAGCTCCTTCTCATGAATCGGGACTTCAACACAATGAAGACCACTCTGTCGGGGGAACAGGACAGCATCATGATATGCGTGGACATCGACCTGGCCAGCCTCAACAAGACCGAGTTCAGCAATGCGCTCACCTCACTGGTAATGGGCAGCACCCAGGTCATCAAGATACTGGACATGGGAGACGAGATTTACAAGTACATGATGGCCAGAACCATGCATTCCATATCCGAGATGCACAAGGGCGGCAAGTCCAAGGACGCAATCAAGGACTACCTGCTGAACCGCGTGGGCGTGGATGAAGAGATGGCCACAGCAATGCTGAGCCAGCTGCCTGAACCTGCTGCGGCGGAGAAGGCTGAGGGCAAGGAGCATCCGGCGGACCGATATATTGGATAAGGTGAGTAAGCCAAGTCGGAACGCTTGAGAATGCACAATCGTCGCACCCTTTCATTGTTTACAAACCATATAAAAAGAGAAAGTGGGCCCAGCCGGATTTGAACCGACGACCATCTGGTTATGAGCCAGACGCTCCACCGGGCTAAGCTACGGGCCCTTATCTGGTTATATGCTTATATTCGGTCCCGCAGCTTAGTCCTAACGTCAAAAAATGTTACTGGGTGTTTGGTTATTTGACGAACCGGGCTAATCTCCGGGCCTTCCCCTGGGTATTTTCCCCCAAGGCATCACTGGAAAACATCAATGGTATATTTAGATTATGGCCTTGACTCAATTTGCTCCATACCAATTCCTTAAATCCATTGAATGCCATCATCGTTTGCTCAATTGAGCATTCGGAGGATTTGTTATGCCGTCAGTACACGTTTATCTGTGGCCAGGCAGGGATGCGAAGGTGAAGAAGAACATCATCACGGGAATCACCAGGGTCTTCGAGGACAACGGTATTCCGAGCCAGGCGGTGGAAGTTATTCTGCATGAGGTTCCCAAGGAGAATTGGGGTCAGGGCGGGGTTCCGGCTTCCGAGAAATTCCCCGACAAGGCCTGATGACAAATTCATTTCTAACCTACACCAGGAACAGAACTGCCACGCCAGCCACCGCAATGCAGGCCCCGGCGATCCCCAGCCAACTGGTTCTCTGCTTGTAGATCAGCCAGACCACCGGGATTATGAATACCGGCATGAGGGACATGAGCGTCTGGGCAACTCCAACAGCCACAAGGTATGCCGCTATTGTGGAGAGCGTCACTCCCACGAACGGGCCTATGACCGCCCCCGCCGAGACCTTGGCCATGCTGGCCTTGTCCAGGAGAGCCCTCTTTATCTCGGGCAGCTTCCCCCATAGGGAAATGACCAGCCACACGAAGAATGCGCCAAGCATCATGCGCATCAATGTCGAAGCTATGACCAGCGGGACGACTTCCCCCAGGGCCGTGGTCTCCGGGTAGAGCAGCATCCCCTTCTTCATGAACGCGATTCCCATGCCCTGGCCCATTGCTCCCACAAGCGCCAGCGAGATGCCTCTCTGCTTCTCCTTCCTGGTGAGCTTTTTCTCATTGGACTTCTCCTCGCTCTCCATCAGGACCAGAATCACGCCCAAGCGTTATTCCCACGCCCAGGATGGACATAGCCCCCATCAATTCCCCGTACAGGAAGAAGGCCGCGACAGCCGCGAATATTGCCGCCAGGGACATCACCAGCACCGCCCTCCGGGTTCCGATAATCACGAAAGCCGAGAAGAGCCCGAAATCGCCGATGCAGAGCCCGACAACGCCACTCAGCCCTATCCAGAACCATTGCTCCGCGGTTCCTGCCGGAAGCAGCGTGCCCGAGATGAGTATATGTGCGGCCCAGAGCAGCCCCAGCGCCAGAAGGATTCGCCAGGCATTGACACTTATTGCCCCGATCTTCTTTCCCGCGCTCGTGAAGAGGACTGCGTTGACTGTCCAGAGCGCCGAGGTCAGGAGCGCAGCGGCGGCGCCCACGTAATAAGCTTCCATTTCAAGCCCTGGAATTCGCAACATCTATAAATCCCATGCGTTAGGCTTTAATAGGGATATCCAGATATCGAGATTGTGATAACATGAGGCCAAGCCGAGAAGAGAAGAAGGATGAGAAGTGCGATGTGTCGGGATGCTCAGAGGTCGCAGAGCGTTCCATGTCCAGGAAGAAGGTCAAGGAAGCCATGGACTGGAATCTTGCCGGCGACGACAAGAGGGTCGGTCTCTGCAAGGCGCATTACCGCGATTTCAAGAAATCCACCAAGGAAGAAAGGAAGTTAGAGTCTTTGAGGCGCTGATTTCGACATGAAGAAGATAAAGAGCGGTGTTTACGGGTTGAACCGCTTGATGGATGGCGGCATCAACCAGAACACCATCACGGCGGTCATCGGTTCCTCTGGCGCGGGGAAAACGACCTTTGCCACTTATTTTCTAAAGAGGGGTCTCGAGCAGGGCGAGGATGCTATATTCATCACCCTTGACGAGGAGCCGAAACAGATAATCAAGGAAGTCATCCAGATGGGATGGGACAATGTTGAGGATTACCTGGACTCAGGCGCCATGGTTTTCGTCGACGCAGGCGGCAAGCAATTCTCGGAATTCATCAAAAATGAGCTTTCGGGCTTCGTCGAGGAATGGAAGGGCTACAATGCCAGGATAGTCATCGACCCGCTCACCCCGGTGCTCTGGTCGGTGACCCACAGGTATGAGCAGCGCGACATAGTTTCTTTCCTTCTCAGGGAGACTAGGAAGATCGGAACCGTGGTCTGCACGTTGGAGGAGCACACGGTCATGGGGGACCTTTCAGGCCCGGACCTGGTGATTCCCATGTATCTGGCAGATAACGTCATCCACCTTCGGTACAAGAGCCACGAGTCCCCGGAAAGAAGGGATCTCAAGATCATCAAATGCAGGAGCAGCCGTCACAGCAGCTTCTGGCATCCCTACAAGATTGTGAAGGGCAGCGGCTTGATAATCCAAGAAGCGATTCTCGCTGCGGAAGCCACCAGCAGGTTCGAAGACATGTCTTCAAAGCTGAGCAAAGCGCTGGAATCAATGACCGCGGCAAAAAGGAAACTCCTAACTCCAGCCATGATTCAAAGCATCCAGCGCACCGTGGACATGCTCTCTAAGGAGGACATCGGTGAGATGGACCCGGATTACATCATACACCAGATTCTTTCAGAATATGGACTTCTGGAATGAGGGGTTGCGCGATGCCAAAAATTGGGGATGCATTGAAAAGGGTTGTGGAAGATAGGCTGCAAGACGTTCAGCCTGTCCGCGCGAGATCTGGTGAAACAAGCCCGTTGATGAACCTGAATCGAAGGAAGCTTTTCCAATGCCTTTGCCATCATCCATGCTCCGCACTTGGCCAGATTGTTGAATACACCGGGCTTTCCAGGTCAACTGCATCATGGCATCTGGACATGCTGGAGAAATCTGGCTATGTGCAGAGCGATGGCCTGAAATTCAAATATTACTATCCTGCCGGATTCATTTCTCCCGAGAATGTTTCTCTATTCGCAACGCTTGCAATACCTGCTAATCATAAAATCCATGCCAGTATCTTGCAGAACCCCGGCTCCGATGCTGGCTCCATCGCGTCTTTAATCGATTTGCCATTGAACCGGGCCAGAAAGGCCATAAAGGAACTTTCTTCTTATCATTTGATTGTGAAAACAATTGATGGTCGCTTTGCCCGATATTACCCGACTTCCAGATTTGTGGAGGTAATGAGTGAAGAAGCAAAAACTAGGAAGCAATTCATTGGAAAAATTGTGAAAAGGCTTTCCGAGGAAAGGCTGATGCCCGAGATAGATGAGATGAAGGGGCCCGACATCGTGATAACCTTGAAAGTGCGCGGAACGAAGGAAACCCTGGTTATACCTCGCAAAATAAATTTCAACGAAAAGGATTTAACAAATTATTGTATTATTTAACTCACTATTTTGTATAGATGATATTAATTCAAGATTAGAAATTTGATATACTGTAGGATAACTTGTATATTTCATAATTTGAGTTGAAGCAATGCCGTCAAAACGTTTCACTGAGGATTTTCTCACCAAGTGGAGCAAGACATCAGGCTCCGATGACCAGAACGAGGCCAAGTCGGAATTGACACGGCTCAGGCTGGCTCTTCAGAAGGACCCCTCCAACCCGATGTTATGGTTCGAGTATGGCCAGGTCCACCTCTCCATGGGAAATCCCGATGAAGCATGGGCGTCTTTTTCAAAAGCTGAAACCCTCGGAGCCAAATGGCCAGCGCTATATCTGGCCCTGGGCCTGAGCCAGGTCATGCGGGACCGGCCGAAGGACGCGGCCAATATGCTATTCAGAGCACTTACTGAATCCTGCGAAGAGCAGAAACACCCCTACCTGGATGAGCTGACAAACCCAACCTCCCTGGAGGATGTCCGCCAGGATTTGTTCAAGGAAGGGTTTTCAAGGCCTGAGGACCAGCTGAAGCTCAAAGCCGTTTCGCTTCTTATGAACGTTCCCGGCATCGGCCGCTTGAAGGCCAATGCCCTGTACGATTCGGGATTCAGGAACGTTGAGGACCTGAAAGAGGCCAGCGTTGATGAATTGGCCGAGATAAAGGGAATCGGATTGAAATCGGCTCAGAAGATAAAGATCGTTCTGACTTTCCAGGACCGGTTGGAACACAAGACCAACCAGCGTTTGGGAATTTCCGAGCACGAGCATGACGATGAAACCAAATGTCCCCTCTGCGGGACCATACTGGGCGTTGATGAGGGCGTGTGCTATGAATGCGGCATGGTCCTCAAAGAAGAGGAGGCCGTTCAGGCCGAATTGGACCTGATGGAACAGATGGGCAGATACGAGGAGAAGCTGAGGGCGGACCCAAATGATATTGCGAGCCGGTTCGCCCTCGGTGTAACCCAGTCAAAGCTGGGCTACCTGGAGGAGGCTCTGAAATCTCTCAACGAGGTCACAAAACAGGACCTTGAATACCCTGGCGTGTGGGCGCAGAAGGCCGAGGTATTCACCAAGATGGGCGAGCACGAGAAGGCCGCGAACTGCTACCGAAGGGCAGCTGAATCGCCAAAGGAGCCAACGCCCCCGATATTCCCGAAACCGGACCAGCTTCTCAGGGAACTGGAAGACATCGTGATAGAAGAGGACCAGAAGGTCACAAAACTGAGCCAGAAGCTCCCTGCCAGGACCGAGGACATTGATGACAAGCTCCTCTCATCGATAATCTCGGACCTGGGAGTCAATGAGAAAGAAATCGAGGACGAGATATGGTCCATCGACGAAGGCCTGGACCTCGGCTCCAAGGAAGAGAAGAAGGAATCCGATGAGGACATCCTGTCCGAAGAGCTGGGCGATCTGGATGACATTCTCCTCACGCCGGAGGAAGCCGAAAGGCAGGACCGGTGCCAGAGAATGCTCAACGCGGCCAAGATCCTTCCGGATGACAAGGCCAAGCTGGAGTTGTTGATACCCACTGGGATCAGCACCACCGATTTCACCAAGGAAGTCAAACATGCGATAGACAGAAAGCGCCTGAGCGAAACCGCGCCAAAGGATTTCACGGCTGAGGACAAGGAACTCCTCTTCAAGGACCAGTTACTGGACGAGCTATCCTCGCTCGGCGAATCACTCGATGCCATAAGCGCTGATGCTCCTGAGCCTGATACTGATGACCTTTTCGACGAACTCTCGGAACTCACACAGACCGATGTCAAGAAAGAGCCCAGGAAGGACGTCAAGAAGGAAGGTCCAGCCAAGCTGCCCGGAAAGACCAACGGGCTCACCAAAGGCGTTGGCCGGACCAATGGTCTCGGCCGCACAAATGGCCTGGGGAAAACCAACGGTCTTGGCAAGACGAACGGGCTCGGTAAAACCAATGGGCTGGGAAGAACCAACGGAATCGGCAGGACAAACGGAGTCGGTCGCACCAACGGTCTCACCAATGGCATGGGCCGCACCAATGGTTTAACCAATGGTCTCGGCCGGACAAACGGGCTCACCAACGGCCTCGGAAGGACCAACGGCCTTACCAACGGACTGACCAACGGCCTGACGAACGGACTTGCCGGCGCTTCCGACATGTCCCTGAGGCGCTCCGCCCGTTACAAGAGAGCCAGGAGAGGCCGCTGGGTGCTTTACGGCGCCTTGGTGCTCTCTCTGCTCCTCATCATCCCGATACTTTACCCCTCATCCAATCAACAGATTGATAGGTATCCCATCAAGATAGACGGCAATTTCAGCGACTGGAATGATTTCGCCGGCGTATCCTCCACCGTGAGCGAGATTCCATCTGACGTAAACATAATCAGCTGCACGATGGCAGAGAATGCGGAAACCTACCTGGCTTTCAACATCGAGGTAGAAGGCAGCATCCTCAGCGGCGAACCGGTGGCCAGCGAAGGGCTCATGGACATATTCCATCTTTTCATAGATTCTGACATGAATGCGAACACCGGCTATTCCATAAAAGGGATGGGTGCGGACTTCATGATCGAGATTTCCGGATGGAACGGAAATGTTGTATCCACCACCCACAATGTTTTCTCCGCCAGCCGTGACAGAAACGACTGGAACGGCTTCCAGACAATGGGCTCCGGAAGGTCGGCGGCCAACGCCAGCATGCTCGAGACCCAGATAGCGTGGTCCGCAATGTCGCTGAGAAACGGCACCAGCATTGCGGTGCTGGCGCATTCGCAGTCCTGGGACGGGTGGCATGATTACGCGGATTGCCTAATAAGCAACACCCTGGCGTCCGTTCATCTTTCCCAGCGTAGCCTAGATCGGAAGAGCGTCGTGTAGGGG
>CALKWP010000179.1 GCA_938004075.1 uncultured Methanomassiliicoccales archaeon
ATGGTGATTCGTGACTGGAGTTCAGACGTGTGCTCTTCCGATCTGGCCCACAACCCCGGACCGCGCCGTCGCCCTCGACACCATCAACACACTGGTCGTAGCTGCGATGATCGCCCTCGGCGTCGCTTACCGCGAAGTCCTTTTCATTGACATCGCGATAGTTTATGCCCTGTTGTCTTTCATAACCACCTTGTACATAGCCAGATACATGGAGAACAAGGCAATCGAGGAAGGCGGGGGTGGCGAGCAATGATAAGCATGCTTCTCATCATACTCTACGCGATGCTCGCCATAACCGTGGCATTCAACGGCCTTGGCGTTGTGGGACTTCTGCGCTTCCCCGATGTCTACACAAGGCTGCACGCGGCAACGAAGTGCACGACCTTCGGCTCCATATTCCTGGCCCTGGCAGCGATTGGCTACGGATTAGTTCTGTGGTATCGTTCGGATTTCGCTGACCCATACGGGCTGACACTAGCGATACATACGTTCCTGGCTCTTCTGGCTCTGCTGCTCACGAACCCGACCGGCGCCCATGCGCTGGCAAGAGCCGCTCACAAGAGCGGAATAGCGCCCTTCGGCGCGGTTGTCGACAGGCTCGCGGAGGTGAAAAAATGATTGGCGATATCATCCACATTATGGTGCTGGCCGGGATAGTCATTTCCGCTCTGATGGTGATTTGGCAGAAGGAGTTGATCAGCGCCGCAGTCGCGCTGGGCGCATGCAGCCTTCTCCTATCCCTGGAATTCTTCATTCTCGGCGCTCCGGATGTCGCTATAGCAGAGGCCGGCGTGGGCGCCGCCCTCACAACCGCGATATACATCATGGCAATCAAGGAGACAATAAACAAGGGAGGTGACCGGGAATGAGGCGCTCCATCGGCCTGGTGGCCCTCGCGGTCATCATCATCTTCCTGGCGTTGGCTGCCGTCAACATGCACGAATTCGGTGTGCCAGATAATTCAGAGATGGATGATTATTTCATCTACAGCTGCCAGAAGGAAACCGGCGCAAATAACGTGGTAACTGCCATCGTGTTCGATTACAGGGGCTACGATACCCTTGGGGAAGCGACCGTTCTGTTCGCAGCGGTGTCAGGAGTCCTGGTATCCCTGCGCGTTGCAAGGGACAGGAAGGCAAAGGGAGGCGGTGACCAATGAGGCCAATGTCCAAAATAGTCCAAGCAATGGCATGCCTTCTCTATCCGTCGATCATCGTGTTTGGCGCCTATCTGATAGTCCACGGACACCTCACCCCGGGAGGAGGCTTTCAAGGCGGAGCTGTTGCTGCCAGCGCAATCGCTCTTATGATTGTTGCATACGGCAGCAAGAAGTACAACAAGACCAGGCTGTCGGCGCTGGAAAGCACCGGCCTTGTGATGTTCATCTCGCTGGGCCTTCTGGGCCTCGGGGTCGCTTTCTTCCACAATTTCCTTGCAAACACCGGCGGGATATTCGGCGAACTGGTGGAGTACGGCACCAATCTCGGAAATTTGAACACTGCAGGGACGATACCGCTCATGAACATCGCGGTCGGCCTCGAGGTGGTCGGGGCGCTGGGTTTGATGATGGTTATTCTTGCCAAGGGTCCGGAAAAGGGAGGTCGAGTCTGATGATATGGCAGATACCTTTCCTGGTAACAGTTGTCCTTCTGGCCATCGGGCTATACATGTGCCTGATGAAGAGAAATGTCATCAAGATTATAATGGGCATCAGCATAATGGAGGCAGGGGTCAATCTATTCCTGGTCGCTCTGGGTTACAGGGACGGCGGCATAGCCCCGATATTCACCCAGGCAAGCGAGGGCACCATGGTCATGCCCACGACCCAGGCGTTGACGCTCACAAGCATAGTCATAGGCCTTGCGACGACCGCCCTGATGCTGGCATTCGCGGTCATGATACACAGGCGATACGGTACGCTTGATGTCAGGAAGATGAGGAGGTTGAAGGGATGAGCTTCCTCGACACCCACGGCGCGATTCTCACTATAATCGTCCCGCTCTTCGCAGCCTTCCTGATGCCCCTGCTGGGAAAGCTCTCCCAGAAGGCGCCCAGATTCCTGGCCGCAGGCGCTCTCGCGCTATCGTCCGCATTGGCGATACGCCTTGCCATCCAGGTCTGGGATTCTGGCACCATCGTTTACACTCTGGGAAGCGCCACTGGCACCATATTCCGCATCCAGCTGATAGTGGATGGCATGGGCATATTCATGGCCCTAATCATGGCCATCGTCTCGTTGGCCGTTGCAATCTATTCATGGTCCAACATCGACAGGTACACCGGCCAGGAGAAATACTACGCCTTGCTGCTGCTGGTCACAGTGGGCAGCTATGGAATGGTTCTCACGGGCGATATGTTCAACCTGTTCGTGTTCTTCGAGATATCCAGCATATCCCTTTGCGGGCTCGTGGCTTTCAGGAGCCAGCGTGGCGAGAGCTTCGAAGCGGCTTTCAAGTACATGCTTTACAGCACGATTTCCGGCGTGATGATTCTCTTCGCAATCGGCATTTTCTACGGCCAGTACGGATTGCTGCACATGGTCGGAATATCGAATGCCATGGCGGTCAACGGCTCAACCATGCTCGATAAAATCGCGCTGGGCCTTCTTGCGACTGTTTTCGCCATGAAAGCCGGTTCAGTGCCGATGCACATGACCACCCCTGATGCTTACGGCGAGGCTCCGGCAGGCATAACCGCGCTGTTCGTCGCCGCAAGCCAGGCAGGTCTGTATGCGCTTTTCAGGACTGGATTCACAATCTACTCATCCGGAATGAACATGACAACCCTTGGCTGGGTTCTCATAGTCCTCGGTGTCCTGAGCATGTTCATAGGCGTCACCATGGCCCTGGTCCAGTCGGACATAAAGCGGCTCATGGCTTACCACGCGATATCGCAGACCGGCTACATGCTCCTCGGCGTGGGCGTTGGAATGGCCGTGATGGCCGACCCGGTGCTCATGGCCCAGTACGGCGTGGATGCCATGCGCGGCGGCATATTCCACATAATCAACCATGCCATGTACAAGGGCCTGCTGTTCCTCACCGCCGGAGCGATAATCCACAGGATGGGCACCAGCGACCTCAATGAGATGCACGGCCTTGGAAGAAACATGAAATGGACCGCGATAATGTTCATACTGGGCGCACTGGCTATCGCCGGCCTGCCTCCGACGAACGGTTTCTCAAGCAAGTTCATAATCTATGAGAGCGTCTATCAATTCAATCCCATACTGGCAGTCATAGCAATGCTGGTTTCAATACTGACCCTGGCTTCCTTCGTCAAGGTGTTCTACAGCGCTTTCCTCGGCCCCAGGCCATCGAAACCCGTGAAAGAGGCGCCCGCCAGCATGCTTCTGGGCATGGGCATCTTCAGCGCGGTGATAGTCATCCTGAGCCTGTTCCCCGGATTCATCATCGAGAAGATAGTTGATCCCGCGGTCTCAGCCCTGGTCCCGGGCGTTGAGCTCACCCCGCTTTCCAGCGGCTTCTTCCCGAGCACGATAATCACCGGCGACGGATTCTGGAGCGTGCTGGTCTTCATCGGAGCATTCGTTTCGATAATGATTATCGCCTCGTTGATACGTTCGATGGGAAACAAAGGCTTCACGAAGCGCAAGGGCATGGGCCAACCATACTACTTCGGCAACAGGGTCACCGCCTCAGCCAGGGTCTCCGGCGGCAATGTCTACTGGGGATTCCTCAAAGCCATGGAAAGATATTATAAACCCGTCAAGGCCGAGCACACCGGAGACGCAAATGATTATGTCGCTTGGCTCCTGATAACGATGGCAGTTATTCTCGCAGTGGTGGTGTTCCTATGAAATTCAACAAAACCTTCGATCGCGCCCTATGGGTGTTCCATCTGAACACTGGCTCTTGCAACGGCTGCGACATCGAGATAGTCGCCGCTCTAACACCGCGCTACGATGTGGAGCGATTCGGCCTGAAGCTGGTTGGAAGCCCCAGGCATGCCGATGTCCTGTTGATGACAGGCCCCGTGACAAGGGCGATGGCTCCAAGGGTGGAACGCATTTACAGGCAGACGCCGGAACCCAAAGTGGTCATGGTCATCGGCAACTGCGGCTGCAGCACCGGCGTTTACTACGAATCGTACAACATCCTCGGGCCGATTGACAAGTTCCTCAAGAACATAGACCCGGACGTCAAGATCATCTACGTTCCGGGATGCCCGCCGAGGCCGGAGGCGATAATCGACGCCACTGCCAAGGCCTGGCTGGTGCTCGAGGGTTTGAGGGGTGATGCCTGATGGAACCGATTGATGGCGATGGGATTCTGAATTTATTCAAGACCAGGATGGGAGGAGCCATCCTGAGCAGCCATGTTGACACATACGTTAACGGCGTGCGCAAGAAGAAGCTCCAGACCGTCTGGGTTCGGGTCCCGAGAGAGAGTCTCCGGGAAGCCGTCTCACTTGTGCTGGAGATGCAAGCGCCGGCTCATATCGCGGTCGCTTCCGGCTCGGACCTGGGCAACGACATCGAGGTCCTCTACCACTTCCAGGTATTCTGGGGTTTCAAGCGTGAATCAACGGTCAGCGTGACCATCGGAACGACCTGTCCGAAATCCGATCCCCACCTTCCAACAATATCCGACCTGGTCCCGGGGGCTCTCATAACCGAGCGCGAGAAGCAGGAATTCCTCGGCATAATAATAGATGGGATCCCTGACCCGAGGCGCCTGTTCCTTGTGGACAACATCCCGGAGGGGAAGCACCCCTGGCGCAAGGACGAGAAAGGCGTTCAGGACATGGTCCGCAACGTTCATGAGGGAGGTGACTGAGATGGCAGGCAAATCATACACACTGCCAATCGGCCCTGTCCATCCGGCTCTCAAGGAACCGACGATGTTCAAGCTCACCGTCGAGGGTGAGATAGTGACGGCTGTTGACGTGCAGCCAGGGATAAACCACCGCGGCATCGAGTTCATCGGCATGCGCCGCAACCCGCTTCAGGTTCTTCATCTTGCGGAGAGGATATGCGGCATATGCAGCATAGTTCATCAGTATTCATTCGCCCTGGCCAGCGAGAAGGCCGCGGGGATAACCGAGATCCCGGAGCGCGCCCAGTACATCCGCACCATAATGGCCGAGCTGGAGCGCGTCCACAGCCACCTGCTGTGGGCCGGAGTCGCGGCGCATGAGCTGGGCTTCGACACGCTTCTGCACTGGACCTGGCAGCTCAGGGAATGGGTTCAGGACGTGCTTGAGATAATCAGCGGCAACCGCGTCAACTACGCCATGTACATCCAGGGCGGGGTCCGCAGGGACATATCGCCAGAAGTCATCCAGAAACTCAAGGTGATGATTGCCGATTATCGCGCCGGAATCGACCAGCTATGCAAGGCATTCACGGATGACCGCGTGTTCAGACACAGGACCATGGGCGTCGGCGTGCTCACATACAAGGACGCGGTTGAAACATGCGCTGTCGGCCCCACGACCAGGGGTTCCGGCGTTCATAAGGACGTCAGGATAGATCAGCCGTTCGGCGGGTATGCCGACCTCGATTTGGATTACTGCCTTCCCGAGAAGATGGGCTATGAGAACAACGGTGACACTTACGCCAAGACGCTCGTCCGCCTTCAGGAAGTCGTTCAATCGCTGGACATAATCGAGTTCTGCCTTGACAATATGCCCCCCGGTCCCATACGCTGGGAGAGCAACATGACAAAGCTTCTTCAGCACATGAAGAAGGCGGAAGGCGAAGCTCTCGGGCTCAATGAGGCCCCGAGAGGCGAGATGATTCATTATGTCAAGCTGAACGCCGGCGATGAGAATGTGTCCATCTGGAAGGTGCGCGCATCAACATACAACAACATACTTGCCTGGACCAAGATGCTTCCGGGCTGCCAGATAGCAGATGTATCAATCATCGCGGCTGCCGTTGACCCGTGCATCGGATGCATGGACCGCGTCACTGTCGTTGACCAGGATACCGGCAAGGAAAAGCTGTTCAGCAATGAAGATTTCTACAGGGCCAGCATCCGGAAGACAAGGGCGTACCAGAGGAAGGTGAGCCCATGATCCAGGCGATAGCAGTCAAACTGATTCTTTCTGCCATCGTGGCCATCGCATCGATCTATGTCGGCCTTGGCTTGAAAGGTGTCGACAGGAAGCTCGCAGCCAGGATGCAGGGCCGCATCGGCCCCCCGCTGCGCCAGCCGTTCTGGGATGTTTCCAAGCTCTTTCAGAAAGAGAATATCGTCCCCTATCACGCGGTTGATTGGGTCTTCAATCTCATGCCCCTGGTCGCGTTTACCAGCGCCATTGTGATAATGCTTTACATGCCCATCGGCCCGTTAAAGCCGGTGCTTGGGGGTTTCGGCGACCTGATCCTTGTCGTTTACCTGTTCGCGTTCCCCAGCCTGGCAATGGCCATTGGCGGCTTCTCTTCCGGCTCCCCGATAGGCGCTATTGGCGCGCAGAGGGAGATGGTCGTCATGATGAGCTACGAACTGCCGCTGGCCATAGTGGTCTTCAGCAGGGCCATGATACTATCATCTGGCGGAATTGAAGGTCTCACCCTGAAGCTCGCAATCGACCCGTGGAGCATGGTCGGGATGCTCGGCATCATCGGCCTCTGCCTCCTGCTGGCCTCGCTGCTGATGGTGATACCCGGAGAATTGGCGAAGATACCATTCGACCAACCGGAAGCCGAGACCGAGCTCGCGGGCGGAGTGCTCGCGGAATACTCCGGCAGGAACATGGGTATGTTCTACTTGGCCGATGCGGTGAAGAGCCTGGCAATCGCTTCTCTCGTGATTGCGCTATTCTTCCCATGGGGAATCTCGTCGTACTTCTCCGGACTCCCGGAACTCGGCGGATACGCAGTCACCGCCTGGGCGCTGGATGGCGCTTTCTTCCTCCTCAAGGTATTCCTGATACTGCTGGTATCGGTGACTGTCGTCAGGGTTGTGATGCCCCGCGTCAAGATAGACAGAGCAAGTTCATTCTACATGTTCACGACCGGAGCCATCGCGGCAATCGGAATGCTTCTGATTTACATCTGCATAAACGGAGGTTTCTGACATGGCAAACCCTAATTTAGGCCTCATCCTGAAGCAGCTGTTCAGCCGGCCTTACACGAACCGGTTCCCTGTGAAATACGCGCCTGCCAGCATGCATGCGACCATGGACGCAGTGACCAGCGGCAAGGCACAGATAACGCCGCCGGTGCCGGCCCCGGAGCATTACCGCGGGAAGATAGCATACGACCGGGAGGCATGCATCGGCTGCAAGATGTGCATTAAAGTATGTCCCGCCAGCGCAATCGAGCACATCCCCGGTCCCGACGGTAAGGCCAAGGGCAGCAAGGTCAAATTCTACATGAGCAGATGCACGTTCTGCGAGATGTGCGTGGAAGCCTGCCCCAAGGATTGCATAAAAATGACCGGCGAGTTCCTGATGGCTGATGCGGATAAGAACTCGGACGCGCTGATAGTCAAAGACTCGGGAAGCTTCGCGGCCCCCGCTCAACCAGCTGCTCAACAGCCCGCTCCGCCCACAGCATAGCATCTGGCGAAATCTCCCTTCCAAGCTCCACGTTGGCCGTGTCAACCTGCACCCCCAGCAGAATGACTTCTCCGGCGCATTCTTTCATCTGCCCCATGAACACCGATAACGGTATCGCATGAGTCGAGAAATGCATCACGCCAATCTTTTCAGGCGGTATCAACCTGGCCTCTCCAGGCGCCAGGCCCATGTCGGCCGCATCGAATATCACCAGCATTTCAGGATGCTCCCTTCTGATGAGGCCGGTGAAATTCTCCGGCGCCATCTCGGAATTTATCACATTCCATTCGGGCAAATCCATGGACTCCATCAATTGCGCAACGTAAGGGCCGATGCCATCGTCGCCTCTCATCGGGTTGCCGACGGCGAGGAGAATCTTTCGCTCATCCATAACACCCTGATGTCCCTGATGAATAAATAAACTGCCCGGTTCAATGGGTAATTATAAAAACATAGGAAGCATTCCTATTCCCATGAAACTCACAATGCTGGGAGGCGCAAGCGAGGTTGGTAGCATGAGTGCCTATCTCGAGGAGAAGGGCATCCGCATGCTGTTCGACTGCGGGCTCACGCCATCCAAGCCCCCGAAGTATCCCATGAAACCGCCAGTCGTGGACCTGGCATTCCTCAGCCACGCTCATATTGATCACTCTGGCATGATTCCGTGGCTCTGCGCGACCTACGGCATGGACGTTGTGGCGACCAAGGCGTCAGTTATCGTCGGCAGCATGCTGCTGGAAGACAGCGTGAAAGTGTCGCTTCTCGAAGGATATCCTGCCCCTTACGACAAAGGCGATGTGAAGCTCCTGAAGCGCCATTTCCAGGAAGCGACGTTTGGCGATATCCTGGACGTTGGCGGGATGGATGTTCAGCTTCATTCGGCCGGCCACATACCGGGCGCAACCATGTTCGAGGTGCGCTCCGAAAAAACGCTTCTGTTCACCGGCGACATCAACACGCTGGATTCCAATCTGGTGAGCGGCGCAAAACCAGTCAAATGCGACACCTTGGTAATAGAAAGCACGTATTCCGGAAGGGACCACCCGCC
The DNA here is from genome assembly GCA_938004075.1 of uncultured Methanomassiliicoccales archaeon. Lineage (GTDB taxonomy): Archaea > Thermoplasmatota > Thermoplasmata > SG8-5 > SG8-5 > UBA147. The sequence continues at coordinate 8,579 of CALKWP010000179.1, forward strand.
AAGGAACGAGACAGAACGCCATTTCCTGAACAAGACCAGGGAAATCGTCGAGCGCGGCGGCCTGGCCATCATTCCGGCATTCGCGGTCGGCAGAACCCAGGAGATGATGATGACGCTCATGAATTCCGGTTTCCGGGTTGTACTGGATGGCATGGGCGCGGCAGTGAACCAAGATCGGAAGAGCGTCGTGTAGGGAAAGAGTGTAGATCTCGGTGGTGGCC
>CALKWP010000180.1 GCA_938004075.1 uncultured Methanomassiliicoccales archaeon
ACTGTATGACGAGTTGATGAAATGCCTCGAGGCCGAGAACAAGAAGGCATGCGTAGAATTGATACTGGATAAACTGGAGAAGAAAGAGATAGATATTCTTACATTATACAGAGAGGTGCTGACGCCGGCTCAGAACCAACTTGTCTGCTGGCAGGACGAGACATTCTGCATCTGGAAGGAGCATGTCAGGACATCCATCATACGCACAATCATCGAGTGCTGCTACCCTTACGTGGTCTGCGAAGCGGAGAAATACGGCAGGTCCAGAGGTGGAAAGGTTCTCATCGGCTGCCCGAAGGAAGAATACCATGAGATAGGGGCCAGGATGGTGGCTGACTTCTTCACGATGCTTGGGTTCGATGTGATATTTGTGGGCGCCAACACACCGCAGAGGGAATTGATGGGAGCGCTTGAGCATATCAAACCGCAAATAATAGGCATCAGCGTGACCAACATCTACAACCTGGTTGCGGCAAAGGATCTAGTGGAAGAGCTCAAGGCACTGCGCAAAGAAAAATCACTGGATTTCAAGATTGTGGTCGGCGGAAACGCATTCAGGATGAACCCGGACACGCATAAAGAAATGGGCGTTGATGCCCATCTCCAGAATTTCGAGGATATTAGAAAATTCTTCGGTGATGCCTGATGGTTGCCTTCAAGATCGCCCTGAGGTTCCTCACGTCAAGAAAAAGCCAGACGGTGCTGATAGTTCTGGGGCTGGCGATTGCAATCTCGGTTCAGCTTTTCGTCGGGATACTCATCAGCAGCCTGCAGGTGGGCCTGGTGGATGCTGTGACCGGAACTGCGCCGCACATCACGATTGAATCCAATGTGGAAGGCCAGGGAATCGGCGATTGGAGCGTAACAGCAGCGGAAATCCGGGACATGGAAGGGGTGACCGGGGTCACTGCCAGCGCATTTTCTTATACTTTGGTTTCCTATCAAAATAGAAACATATCCTCCGGGATTAAAGGGCTTGACCTTGCTTCTGCAAGTTCCATGTATGATATCCCCGATTCATTAATCGAGGGAAGCATGCCGACCGCGCAAGACCATGTGCTGGTTGGCACCGTCCTGAATTCCGAGCTGCTGGTTCCGGTGAACTCAACAATAAGCGTCGTGAACTGGGATAGGACCATAATAAATCTGACAGTTACAGGAATTTACAAATCCGGCAACTCGTTCACCGATAATCAGATCATTGCCAATCTTGACATATGCCAGGATATATTCAATCTTGGCAGTTCGGTAGACGCGATAGAGGTTCAGGTAGATGATGTGTTCATGGCAGACACAATTGCAACGAGTATTACGATTCAACTTAATGATGCTACTCTGAAATCCACAAATTGGAAGGATAACAGCGAGGACCTTCTGAACGCGCTTCAGAGCCAGAGCCTTTCCAGCTATATGATACAGGCTTTCGTCCTTATTTCGGTTGTCATAGCTATCACCAGTGTGCTAGCCATAACCGTGCTTCAGAAATCCAAGCAGATAGGCATACTGAAGGCCATGGGAATAAAAGACAGGACCGCAAGCCTGATATTCCTTTATCAGGGCCTTCTCCTTGGCATAATGGGCGCCATCGGCGGCATACTCATCGGCCTCTTCCTGCTGTACGGATTCATTTTCGGCACCAGCAGCGGCGAAGAGGAGCCTCTGATCAAATTGATAATAGACTTCAAATTCATCGCGCTTTCTGGAACTATTGCAATAATATCATCAATAGTCGCATCGCTCCTTCCCGCGAGAAAGTCATCAAAGCTCAGCCCTGTGGAGGTGATTCGCAATGGCTAACATACTGGAAGCCAGGAAGATCGCCAAGATATACAGAGGCGCGGTGGATACCCAGGTCCTTTACGATATAGACCTTGCTTTTGAGGAGGGCAGCTTCAACTCAATCATAGGCCAATCAGGAAGCGGGAAATCCACATTGCTGAATATCCTGGGAACGCTGGACAGGCCAACGACCGGAAGCCTCATTATCGCAGGCAAGGAAACCGCAAAGATGAGGAAGGATCAGCTTGCCGAGCTGAGAAACGAAACAATCGGTTTCATTTTCCAGTTCCATCATCTGCTTCCGGAATTCACAGCCAGAGAAAATGTCATGATACCTGCACAGATTAAAAGAGCAGCAGACAAGGATTCCAGCAGCAGGGCTGACGAGATAATGGACCTCCTCGGCCTGAAGGACGTGAAGAACAACCTCTCCACAAAGATGTCCGGTGGCCAGCAGCAGAGGGCGGCCATTGCAAGAGCGCTTATCAACAACCCCAAAATTATTCTGGCGGATGAGCCAACCGGCAACCTGGATTCCGACACCAGCGAGAATGTCTATGACTATTTCAGAATGATAAACGCCAAATTCAAAACAACATTCATAATCGTAACGCACGACAGAAAAATAGCTGAGCAAACAGACAGAATCGTCGAGATAAGGGACGGAAGGATCCGCAGCGACCTGAAATTGGTGTAATAATATTAGATATTCCGTAATAATTATAATTCATGATAAAGAGTTGTTCATAGTCTATAGTTTTGTGATTAATTACGCACAACAACAATAGTATTTGCTTATTTTCGTAATAATAATTACATAAACAGTATTACATACAATAGATGATTAGGGGATGTGCGCGAATTCTTCCATCGAACCGGCAAGTAATGTTTTATTCACCTTCTTCTGATTGCCCAGGCTGTCGGATGGAACTTCCCCGTAATCATGACCGGGATAAATTATTACATCGTCGGGAAGAGATTTTATGCGCTGCAGGGATGCAAATAACTGCGGGTTGCTTCCGCCCGCCAGATCGGTTCTTCCGCAATCGCCGATGAACAGGGTATCACCTGTGAAAAGCGCCTTCCCATCAGCAAGGACACACAAGCTCCCAGGTGTATGGCCTGGCGTGAGAAGGAACTCAAGGCGCATATTGCCCACCATCAGAATCTCGCCATCCGATACTGTCCTGGTGACGTCCTCAAGCATGCTAGCATCTTCTACAGATGATAATATCTCGCAACAGTACAATCCGGCAAGGCGGGAGTTATCAGCGGTATGGTCCCGGTGATGATGCGTATCAATCACACAAACCAACTCAAGGTTCTTCGAACCGATGAACTTCATGGCTTCGCTCGCATTGTTCCCGGGGTCTATCAATGCGCATTTTTGAGTCTGGGTGCATTGCACAAGATAGCTGAAATTATCGATACCTACGCGAATCGGTGTGATTTGCATGCTAACCCCTAGTGTTTCGACACTTATTTCTATTTCTATGACAATATAGCATCGGTGAAGAAATGAAGGTTGCGGAAATCGAGAGAATTATGGACAACATACTTGCGAGGACAGAACAGATGATCCGCGAGGGGAAACGGGAAAGCATACTCAATGAACAGTTCTTCCACCATCAGTTCTCGAGCCTGGCGACAAGGCATTATGTGGACCAGAAAGTAGACCCTTACAAGGAGTTGATAATCATTCCGGACCATCCAACCAAAGCCCTTTATTCGTGGAAGGAATTTAACCTCAATCGACCCAAGACAACTCAAAAGAACGCACTAGACAGCGGCCACCCGGGAAAATTCGATTTTGTCATCAGGGACGATCCGCGGATACATATGGAATGGAAGGGGCCGGCGCTTTACACCACAAGAGAAGTCGCACAGGATCTGACAAAGCTCCTGATGCTTGAGGGGCGCAAGCCGGTTAAGATATTCGCTGCAATCATAACCAGCGCAACCGAGGGAGACCAGCGCCATATCCATGAACTGACAACAAGATTTTACCAAGCTCTGGAATTTGCACAGGTGATACTGGAAATTGATGACATTCACAGAACAAATCTCCACGCGTACATCGCCACAGTGCCCGATTCAGGAGCGGAGAAGTTCATCTGGGGGAAAGTGTGAGAGCGGCGATATCATACAACCCAATATGACGAATAATGGCAGATAAAATAGATTACATTATTTATCAGGTGATTGATTATTTATAATTGAATTAAGATAATATTATTTGATTAGATGCAATGAAAAATAGAAACCGTGAAATAATTTCAGAGTTAATCTAAAGCGGCGAAGAATTTATACATGAAAAATATTTTTCAAAATATTCGAGGAATGATGAAAAGTTAAAATATTAAATAAATTATATTAAATATATATTTTTATGTAATCGCATCTGGCTATTGTTCAAATTGTGATAAAAATTATTGAAAATAATGAAATTTGTGAAACGATTTTATCCATACAATTAATTATATATATATTCATTTATGATTTAAATTATACATATGTTTTATATATTATTAAACCAATTACCATTCAGTAGATCATGAAGATCTACGGGATGGAAATATTATGCCACCGAAAAAAGCAGCAAAGAAAGTAGTGAAGAAGAAAGCGCCGGCAAAGAAGCCGGCAAAGAAGCCAGTCGCCAAGAAGGCACCAGCAAAGAAGCCTGTGGCGAAGAAGAAGGCCCCCGCGAAGAAGACCGCAGCCAAGAAGAAGTAATCGCGGGCAAAAGGTTCGAGTGTCACACCCGTGATGACTCGCCGTGATGCTTTCTGTTTCACAGGCTGTCAACAGGTGGACACTCCTACTTTTTTATTGAATTGAATATTTTTACTATCAATTGGATGTTCTGAATATATTTGGCGCGAATAAATATATTCTGTAAATATAATATATTAATATAGATATGACATCCAGCGTATGATGAAACCCAGCGCAAATTCCTTCAGTATGAATTGAAAATTGTCGTCAGTGCAATTGAACTCGATGGAGTATTCAGTGAGAGATTTCTTTGCTTCTATCACTATTTCTATATCGGTTTTTTCATCGGATTTCTCCCATACGGGCCAAATTTGGAACCCCGATAATTTTTCGTTGATGAAATATTTCTGTGCGTTGAGGTAGAAGAGTGGGATCTGTATTGCGAAATTTCCAGAATCTTTTTTGATTATGAAATAATTATGAATGGAATCGAATTCAACGCCGCTCACCATGATGTCTTTTTCATTGTACATTTCATATTTCAGCGTGAATGCCCTCTTCAAGGAATTGACTATTCCAGTCTTGTTCCAGCCTTCCGGTTTTGCCATGAATGGCTTGCCGTTCTCTATGACCAGAATGTTGCTGCCCATTCGACGGACCTTGATTCTGTGCATCGGTATTTCATCGTGCAGGTAGTTAATAATCGTTCCGTTTCAATTTCCATTCATCGCCCAACATTGAGAATATCACATCATCATGAAACGCTCCCTTGTAATAATCCAATTGTCGCAGGATGCCTTCACGGGTAAAACCAAGGCGCTCCATTACTCTGACAGAGCGAATATTTTCGGGTTCTGCGGATGCCTGGATGCGATTCAATTCCATCTCCTCAAATGCATAATCAAGCAATGCAAAGCACGCTTCGGTCATGTATCCATGGCCCCAGTAATCGGGCAGAAGGTCAAAACCCAATGTCGCACTGCGTTTCTCCATGTCTATGCTGTACAAACCCAATGTTCCAATCAGATTTCCTGATTCCTTCAGAACCATACCGATCCGAAAGAGGTGAGGTTTCGGCTTGCAGTATTTCTCATATATCTCCCTGGCCTCATTCATGTTCTTCACAGGGGGATTGGAAACATATCTGTTGGTTTCTTCCAGGCTGAATATCTGAAATATGAAAGGGATGTCATCCCCAGTAAGGATGCGCATTATGAGCCGGTCTGTTTCGATGTTGGGAATTTGTTGGTGTATCTCATTCTCACACATAAAAGCATAAAACGCACATGCATTAATCAAACTATCGCAAAGAAATCCTCAAGTCTTGTGCCGCCGGAATCCGTCTCCGCTGTTATGCCAGCGGATTTAACATACTTCGCCCTGACATTCTGCTTGAAGTATCTGGTGTTCTTTGCTTCCGGCCGGTACTGGCTCCAGTAATATGCCTCCCACAGGGCTTCGGTATTGCCCGCTTCGGTTTTGCCAAGCAATTTCTTGAGGTCCTTCAAAGTCATTGTCAGCGAGCGGGTCTTTGAATGATTGACGGCATTGCCGTCAAACAGGAAAACATGGCTCAGCAGATTATTGCCAAGGACTATAACGGTTCCAGGGAAGCGCTTCGCAAAGAACCTGCCAACAAGCGCCCAGATGTCATGTTCGGGTTTCATGTAACCGTACAGGATTTTCTCGCCCTGTGGTTTCAATCTGACGAAGGCTTTCATCATGTGATTTTCAGCAAGCACGGAATTCACCATTCCGCGAATCCTTATCACCTCTGGATCGGTGGAGAATTCCACTTCTTCCCGGCTCAGAACCGATGCCTTGCTCAGTATCGAGGGTGTGCAATCCACATGCCTGTTCAATATTCTCATGAAATTATTTGGCACAGAGCAATTCATGCGGTCCACCCTTTCAATGTAGAATCATGCCATCCGCCCAACTTGAGAAATGTTCTGGCATGGCCCACGCGAACGCCCAGCGCCTTCAGCTGGGCGTTCCTCGTTATCCTTTCCCTTTTTCTTATGTTCACGATGCGATATGCGCTCTTCGGGCCTATACCCGGCACTCGGAGCAATTCCTCCCTGGATGCAGTATTCGGGTCCAGCGGGCCTTCAAGAGTGTTGATGGCAATGGTCCTCTTCGGATCCTTGTTTCCAATGAAGCCATCTTCATCGAATGCCATGGATATTTCCTTGCGATCGAAACCATAGACCCTGTAAAGCCAATCCGTCTGATACAGACGATTCTCACGCCACCTTGGCTGTGTCTTCTCGTGACCCAGGGGCGTCCCGTCCACCGCGATGAATGACGAGAAGTACTGGCGCTTCAGACCCATTACATTGTATTCGTACAGCATCCTTGCGAATATCTCGCGGTCTGATTCTCCCGCAGCGCCCACAACGAATTGAGTGGTCTGGCCTGCTGGCAATCGGTCTTTTGCCACAAGGTCCCGGATGTATCCCTGGCGTCGCAGAATGTCAACCTCGTAATCTTTGGTTGTGCTGAGTTCGCTCATGAAGCCTTTCCCAGGAGTTTCCACATTCAGGCTGACGCGGTCCACCAATTCCATTGCCTGCTTGATATGGTCACGGGATGTGCCAGGCAATATTTTCAAATGAATATAACCCATGAAATGATATTTGTTGCGCAGAAGGTCAACCGTTTCAATCATCTGCTCCATCATCCTGGTCTCATCGCCTGCGACTCCCGAGCTGAGGAAAAGCCCCTCGACGGTATTGGCCCTGTAAAGCTGCAGCGTTATCCTGGCCAGTTCTTCCGGTGTGTAGGTGGCGATGCTGGAACCGGAACTTGCCGTGGAGTTGGGGCAGTAAGCGCAGTTATGCTGGCACGCATTGGTGAAGAGTGTTTTGAAAAGGCTCACGCATCTGCCATCCGGGGCGAATGCATGGCAAATTCCGGAGCGCATCACATTCCCGATGTGGTCAGCGGAGTCATTCACTTTGCGCTTTGAAGCTGTGGAGGCACAGGTATCATGCTTCGTTCCTTCGCCGAGCATCCTGACCTTGTTCAAGTCAATCGGGCCGGAGTAAACATCCGGGCCATGAGAATCGAAACGCCCGTCACTGGCAAGTCGGATGATCTTATCGAGTGCAACCATGAGTGAAAATAGGTTGATAGAGTATATATATCTCAATCGGGGGGGTCACCGAAAGTAATAGTAGAAGATATCTCCAAATACAGGAATAATATCCTGCAAACATGCGCAGGACGCTTGCCCATCTTATCATAATCGAGATTCTGGTGACCATAGCCGCCACCCTGGCAGGGGCCTTCAGCATTGTGTTTCTGATCAATTCAGGCGTGGGGGTATTTGAGTCATCCCTTTTCTATCTTCAGGGCTTCATATGGGCATCGGCGCTCTGCCTTCTATTCGCCCAGTTCGGCTTCAGGAAGCCCAGGGTGTGGATGTCCATTGGCGTTCTAGCTCAGAGCTGCTTCTATCTCAGTTTTGTGATTCTAGACGGGAAATGGCTGCTGTGCATTGCCCCTGCATTCTTTGGGATATACATTGTGGCATTCTGGGTGCCATACAATGTCTTGATGCTCCGCCAGACAACGAAGGAGAATCGCGGCGAGATGATCGGGTATTTCTTCCTTGTGTTCCCGGTTATTGGCCTTGCCAGCCCGATAATCGGCGGTTATCTCATCGAATCGGTGGGTTATGGCATCATATTCGCGGCGGCTTTCATTGCTCTGGCCAGTAACGCAGCCCTTATCATGCTGAGCCATAGCACGGACTCAAAGCCTATGAGGGGGGGACTAACGACGCGTGGAATGGGAGATAAGCTTGCCCTTGGAATATTCTTCGAAGGCGGTCAGGAGGGTGTCTGGTGGACAGCCGTTCCGCTTATTTCCTTGATATTCATGCAGACTGAATCCAGCTTGGGATACCTTTTCGCGCTGTTCAACCTTGCCGGCGGAATCGCGTCCATCATAGTTGCCAGATTGACGGACAGAAGGGGTCATCGGCACAACTACGTCAAAGCGGTTGCGCTGTTATCGGTGCCGCTCATCCTCGGCATCTCGCTGGCTCCTGACCTGGGCACATACCTGATACTGGCCGGAGGCGTTTATCTCCTGGTCCCCATGCTCCAGATACTGATGTTCGCGATGGCGACCGATCGCATGCAGAAGCGGTACACGTCATGCTCCATCACCAGGGAATTGCTTCTCAATACTGGCCGCATCCTCGGCGGCGGACTGGTCGCCTTTGTGCTATTCACCACCGGCGATGCCAGGCTGGCCTTTGCCGTCTCGGCTATGATGGTGCTGGGCATTGCCATAACCCGATGATTTGGCAAACTATTTCTATCGCCATGCAGTTACAGTAACGGAGGCTTGATTTGGATTCAACCGCTTTCGAGGGAAAAGGATTCGTGGGAAGAGAAGAGGAACTTCTGCTCTTGAAGAATAGGCTGGATGATGCGCTCGTTGGGAAAGGCTCCACTACCCTTCTCTCCGGTGAGGCGGGAATAGGAAAATCACGTTTACTGGCGGAATTCAAAAAACATGCTCTGGCCCTGAATATCGACATCCTTTCAGGAGCGGCGAGTATTGACGGCACGCAACCTTTCGTGATGTTCTCGAACGCGCTGAGAAATGAACCGGACCTGTTATCCCGGGCCCA
>CALKWP010000181.1 GCA_938004075.1 uncultured Methanomassiliicoccales archaeon
TTGAATACGTGACTCCATATGCCTCCAGAAGCCGGATGGTCACGTCCCTGTCGCGCGCGGTCACCTTCACGGAATGGCCCTGCTTCTCCAGTTCCCGGATGGCATACCGGAAGAAATGGACATGGGCAGGATGACCGATGTCGATTAATATTCTCATCACGAGCAAATCTCTTTTCCGGTATAATAGGATTTGCGCGTGTTGGATTCGATCACTGGCAATCTCTAATGCCGAATCCGACGATGGCGCGGGAACGTTCTGGATGCTAAATCAAGCGCCATGTGGCTTGCAGCATTCTGCATGCAATCGGTGAATACGAGAGCTAAATACAAACGATGAAAGTATTCGCCATGGGTAGTCATTTTCAAACAATATTTCCCAATGCGTATGGCCGGTAATTCCACCATTTTAGAAGCAATGAGTTACCGGAACGAAATATGCGCGTGGGCTGGATGGCCGATGTCGATAAGGATGTTCATGCATCATCAACATCTTCAATCCGGTATAATAGGATTTGCGCTCCCTATTCAGCAACAATCTTTATTATCCACATTGGGCTTGCAGGTTCATCGAGGAGGCGCGGGCATGAGACTGGTCTCTGGTAAGATATTGAGCTTATTGATGGTATTTTCGATGATTCTCTCAGGCACGCTCATCGCTGCCGAGGCGCCGGAAGATGAGGCAATATTCTCTCAACCGGAGCTTGTGACGGCCGCTTCCGATTATCCTTTCAGGACTATCTATCCGTCCCTGGCGCAACTGGACACGTGGTACAACACGCTTTTATCCGAGTACCCCGGCCTTGTCACAAAGATTGACATCGGCAATTCCTGGGAAGGCCGGGACCTCTGGGTGCTGAAACTCACCTCGAGCGAGGAGGGCGTCACCGGGGACAAGCCATCCGTCCTGATCAATGGCAACATCCACACCAGGGAATGGTCCGGCTCCCAGGCCGCGGCATACTTCGCATGGCTCATGCTCTACAATTACGATTCCAATGACACGATACACTGGCTATTGAACAACCGGATTGTCTATGTTCTCCCAATGTCCAACCCGGACGGGTACAATTATGACGGCAACGGCAACTACGCCCTGAGGCTGAGCTGGCGCAAGGACAGGCGCAACAACGGGGATGGGACATACGGCGTGGACCTGAACAGGAACTGGGACATCATGTGGAGCAGCGGTAACCCCACCACCAGCGCAGATGATTACCGCGGTCCCTCGCCTTTCTCGGAGTACGAGACACAGGCCATAAGGGACTTCATCACAATCAACGACGTGGACTCATTCCAGGACATTCATAGCTACGCTGGCACGTTGCTCATACCTCCCTGCTACGCTGCCGTCCCGTCAGCACACGAAGCCTGGTTCAGGAGCGCCGCTGCAAAGATGACATATTTCACGACCCAGATGGGCGCAGCCACCACATACACAGTGGGAAGGCCGGACCAGACCATCGGCTACAGCGCTCCTGGCGGGTCAATAGACTGGACCTACGAGGCCAAGGGGCTGCAGAGCTATTGCTTTGAATTGGCCACCGGCGGCGCGGGATTCTACCCGACGACTGCCAACATCATGGCCATAAACCAGGACGTGGACGATGCACTCATTTACCAATCCAGGGTCGCGGATGTGGATCTGGGGGACGGCACGACCGACCTGTTCCCGCCGGCGCCATACATAATATTCGGGCATGTGCTCACTGCCGGAGCCCCGGTGCCTGGCACGCCTGTCGAGCTTTCCAACACAGTCACAGGGGAGACGTTGACAATCAACACCGATTCCAACGGATATTACGAGTTGAACCTCGGAATGCTCACCCAGCACGGTTACTCCATGAACGACACATTCCGGATCTCATCGTCTCCCGAGTCCATCGAATTCGCCATCGACGGTCTGTGGGGGAAGAAGCTGGACATGGCAGACTCGGGCCATGTGGCCGGCCTCACAGTGCAGCACTACGGGCCGGGCAACTCAACAACAACTCTGTCCAGGTATCTTCGGGGCATACCCTCGGAAACCAGGGTGAATGGCCTGCTGGGGCACTCTCTGGGCACTGGCCAGTCAACCACGCTCACCTATTACCATACCAGCGTGTCAACCGCGATTAACACATACGCGGGAATTCGAGTGTGGAAGCGCACTCCAGCTGGAGCCGAGACGGAGATAACATCAGGGACTGCTGTTGCCACGGCAGGCCGGACATCCAGCAACCAGGGCCTGGTCTCAGCTACTTACACGCCGACATCCACCTCTCTGGGCAGGGGCGATTGCATTGTCATCCGGCTGTATGTGGCCACATCCACGGCAGGCCTCACCACTGCCAGGGCGGAGTTCGTCACTGAGCCTTTGGGGCCAGGCACACTCAGCAACAACCAGTGGACAGTGTATTATTACATCCGCAGGAACACCGGCACGGTCGGCGGACTTTCTGGCTCATTCGTGGCCTGGGGGACTGGCACATACAACTCCTACATCTCTGGCTTCAGGTTCTCGGCGTTGAGCATGCCAATGGAACACAACACGCTCAACTGGACCGCCAGCGCCGGAGCTTCATATTACAGGGTTCTGAGATGCGACACGCAATCGGGAACTTACGAGCTCGCGGGCATCGTTCCATCCGGGACCACAACATTCGTTGACAGGTGGATGGGCCAGGCTGATTCAATTTACTGGTGGTACAGGGTTCTGGCGGTGAACGTCGCGTACTCGGCGCCAACGCCAGTGCAGGAGCCCGGCGCCGCCGGCGTCCCATACTCCATCAGCCTGGTCAGCAGGAGTGCTGGCACATGGGTTTTCGTATCCTACCCGGTAACTGTTTCGGGCCACATCGAGGCCGTTCTGAATGACACCGCCAACGGCGACGGCGGCACGAACTGGGACGTGGCCAGGACCTGGGACAACCAGCTGAAGAAGTGGCTCACTTACCGGAAGGGCGGGACCAACAACGGCTTCACGAGCGTGGAGAACCAGAAGGGGTACTGGCTGCACCTCACATCGAATGGCGCGGACCAGCTGTTGACTGTACCATCCACCGGGGCGTACCCCGGAACCGTTGCGATCACCCTCTATGCCGGCTGGAATCTGGTGGGCTATCCGAGCGCAACGAACAGGCTGGCGTCCGCAACACTGCCTGGCGTGGCTGACATGGTATCTCTCTGGCAGGCAGCAAGCCCGTATTTCACAGATACGGCCAACCTCGGCTCCGTGACGATGTCTCACGGCAACGGATATTGGGTCCGGGTGACGGCGACCACAACCTGGACCGTGCAGCCTTAAGCAAAGGAATACCCGCGCTCTAGGTTTCTGTTCACGGCGATTTCTGTGTATGAAAAAATTAAGATTGGTGCGATTGCGTTGGGGCGGACAATCTCTGGGCGACTCAAGGAACCGTAACCGGCGCAACCATTATTATCATAAACGATATTATACGCTCAGCAATACTGGAGGTCTTTCCTTTGGAGCGATTCTCGAAGCTTATCTGGGCAGTGAGTTTGAGCGTGGCAATGATTCTATCATCTTTCGTGTTCATCGGAACCGTGGATTCCGGCTCGGTGCAGGAAATTGAGGTAAGTGCCGCAGAGCCGCTTCCGACGCCCCAGTGGGACTACAACCCCTGGCCGACATTCAATGGCAGCACGGTCTACCATTCCATCCCCGAGATGGAGACCGAGCTCTTCTGGATAGCGGAAACTTACCCTCAGATAACCAAGCTCGTCAGCATCGGCAAGTCCTGGCAGGGCAGGGACATCTGGGCGATGAAGATATCCGATAACCCGCAGGTGGAGGAGGAGGGCGAGCCAGAGGTATACTTCAACTCCAACCACCATGCCAGGGAATGGCTGACGATCGAGATTGCGCTCTACACCATGAGATACCTGACGAACTTCTACGGGACAAACGCCACCATAACCAACATAGTCAACACCCGCCAGATATGGATAATACCGACCGCCAACCCGGACGGGAGGGTGTATGATTCCGTGGGGGACAACCCTGCAACCCATTCGGTCCAGCCATACGGATGGAGGAGGAACGCCCGGGACAACGACAACAGCGGCACGTTCAACCCGCCAGCTGACGGCGTGGACCTGAACCGCAATTACGGGTTCCTGTGGGGCGCGGCCGGCGCGACATCGGACACGACATATGACACCTACGGCGGACCATCCCCCTTCTCCGAGCCGGAGTCGGCGGCGATCCGGGACTTCGCCAGGCAGCATGAATTCGTTTTCGCAATTTCATTCCACACCTACAGCCAGCTCATTCTCTATCCGTGGGGATGGAGCTACGAGAACGCGCCTGACCACTACGCGCTGAAAGCCGTTGCGGAAGGCATGGCCGGCGTAATCACCAACAAAGCGGGAAGCGCCTACCCGGGATACACGCCCCAGAAGTCCAGCGGCCTCTACCCGACAGCAGGCTCGGACGATGACTGGCTGTATGGCGAGCTCGGGACATTCGCCTATTGCATAGAGATGTACCCGAACGTGAATGACGCGGACACCGCGGTCACCGGCACCTATGACCTGTTCCACCCCAGGGAGGACAAGGTAATACCGGCATGCCAGGACAATCTCCCTGCGATCATGCTGCTCTGCAAGCTTGCGGACAACAAATTCCAGCTCATCGACCATGTGAGCGTTTCCCCTGATACAGCTGAAGCGACAATCAAGAAAGGCACAACCGGCAATGTCGTTCTGGACGTGACCGACGACGGCCGCAGGGCGGACTCTTTCACGATATCCAGGACAACGCCGGCCGGCTGGACTGTCAGCGTCAACCCGACATCAATGGCCCTGGCAAGGAATGAGACCAGGACTGCGACGCTGAGCGTCACGGTCCCGGGCGCGGCGGCTCCCGGCGTTTACAAGATATGGGTGAATGCCACCTCAACGACAAACACCTCCTGCAAGGACTCCAGCCTGGTGACTGTGACGGTCCCCTACCCGGACGACGTGGCCCCGATAACTCTCGAGCCGTTCACGGAAATGGGAGACTTCCCGAAAGGCAATTACCGCATCGACAGCGCGATAAAGAACGTCGGCGATGTGGCGGTTCCCGGGTTCAACACCCAGCTCACGATAAAGCAGATTGGCACAGGCAGCACGGTGACCCTGTTCTCTGACAACATCGAGTCAGCTTTGACCAATCAGTGGACGATCATCGACCATGACACAACGTACTCGACATCTGTCTGGACACGTTCGACAGCACAGAAGCATCTGGGCACATACAGTGCCTGGTGCGGCGCGGGAAGCGCGTATACCGACAACACCATCCAGTCGCTGCAGATGACCAATCCTATCAGCCTGGAGCGGTACACTTCCGCGACCCTGCAGTTCTGGAGCTACTACAACACCGAGCGGTATTACGACTTCCTGATGGTCGAGGGCTCCAGGGACAACGGCAAATCATGGGACTTCATCAACCGTTACGATGGCACCGCGACCAGCTGGCAGCAGCGCACCCTGTCCCTCAACAGCTTCCTCGGCGCGGAGCAGTTCAAGCTCAGGTTCAGGTTCACCTCCGATGCCGGCACGACCGCTGCTGGGTTCTATATGGACGACCTCGTGATTTCCGCGACTGACCCGACCCAGGCCATCATCCACGGCCCGGTGCAGCTCCCGGTCGGCGCTCTGGCATCAGGCGCGAGCCAGGAACTGTCATGGACATACAACTTCGCCACGGCCGGGACATTCCTGGCTGAAGTCCAGACGCTTTATGGCACTGACGGCAACGCGGCCAACGACATCAGGGACGTCATGTTCTATATCAACAACTCGCGCAAGCTGCCGGAATTCGGCGGCGTGAAGTCACTCTCCAACCCCGGGATGGGCGGCTCGGTGAAAATTTCCTGGGATGCGGGACTCCAAATTAACGATCCACTGACCTACAAGGTTCACAGGTTCACTTACGCCCCGACGAGCGCCCAGGTCAACGCCAGCACGCCGATATACACCGGGACAGCGCTTGAGTTCACGGATTCAGGGCTCACGGCCGGCCAGACCTATTACTATGTCGTCAGGGCAACGGATGCTCTCGGCCAAGCGGAGTACAATTACATCTCGAAGAGCATAACCCCGGGACTTTCAGTCGAGCGCTGGGGGCCGAGCGAATTCCCGACGACCGAGACAAGGTACATGAGGGGCGTGGCCAACGAAGCAATGGTCAACGGGCTGACCGCATATTCGCTGGGGTTGACCCAATCTTCCACAGCCGCATATTATCAGACCAGCACCACAACCGGGACCAACACATATGCCGGAATCCGCCTATGGAAAAGGTCATCAGCAGGTGTCGAAACAGAGATAACATCCGGCACCGCCGTGGCCACAGCAGGGCGCACAGCAAATGCCGCCGGCATGCTATCCGCCTCTTACACTCCGCCAGCAGCAACGCTTGCCAGCGGGGATTCCATTGTTGTCAGGCTATATGTGGCAACA
Source organism: uncultured Methanomassiliicoccales archaeon (assembly GCA_938004075.1). Taxonomy (GTDB): domain Archaea; phylum Thermoplasmatota; class Thermoplasmata; order SG8-5; family SG8-5; genus UBA147. The sequence goes on from CALKWP010000181.1 coordinate 6,451, forward strand.
ACGACCGGCGGGCTCACCACTGCCAGGGGGATATTCACCTCGGAACCATTAGGCCCATGCACCCTGGATGCAAACCCATGGACAGTCAGTTACTACATTAGAAGGGGAACCGGCTCACTCAACGGAATATCAGGCTCGTATGTTGCATGGGGCACGACGACCCTGAACACGAACATTGCGGGCTTCAAGCATACGCTCACCCACGACCCCCTCCTGGATAACACCCTCAACTGGACTGTCGGTGGGACCATTGTCTCGGGCTACAGCATCTACCGCTCCGACTCGCAATCCGGCCCCTGGGACGCAGCGCATAAGATTGCCAGCGTGGCATATGACACCTATTCTTACGTTGACACAAACAAGGGCTCCGCTGATACCACTTTCTGGTGGTACGTCGTCCGGGCGATCGACGGCTACGGCGTCGAAGAGACAAACACGAATGCCGTCCAGGAGCCCGGCGCCAGCGGAGTTCCGTATTCCATCAGCCTGGTCGGCAGGAGCGCCGGTTCCTGGGCATTCATTTCCTACCCGGTTACCGTTTCGGGCCACATCGAGACCGTGCTCAACGACACCCTGAACGGCGATGCCGGAACCAACTGGGACGTGGCCAAGACATGGGACAACCAGCTGAAGAAGTGGCTGGTTTACCGGAAGGGCGGGACGTCCAACACCTTCACGAACGTCGAGAATCTGAAAGGGTACTGGCTGCACCTCACATCGAATGGCGCGGACCAGCTGTTGACCGTACCATCCACCGGGGCGTACCCCGGAACCGTTGCGATCACCCTCTATGCCGGCTGGAATCTGGTGGGCTATCCGAGCGCAACGAACAGGCTGGCGTCCGCAACACTGCCTGGCGTGGCTGACATGGTATCTCTCTGGCAGGCAGCAAGCCCGTATTTCACAGATACGGCCAACCTCGGCTCCGTGACGATGTCTCACGGCAACGGATATTGGGTCCGGGTGACGGCGACCACAACCTGGACCGTGCAACCATAAGTTGATGAATGCCGGCGCTTCACGGCGCCGGCCAGTTTAATCATCATTCATTTAACAATTTAGTAGAATTGGTGCAATTAATTCGATAGTAATATATAACATATAAACACTATTATGCTCATTATTCCCTTTGGCAAAAGAAGGCGCGGTTATGAGGAGAGGAAGCACGTTCTGGGCAGCGTGGGCTGGAAGCATGGACAGGAGGGCAGGTATTGCAATCACACTTGCTGCTGCAATGATAATCATGGGCATGGCCCCGCTTTTGACATCCGGCACTGCGGATATTGCGCCGGCTGCGGAATCGGGTCCGGCAATTCTGAAAATGCAGGAGCAGGGCCTGGAGTTCGACACAAAAACCGGTTACTCCATCCCGCAGGAATGGCGGAACCCCGGCACCGAGCTGAGGATAGTGCAGTTCGTCAGTTCCGCTCAAGGCAACTGGCCGGCCGGCGTCGAGAAGTCCGCCGGGCGGATTCTCCACAGCATCGGCGACACAGTCGTCGTGGTGAGGGCGAACACCCGCCAGGAATCGGAACTCCGAGCGCTGGATTATGTTCAATGGATCGGGCCCTATGAGCCCAGGTTCAAGGTCTTCGCCAACCTGATGGAAATGACCGGCGACATTCACATCACCGCCTTCGCTTGCCCTGATGTTGACACATCCCGCATGATCGCGGAGCTGGGAACCCTGGGCGCTTGGGAGATTGAGGACACGCATTACGGGGCTGCGACATGCTGGATTCCGGCATGGAAGCTTCCCATGGTGGCGAGGCTGGACTCGGTTTTACTCATCCAGCACCTCCCCGAGATGAGGACCTTGTGCAGCGCGTCTGGCCGGATAGTGCAGGCGCATGACCTGTGGGTGAACACTGTGTCGAATCTCCCGCAGAACATCATGGGCCAGGGGCAGATAGTTCATGTTCAGGATTCGGGCATTGACCCAACACACAGGGACTTCACGAGCGGGCCGTTGGGCTACAGGCTGACCAACCCCGATTCTAGCTACGATACGGACGGCCATGGGACGTTCATGACCGGGGTAATCGCAGGCAATGGATACGACATGGAAACATATCTGGGGCTTTCGATCAGCAACCGCATCTACAATGAATTGGCTGCATCAAATCCCGCGGGATACCCTGACCGCATGTGCTTCGCAGGGAGGGCACCGGAAGCCACCATCTATTTCAGGGCCGGACTGGTCAGCACCGAGTGGTCGCTTGGCTACACCTTCGGCGCCAGGATATTCTCCAACTCCTGGGGGCCGGCAGCCATGGGCAATCTCTATGATTCGACCGCGGATACCTTCATGAACGCCAATTCCGGCGCATTGGTGCTGTTCGCATCCGGCAGCGACGGGCCAAGGGCGAACACGGTGAACGGCGCGGGCAACGGCAAGCTTGCGCTCTCCGTGGGTGCTTTCGAGAATATCCGTCCTTTGCAGGGCGAGCAGTCCGATGACCCCGGCCAGATAAGGCAGTCCAGCTCCCGCGGTCCTGTCGCGGACGGCCGCGTCAAGCCGGACATAATCGAGGCCGGCGGGAACGTGTACGGGCCGAAATCCGACGATGTCGCGGAATCGTACCTGCCCGGGCTGTACAACCCCCTGTTCCCAATCAATGCGGACTCCAGTGATGCCGCAAACGATTACATGATGCTCTCCGGAACTTCAGTCGCTGTTGCGGC